>NZ_KB903031.1:0-78035 GCF_000379565.1 Cupriavidus sp. UYPR2.512 | reverse complement strand
GAAGCGCCGGGGAAGAACGTGAAGGCCAAGTCGGGCCTGAACAAGGCCATACTCGATCAAGGCTGGTTCGAGTTCCGCCGTCAGTTGGAGTACAAAGTGGCGTGGAATGGCGGCTGGTTGGTGGCAGTGCCGCCTGCGAACACGAGCCGGACGTGTCCGGCCTGCGGATGTNTGAGCGCAGAGAACCGTACGACACAGGCGAAGTTCGCCTGTGTCGCATGTGGCTACGAAGCCCACGCCGACGTGGTCGGCGCCATAAACATCCTCACACGAGGATTGCAACTGTTGGAAGGGCAGGACGATGCCCGGATAGCCTGTGGAGAGATGGCGCGGTCAGGCCACTCAGTGAAGCAGGAACCCGCCAAAGCGACTACGTAGAGCATCACGTAGCGCAGTAGGAATCCTCCCACTTTCCGGCCTTCGGCCGGCGAGCACCAGCGAGAGGGGGAGGAGGATGTCAAATCACCAGGATCCTTTCCTTATCTCGTTGTGGTGGTGGGACTGGCGGCCTGCTGCCCCGCCTGCTCAGGCACATACACCATCGACCCGTCCTTCATCCGATAGGCTACGCCAGCCTTGATGCCATCGCCTGAGCCCACTTGCCCGCTGGCCTGGTAGCGCACCACCTTCTCGCCCTGGCGCGACACGACCTCCATACGGGCTTGCCCGGGTTGGTGATGATGCTCACGTCGTCATGCGGGCACGTCGATATCGGGCTCGCAAAAGATGTGGTGCAATTGCCACATGCAAGGCATGTTTGTTGGCTTCCGCGTGCCGGCCGCCGTGCTCGACGCCGAACTGGCCGGCGACCATCCCGTCAAGGCCTGGCGCCACTACCGCCGAATGACGCAAGACGCGCTGGCCCAGGCGTGCGCGCTGAGCAAGCCCTATCTCAGCCAGATCGAGAACCGCTCCCGGGCAGGCAGCCGGGATGCGCTGCAGAAGCTCGCCAGGGCACTGGACGTACCCTGGGAGATTCTGGCGGAACCGCGCAATGGGCCATGAACGGCATACAGACGCGCCGCCTCAGTGCTGGCGCACCGTCTCTGCCGGCGCCTTCTCCGGCAGCTTGTTGCCCTCGGCATCGATCTGCAACGGCCCCGTCCCGGAGAACCGGTCCAGCGCCAGATAGATCACCGGCGTGATGAACAGCGTGATCACCTGCGAGAACAGCAGGCCGCCGACCACGGCCAGGCCCAGCGGCTGGCGCAACTCGGCCCCGGCGCCCAGGCCCAGCGCCAGCGGCAGCGCGCCCATCACCGCGGCGAAGGTGGTCATCATGATCGGCCGGAAGCGCAGCAGGCACGCCTGCCGGATCGCCCTGGCGGGCGTCATGCCTTGCTCGCGCTGCGCCGCCAGCGCGAAGTCGATCATCATGATCGCGTTCTTCTTGACGATGCCGATCAGCATCAGCACGCCGATCACCGCGATCAGCGACAGCTCCACGTTGAAGAGGAACAGCGTCAGCAACGCGCCCACCGCCGCCGAGGGCAAGCCCGCCAGGATGGTCAGCGGGTGGATATAGCTTTCATACAGCACGCCCAGCAGCGTGTAGATCACCGCGATGGCCGCCACCAGCAGCACGATCTGCGTGGCCTGCGACGACTGGAACACCGCCGCGTCGCCGCCCCAGCTGGTGAAGATCGCGCTGGGCATGGCGGTCTCCTGCCGGTAGCGGTCGATGCGCGCCGAAGCATCGCCCAGCGCCGCGCCCGGCGCCAGGTTGAACGACACCGTCACCGAAGGCAGCTGCCCCTGGTGGTTGACGGCGATCGGCCCGACCCGGCGCTCGGTGGTGGCGAAGGCGGAGACCGGCACCATCTGGCCGGTCTTGCTGCGCACATAGAGCTTGGAGAACGCGCTCTCGTCGGTGCGGTCGACATCGGCCGCCTGCAGGATCACGTAGTAGTTGTCGATCGGCGTATAGATGGTCGACACCTGCCGTTCGCCGAAAGCCGAGTACAGCGCGGTGCGCACGTCCTGCATCTGCACGCCTAGCGCATTGGCCTTGTCGCGATCGATCGACAACTGCGCCTCCAGACCCGACTGCTGCGAATCGCTGGTGACGTCGCGGAAAATCGGGTCGGCGCGCATCTTCGCCATCAGCTTGTCGGAGGCGTCCTGCAGCTGGCCGGCCTTCACGCTCTGCAGCGTGTACTGGTAGCGGCTCTTGCTCTGGCGCCCGCCCAGGCGCAGGTTCTGCACCGGCGAGAAGTACACTGCCAGGCCCGGGATGCCGGACACATCCTTGCGCAGCGACTCCACCACCGCGGGCATTTTGGCGCGCTCGCCGAGCGGCTTGAGCTCGATGAACATGCGCCCGGTGTTGATCGCGGGCGAGGGGCCGCCGCCGATGGAAACCACCACGCTCTTGACTGCGGGGTTGGCGCGCATGCGCTCGGCCGCGTCGCGCAGGCGCGCGGCCATGGCATCGAAGGAGATATCCTGCGGGCCTTCGGCATTGACCTGGATCTGGCCGATATCTTCCTCGGGGAAGAAGCCCTTGGGGATGGTGACGAACAGCACCGCGGTCAGCACGAACGTCAGCCCTGCGACCGCCAGCACGGTGCGGCGATGCGTCAGGCACCAGTCCAGCCCGCGCGCATAGCGGTGCAGCGTGAACTCGAACAGGTTCTCGAACCACTGCGTGGAGCGCATGCCGAAGGTCTGCTTCTGCGCGATGGCGGGCTGCGCTGGCGCGTGGTCGCCGTAGGCATGGTGCGATTCATCGACCGGCACGTTCTCGGCCGACAGGAAACGCGCGCACAGCATCGGGATCAGCGTCAGCGACACCAGCGCCGACACCAGGATCGCCAGCGACACCACCGCGGCAAATTCATGGAACAACAGCCCGATCACGCCCGGCATGAAGAAGATCGGGATAAACACCGCCACCAGCGAGATCGAGATCGACAGGATGGTGAAGCCCATCTCGCGCGACCCTGCCAGCGCGGCCTTCAGTGGCGGCACGCCTTCCTCGATATGGCGCACGATGTTCTCGAGCATGACGATGGCGTCGTCCACCACCAGGCCCACCGCCAGCGTGATGGCCAGCAGCGAGACGTTGTCCAGGCTGTAGCCGAAGGCCTTCATCAGCGCCACTGTGCCGATCAGCGAGATCGGCAGCGACACCGTGGGGATCAGCGTGGCGGCGGCGCGGCGCAGGAACAGGAAGATCACCATCACCACCAGCGCCACCGTCAGCGCCAGCGTGAACTGCACGTCGTGGATCGATTCGCGGATCGAGTTCGAGCGGTCGTTGACCACCGCGACATTGACCGAGCCCGGCATCTGCGCAATCAGGCGGGGCAGGGCGGCCTTGATGGCATCGACCACCGCCACGGTGTTGGCGTCGGGCTGGCGCAGCACGGCCAGCACGATCGAGCGCTCGTTGTTGAGCCAGCTGCCAGTCTTGATGGTCTCGACGCTGTCCTCGATCTCGGCCACGTCGGACAGCCGCACCAGCGCGCCGTTGGGCTGGCTGGCGACGATGATATTGCGGAAGGCGTCGGCGCTGGTCAGCTGCCGGTTGGCCTGGATGGTCAGGGTCTGGCGCGCGCTGTCGAGCGTGCCCACCGGCGTGTTGGCGTTGGCGCGGTTCAGCGCCGTGGCCAGCTCGTCCAGCGTCAGCCCGCGCGCGGCCAGTGCATCCGGGTGCGCGCGCACGCGCACGGCAAAGCGCTTCTGTCCGAAGATCTGCACCTGCGCCACCCCCGGCAGCGTGGCCAGCGTGGGCGAGATCAGGTTGTCGCCAAAGGCGTTCAGGTCCGCCAGGCTCATTGCCGGCGAGTTGATCGCCAGCAGCAGCACCGGCGCATCGGCCGGGTTGACCTTGCGGTACGACGGCGGCACCGTCATCTCGATTGGCAGCGAACGCTGCGCGCGGAACAGCGCCGCCTGCACGTCGACGGCCGCGTCGTCGATATTGCGGTCGTTGTTGAATTCGATGGTGATGCTGGAATTGCCGAGCGTGTTCGACGAGCTGATCACCGACACGCCCGGGATCGTCGCGAACTGCTTTTCCAGCTGCGTGGCGACCGATGCCGCCATGGTCTCGGGGCTGGCCCCGGGCAGGGTCGCGGTGACCTGGATCACCGGCGAATTGAAGCTGGGCAGCGCGGCAATGGGGATGGTCGGGTACAGCACGATGCCGGTGACCACCACGGCCAGGCACAGCAGCACCGTCATCACCGGACGGCGGATGCAGAGTTCAGACAGCGTCATGGCTCAGTGCCCCGCGGTGGCGGTGGCCGGGCGGGCGGCGGCGGCCGAGGCACCGGCGGCCGGGGCCTCGCGCACCAGCGCGCCGGGGCGCAGGTTCTGCGTGCCCTCCACCACCACGCGGGCGCCGGGCTGCACCCCCTCTACCACGGCGGCGGCGGCAGTGGTGGTCACCACCTGCACCGGCACGCGCGCGACCTTGCTGTCGGGCTGGACCACATAGACAAAGCGGCCTTCCGGGCCGGTCACCACCGCCTGCGGCGGCACTGACAGCGCGCCCTTCAGGGTCTGCACCACGGCGTTGACGTTGGCATAGGTGCCCGGCCACAGCCGCTGCTCTTCGTTGTCGAACTGCGCCTTGACGCGGATGGTGCCGTACTGCGGATCGACGGTGTTATCCACAAAGGTGATCCTGCCGGTTACCGGGATCTTGCTGCCGTCGTTGGGCAGCGCGGTGACCTGCACCGGACCGGCGTGCAGCGCCTCGCGCAGCGCGCCCAGCTGCCGCTCGGGCAGGCTGAAGGTGACGGCGATCGGCTGCACCTGGGCAATGATGACCATCGGCTGGGTGCTGTTGGGCAGCACCAGCGAACCCGGGAAGGCGTTGATCACGCCGGTGCGGCCGCTGATGGTGGCGCGGATGGCGCCGTAGCTGACCGCCACGCGGCCGGCGTCGATGGCGGCCTGGTCGGCGCGCACGGTGGCGGCAAAGCCATCCACCTTGGCCTGGGCGGTGTCGACCGCGCTTTTGGAGATGAAGTTGCGCTGCAGCAGCTCCTGGCTGCGCGCGAGCGTGCGGCGGGCATCGGCCAGGTCGGCCTGGTCGCGCAGCAGCTGGGCCTGCGCCTTGGCCAGGTTGGCCTCGTCCATGCGGGTATCGAGCGAGAACAGCAGGTCGCCCGGCTTGACCGTCTGGCCTTCCTTGATATGGACGGTGCGCACGGTGCTGGACACCTGCGGGCGCACCTCGACGGTGGACAGCGCGGTGACATTGCCGTTGGCCGTGACCTGCAGCGGCACGTCGCCCTGCTGCACGCGCGCGGTTGACACCACTACGGCTGCCGGCGCCTTGGGCGCCGGCTTGGGCGCAAACCAGGTACGCCAGGCAAACCAGCCCAGGCCGGCAATGACCACCACCACGGCCGCCACCGCCCACGGCGATACGCGGCCGCGCCCGGTTCCGGCGGCCGCCCTCCAGTTGCTGTCGACGAAGCCCTTGGGCTGGTCGATCCTGTCAGATTTCATATTGTGTGGACCCTCTGCACCGCGTCTTCGCGCCACTCCCCGTGATCGCCCGGCTGGTTGTGTCCCGATGCTGCCGGTGCGTGTCGCGCAAAGACTCTACTAGTACCGCGCTTCGCCCGCCGGAGCCAGCGCCGCGTATTACAGTCCGTTACAGGGTTGCAAGGGTCTGGTAATGCCCGGCGCCGGCAAACGCCGTCCGGGCCACAGGGGAGGCCGGAGATGTGTGTAGCGGGGCGCTTGTATGGTTAGACAAACATTATCAGAAAAGCTGCCGCCGGCTATCGCGGCGCCACTGATTGACGCTGTCCACCGACAGTTCGCGTGGCCCGGCCTGCACAACCACGACATCGCCGGCGCGCACTTCTCCCCTCAGCACCACGCTGAGGTAGACCCCGGAGTAGCCGCTCTGGACCATGTCGCGCACCGCGTGGCGGTAGCCCAGCGCGGCGTTGAACTTGTAGCAGGGCTTGCGCGGCGACTCCACCCGCAGCAGGGCCGTGCCCACGCGCACCAGGTCGCCGATCCAGAGGCCGGATTCAAGCAGCCCCTCCAGGGTCAGGTTCTCGCCCATGGCGCCATACGGTAGCGGCGGGCCGGATTCAGGCTGTGCGCAGGCGCGGCGGCGCGCGTTCCACCACGCATAGTGCTCGGACGGATAGGCGTAGACCGCCTTGTCCAGGCCGCCGTGCACGGTCAGGTCGCCCTGTTCGTCGCCGGCCAGCCCCAGCGGCTGGACCTGTACCCGCAACGGGTGCAGCAGGGTGCTGACAGGATGCTTGCGAATGCCCGACAGCACCACCGCCTCGGTGCCCGCCCCGGCGACCACCAGCGGGATGGCCTTGGCCATGCTGACCGCCAGCACACGCGCAAGGCCCGGCCGAGGTCTGGATTCGCTCACGTGCGCCCCCGCTTCGTGATTGTGCTTCCGGTTGTGGAAAGGGCTGTGGATAAACTGCGGATATGCCTGAGGATAACGTGGCGGATAACACTGTGGACAAGTGCTTGGTGCGGTCCCTCACAAGGAACCCGGCGGCCGGGAGCCGCCTTGGGTTTCAGCCTTGCATCACACCTGCTGCGCCGCCTGCGGCCGCTGCCACTGGCAGCCCAGCGCCCGGGCGCGTTGCGATACCGCCAGCGCCACCAGCATCAGCGCCGCCGCGCCCCAGTGCAGCGTATCGGCGCCGGCCAGCGTATAGATGGCAGCCCCGGCCATGGCGCCGGCCGCCTGGCCCAGGTAGATCGACGAAGAATTCAGCGAGATCGACACCGATGCCCGCTCCGGCGCCAGCAGCACCAGCCGCGCCTGCTGCGCGCTGTTGGTGGCAAACCCGCCCACGCCCCACAGCATGAACAGCAGCACCAGCGCCACGCTGCCCAGCCCGGCCAGCGGCCACAGCACCATGGCCGTGATCGAGGTCAGCAGCGTGACCTGCACGATCCGGCTGGGCGTGACCCGGTCCATGCGCGACGCCGCCATGGCATTGCCGAACACGCCGCAGGCGCCGTAGGCCAGGAACATCAGGCTGAGCGCGCCGCCGCTGATGCCGTACACGTCGCGCATCAGCGGGGCGATATAGGTAAACACCGTGAACATGCCCGCTGACGAGATCATGGTGGTCAGCACCACCAGCATGATCGGCTTGTGGCGCAGCACCGCGCCCCAGGCCTCGCGCCCGGCCGGCGGCACGGTCAGCCCGCGCGGCAGCGCGCGCCAGACCGCCGCCGACACCAGCAGCGCCAGCGCACCGACCAGCGCCATGCTGACGCGCCAGCCGAGCGTGCTGGAAATCCACGTGCCCAGCGGCACGCCCACCACGCTGGCGATGCTCCAGCCAAGAAACACAAAGCTGATGGCGCGCCCGCGCGTCTGCGCGTTGACCAGCAGCGGCAGCGTGGCGGCGGTCTGGGGCGTATAGATGGCCGCGCCGATCGCGGTCAGGAAGCGGATCCCCATCAGCGCCGCAAAGCTGGGCGCAAACGCGGCGGCCAGGTGCATCACCCCATAAACCAGCAGCGACCCGGCCAGCAGCAGCCGGCGGTCGATGCGCGAGCCCAGCGTGGCAAACAGCGGTGCGCCGATGCAGGTGGCCAGCGCAAACACCGAGATCAGCTGCCCGGCGCTGGCCGCGCCCAGCCCGAAATCAGCGGCAATGTCGTTCAACATGCCGGTAACGATCATCGCACCGGTGCCAATGACGAAATTGCCGACGCAGAGCGTCACTAGCCTGGGGTCCATGCCGGCCTTGGGAATAGGGATTGGCGCAGGAGGGCGCTTTGTTGTTTGGGCTGCCGCGGCCTTGGCAGGCCGGGCGGTAAGGGAAGCCCGGAGTGTAGCGGTTTCGGGGAATTCGCGTTTCCCAGAGGAAATGCCCGGCCAGATGTGAAACACCCCTGTCCCGCATGGCGGAACAGGGGCGTCGGGGCGGGCTGTCCGGAGACTATCCGGCCGCTGGTGACTCAGCGCGTCAGCACTGGCGCCAGCGCCTTCGGGTTGACGATGCAGTCATGGTTGCCGGCCAGCACGTCCAGGATGTTCTGGAACGCGGTGCGGAAGTACAGCTCGTAGCTGTCGCGCTCCACATAGCCCAGGTGCGGCGTGCAGATGCAGTTTTCAATGCGCAGCAGTGCGTGGCCCTGCAGGATCGGCTCGGACTCGAACACGTCGATCGCCGCCATGCCCGGGCGGCCCCGGTTCAGCGCGGTGACCATCGCGTTCTCTTCCAGCAGTTCGGCACGGCTGGTGTTGACGAACAGCGCAGTGGGCTTCATCCGGGTCAGGTCAGTCAGCTTGACGATGCCGCGGGTGTCGTCGTTCAGGCGCAGGTGCATCGACAACACATCGCTGTCGGCAAACAACTGCTCCTTGGATTCGGCCACCCCCAGCCCGTCGGCACGGGCGCCTTCCAGCGACGCCTCGCGGCCCCAGACCAGCACCTTCATGCCAAAGGCGCGGCCGTAGCCAGCCAGCAGCCGGCCGATCTTGCCATAGCCCCAGATCCCCAGGGTCTGGCCGCGCAGCACCTGGCCCAGGCCGAAATTGGGCGGCATCGTCGTTGATTTCAGCCCCGACTGCTGCCAGGCGCCGTGCTTCAGGCTGGCGACATACTGCGGGATGCGGCGCTGGGCGGCCATGATCAGCGCCCAGGTCAGCTCGGCCGGCGCCACCGGCGAGCCCACGCCTTCAAGCACAGCCACGCCGCGGTCGGTGCAGGCATCCAGGTCGATATGGCTGCCGGGGCCGGCCCCGACCCGGCCGGTCTGGCTGATCAGCTTGAGCTTGGGCAGTTTTTCCAGCAGTTGCCGGGTGATGCGGGTGCGTTCGCGGATCAGCACCACGGCTTCGACGTCTGACAGGCGTGCGGCCAGCTGGCCCACGCCCTTGACGGTGTTGTTGAACACCTTGACGTCGTGCCCCTCCAGCAAGCTGAAGCAAGGCAGCTTGCGCACGGCATCCTGGTAATCGTCGAGTACGGCAATCTTCATCGGCAACTCTGGTTATCCAACGGTCTTGTGCCGGTTGGTGCGCGCCGCCACCAAGCTGCGCGCCGGCCAACAGTATTGTTGAGAAATATCGAAAACCCCGCGCTGGCCGGTGGCAGCGATTGTTGCACAGCAAAAAACAGGGGGGTGCGCCAGTGGTATCCTTGCCCGTTCCGGTGCCGCCGCGGATTGTCGGTCGAGCCTTGCTCCCGTCACGCGATCGCACACGGACAAAGTCCGGCCGGCACGCGCAGCCACCCCTGCGCGCGCGAAGCGCAACTGTAGCGCAGCCGCAGGGACCGCCGCGACCTTTTGCATAAACCGGGCCGCCGCGGAGTTGTAACGGGATGTGTCGATCCGAGTGCGACCATCACTCCGGGCGCGTGACGGCCCCATCTGCCCGCTGGCCAGGCTTTGCAAGGATTCCTTCCCTTCTTCCCTTTACGAATCTGGAGTCTGCAGTATGAACCACCCCACGATGCAAGGTACGGCGCCCGTCAATGCGCCGGCCTGGGTCAAGCACCCCAAGCTGGTGGCCTGGGTTGCGGAAATCGCCGCCCTGACCAAGCCCGACCATATCTATTGGTGCGACGGCTCGCAGGAAGAATATGAGCGCCTGTGCGAGCAGATGGTCGCCGCCGGCACCATGAAGCGGCTGAACCCGGCCAAGCGCAAGAATTCCTTCCTGGCACTGTCGGACCCCTCGGACGTGGCGCGGGTGGAGGACCGTACCTTCATCTGCTCCGAAAAGCAGGAAGACGCCGGCCCCACCAACAACTGGACCGCACCCGCCGAGATGCGCCAGACGCTGAACGGCCTGTTCGAGGGCTGCATGCGCGGCCGCACGCTGTACGTGGTGCCGTTCTCGATGGGCCCGCTGGGCTCGCCGATCGCCCATATTGGTGTGGAACTGTCTGATTCGCCGTACGTGGCGGTCAATATGCGCCTCATGACGCGCATGGGCCGCGCGGTGTACGACGTGCTGGGCACCAACGGCGAGTTCGTGCCGTGCGTGCACACCGTGGGCAAGCCGCTGGCGGCCGGCGAGCAAGACGTGGCCTGGCCGTGCAACCCGACCAAGTACATCGTCCATTTCCCGGAAACGCGCGAGATCTGGTCGTTCGGCTCGGGCTACGGCGGCAACGCGCTGCTGGGCAAGAAGTGCTTCGCGCTGCGCATTGCGTCGACCATGGGCCGCGATGAAGGCTGGCTTGCCGAACACATGCTGATCCTGGGCGTGACCTCGCCCGAGGGCAAGAAGTACCACGTGGCAGCGGCCTTCCCGTCGGCCTGCGGCAAGACCAACTTCGCCATGCTGATCCCGCCCAAGGGTTTCGAGGGCTGGCGGGTCACCACCATCGGCGACGACATCGCCTGGATCAAGCCGGGCCAGGACGGCCGCCTGTATGCCATCAACCCGGAGGCCGGCTACTTCGGCGTGGCCCCGGGCACCAGCGAGAAGACCAACTTCAACGCGATGGCGACGCTGAAGGAAAACGTCATCTTCACCAACGTGGCGCTGACCGATGACGGCGACGTGTGGTGGGAAGGCATGACCAAGGAAGCGCCCGCGCACCTGGTCGACTGGCAGGGCAAGGACTGGACCCCGGAAATCGCCCGCGCCACCGGTGCCAAGGCGGCACACCCGAACGCCCGCTTCACCGCGCCGGCGTCGCAGTGCCCGTCGATCGACCAGAACTGGGACAACCCGGCCGGCGTACCCATTGATGCGTTTATCTTCGGCGGCCGCCGCTCGACCACCGTGCCGCTGGTGACCGAGGCCCGCAACTGGACCGAAGGCGTCTACATGGCCGCCACCATGGGTTCGGAAACCACCGCCGCGGCCGCCGGCCAGCAGGGCGTGGTGCGCCGCGACCCGTTCGCCATGCTGCCGTTCTGCGGCTACAACATGAGCGACTACTTCGGCCACTGGCTGCAACTCGGCCAGAAGCTGGAAGCCGCGGGCGCGAAGCTGCCGAAGATCTACTGCGTCAACTGGTTCCGCAAGGACGCCGACGGCAACTTCGTGTGGCCGGGCTTTGGCGAGAACATGCGCGTGCTGTCGTGGATGATCGACCGCGTGGAAGGCAAGGGGCAGGGCGCCGAGCACGTGTTCGGCACCACCCCGCGCTACGAGGACCTGAACTGGAATGGCCTGGACTTCACGCCGGCGCAGTTCACGCAGGTGACCTCGATCGACCGCGATGCGTGGCAGCAGGAGCTGGCACTGCATGACGAGCTGTTCAGCAAGCTGCGGCAGCACCTGCCGCAGGCGCTGGTGGAAACGCGCGCGGCGCTGGGCAAGCGGCTGGAGGGGTAAGCGGCTGGAGGGCGAACTTCTAGCGCAAGCCTGCTCCCCTCTCCCGCCTGCGGGAGAGGGGAGAACCCCATCGTGGCGCCGCAAGTCCTAAGCAAATCAACGCCCGTCTTATTCAAAGGCGGGCGTTTTTTCATCCCGCCTCGCTATCCCCCAGCGTCTCCACCGCATACTTCACCAGCCCTGCGCGCCCCTCGATCCCCAGCTTGCGCTTCAGGTTGAGCCGATGGGTCTCGACCGTGCGCACCGACACCCCCAGCTGCGCCGCGATCTCCTTGTTGGCCAGGCCGCGCCCGATGCCGCGCAGGATATCGCGCTCGCGCGGCGTGAGCGCGTCGAGCGGGCCGGCCGCAGGGCTTTGCTCGGCCATGCCGCGGGCGATGCGGGCGCTGTAGAACACACGCCCCGCCAGCACCGACTGGATCGCCGCCATCAGTTCGTCGGCCGGGGCGTCCTTGAGCACATAGCCGCGCGCACCGGCGCGCACCGCCTGGCGCACATACTCCAGGTTGTCGTGCATCGACACGATCAGCACCGCCAGCTCGGGATAGCGGTCATGCAGCGCCGCGGCCAGCGCAATGCCGCCCATGCCGCGCATGCCGATATCGGTGATGACCAGGTCGGGCAGTTCGGCGCTGCCGGCGCGGTCCAGCCACGCCAGCGCGGTTTCGCCGTCGTCGGCTTCGCCCACCACGCGCAGGCCGGGCTGCAGCGCCAGGTGCATGCGCATGCCGTCGCGCACCAGCGCGTGGTCGTCGATCAGCAATACGCGGGCGGGCACTTCGGTGGAGTCGGCAAACTGGGTCATGACGGCGAGGGTCCTGCTGAAACGGGATCGTGCGCAATGGCCGCAGGCCTGGCCAGCGGCAGTGAAGCGACCAGCTGGGTGCCGCCCACGCCCGAAACGATGTCGAACTGCCCGCACAGCGCGGCGATGCGCTCGCGCAGGTTGCGCAGGCCGATACCGCGCTGCGGGTCCTCCTGCATGCGCGCCACGTCGAAGCCATGCCCGTCGTCGCGCACGGTAAGGCGCGTGGCATCGGCATCAAAGGCCAGCGCCACCGCGACCCGGCGCGCGCCGGCATGGCGCTCGACGTTGGTCAGTGCTTCCTGGGCGATGCGGAACAGCGCCGTGGCCTGCTCGTCGGGCAGTTCGCGCGGGGTGCCGCGCTGGGTCACCACGATCTCCAGCCTGCTGCCGCCCTGCATCTCGCGCGCCAGGTGCTGCAGCGCGGCGTACAGGCCCACGTCGTCGAGCAGGGCGGGGCGCAGGTTGCGCGCCACGCGGCGCACTTCATTGAAGACGGTATCGAGCCGGTTCAGCGCCATGCCCAGCACCGGCGCCACCGCGGCGCCTTCGGCCGGGGCCAGGCGCAGGCGGTTGGCGGCGGTTTCCAGCACCAGCTTGACCGACACCAGCAGCTGGCTGATGCCGTCGTGCAGCTCGCGCGAGAGCCGGGCGCGCTCTTCTTCCTGTGACTGCACCACGCGCTGCGCCAGCTGGCGCAGCTTGGCGTCGGCCTCGCGATGCTCGCTGACGTTCAGCGCCAGGCCGCTGGCGGCGACCAGCAGGATGCTGATGCCGGCGATCACGCCGATCCAGGCCATGGTCGCGCGGATATCGGTCTCGGCGCGCGCATCGAGCTGGCGCAGCGTGCTTTCCACGTCATCCAGGTAGATGCCGGTGCCGAGCATCCAGCCCCATTCGGGCACCGCCACCACATAGCCGAGCTTGGGCGCCAACTGCTGCGACGAGGGCTTTCTCCACAGGTAACGCACCGCGAAGCCACCGCCCTTGGCCGCCGCGATCAGCTGCTGGATGGTCAGCGCGCCCTGCGGGTCGCGCAGCGTCCACAGGTCCTGGCCGACCAGTTCGGGCTGGCGCGGGTGCATCAGGTTGCGGCCCTGCAGGTCATACAGGAAGAAGTAGCCGTCGGGGCCGTAGTCCAGGCGCGCAAGTGCTTCCATCGCGGCCTGCCGGGTGGCGGCGTCGCCGCGCCCGGAGCGCACCAGCGGCGCGATCGCGCTCTGCGCCAGTTCTACGTAGTGGCGCAGCTCGGTTTCCTTGCTCTGCAGGTAGGCGGCCTCGACCAGCGCGCGCTCATGCTGCGCGAGCTGCGTGGCCTGGAAGCGCACGGCAAGCGCGATGCCCAGCATGGCGACCGCAAGTGGCGCCACGGCTAGCAACAGGATCTTCTGGCGGAGTTTCATCTGGGACCGGGGGTAAACACCGACGCCGCGCAGGCGGCATGCCACCGTCGATTTGCGTAGTACTACGCAGAAGTGCTGCGTAGTTACGCGCTTGTGCGGGGTTTGGCGGGTGTCAATACTACACGCCGGACACGCCACCGCCCCAGCATGGCGCGCGTGTCGACGCAGTTGGTGCGCCGGACACGCCTGGACGGTGCATCGCCTGCCTGCAAGACGAGATCCGGATACGACGACAGACCGGGCGCGCAGCAGCAGATCCCAGGAGACGCCCCTCACCGCCGGATTCGCCGCAAGCTGCCCGCCTTTGGCGCATGCCACCGCTGCTCGCCGTTCCCCGTCCTTCGCCGCCGCAGGCTATCCAAGACATCCCGGTCTGAGGAGACCTTCACTATGAATCGCATCGGAGAACACCTGGTGTGGCTGGCCGTCGCCGTGCTCGGCGCGTTTGCCTTCGGCACTGTCGCGCTGGCGCGCGGCGAGGCCGTCAGCGCGCTGTGGATCGTGGTTGCCGCGCTCTGCATCTACCTGATCGCCTACCGCTACTACAGCCGCTTTATCGCCGACAAGGTGATGCAGCTCGATCCCAAACGCATGACGCCCGCCTGGCGCCATAACGACGGCCTGGACTACGTGCCGACCAACAAGGCGGTGCTGTTCGGCCACCACTTCGCCGCCATCGCCGGCGCCGGCCCGCTGGTCGGCCCGGTGCTGGCCGCGCAGATGGGCTATATGCCGGGCATGCTGTGGATCCTGGCCGGCGTGGTGTTCGCCGGCGCGGTGCAGGACTTCATGGTGCTGTTCATCTCCACGCGCCGCGACGGCCGCTCGCTGGGCGACCTGGTCAAGTCCGAGATGGGCACGGTGCCGGGCATGATCGCGCTGTTCGGCTGCTTCATGATCATGATCATCATCCTGGCGGTGCTGGCCCTGATCGTGGTGAAGGCGCTGGCCGATTCGCCGTGGGGCACCTTCACGGTGGCGGTGACGATTCCGATCGCGCTGTTCATGGGCATCTACACGCGCTACATCCGTCCGGGCCGCATCGGCGAGGTATCGGTGATCGGCTTCGTGCTGCTGATGCTGGCCATCACCGGCGGCCAGTACGTGCACGAAAGCGCCACGCTGGCGCCGCTGTTCACGTATGACGGCAAGGCGCTGACGTGGATGCTGATCATCTACGGCTTTATCGCCGCCGTGCTGCCGGTATGGCTGCTGCTGGCGCCGCGCGACTACCTGTCGACCTTCCTGAAGATCGGCACCATCATCGCGCTGGCCGTGGGCATCCTGATCGTCGCGCCGGAGCTGAAGATGCCGGCCTTCACGCAGTTCGCCAAGGGCGGCGGGCCGGTGTGGTCGGGCAACCTGTTCCCGTTCCTGTTCATCACCATCGCCTGCGGCGCGGTGTCGGGCTTCCATGCGCTGATCTCGTCGGGCACCACGCCCAAGCTGCTGGAGAATGAATCGCACGCGCGCTTTATCGGCTACGGCGCGATGCTGGCCGAGTCCTTCGTCGCCATCATGGCGCTGGTGGCCGCCTCGGTGATCGAGCCGGGCGTGTACTTCGCCATGAACAGCCCGGCGGCCGTGATCGGCACCACGCCGGACGCCGTGGCCCAGGCGGTATCGACCTGGGGCTTCGTTATCACCCCGGACGTGCTGATCCAGACCGCCAAGGACGTCGGCGAGAACACCATCATCTCGCGCGCCGGCGGCGCGCCGACGCTGGCCGTGGGCATCGCCCACATCCTGCACCAGGTGGTGGGCGGCCAGGCCATGATGGCGTTCTGGTACCACTTCGCCATCCTGTTCGAGGCACTGTTCATCCTGACCGCCGTCGACGCGGGCACCCGTGCCGGCCGCTTCATGCTGCAGGACCTGCTGGGCAGCTTCGTGCCGTCGCTCAAGCGCACCGACTCGCTGCCCGCCAACCTGATCGCCACCGGGCTGACCGTGGCGGCCTGGGGCTACTTCCTGTACCAGGGCGTGGTCGATCCGCTGGGCGGCATCAACACGCTGTGGCCGCTGTTCGGCATCTCCAACCAGATGCTGGCCGCGGTGGCGCTGGTGCTGGGCACCTGCGTGCTGGTCAAGATGAAGCGCGGCCAGTACGCCTGGGTCACGCTGGTGCCGACCATCTGGCTGCTGGTATGCACGCTGACCGCCGGCTGGCAGAAGCTGTTCCACGCCGACCCCAAGGTCAGCTTCCTGACCCATGCCGCCAAGTTCAGCGCCGCCATTGCCGAAGGCAAGGTGCTGGCCCCGGCCAAGTCGATGGAGCAGATGCACCGCATCGTCTTCAACGACTACCTGGATGCCGGCCTGTGCGCGCTGTTCATGCTGGTGGTGCTGTCGATCGTGTTCTACGGTTTCAAGACCGCGATGCAGGCACGCGCCGCCGCCCGCCCGACGGCCAAGGAAACGCCGTTCGAGCCGCTGCCTTCGGGCGCGTCGGCCCAGTAACCCGGGGATCACAGGAGCCCGCCATGCTGGAACAACTCGGAACCATGGGACGCTACCTTGGGCAGTCGCTGCGGCTGATGGTCGGGCTGCCCGACTACCAGACCTATGTGGCGCACATGGAAAGCACCCACCCGGACCGCGAGCCGATGAGCTACGAGGAATTTTTCCGCGAGCGCCAGGAGGCACGCTACGGCGGCGGGCAGGGCAAGTGCTGCTGAGCACACGCTGAACGCCGCCCTCCTGCGGGCCGGCGGCAGGTAAAGCAGACAGGCGATCACATGATCGCCTGTCTTTCTATGAGGTGTTGCGTGTTTACCGCGCTTTTGTAATCGACGGATACCGTTTCTGTAGCGGGTTACAGGGCTTTACAGGTGGTTACAGCAAGGGTGCGGCTCCTTCTCTACACTTGCGACACATCATGGCAATTCGAGGAAAAAAGATATGACTCGCCATCCCGTTCGCAACCTGACCATTGCCCTCGCCCTGGCGGCCTGCGCGCTGCCGGCCGTCGCGAGCGACATGAACAACGCCCTGGGCGGCGCACTCGGCGGCGTCGCCGGTGCCGCGGTGGGTGGCGCGCTGGGCGGCAGCACCGGCGCAGTGATCGGTGGTGCAGTGGGCGGCGGCGCCGGTGGCGCAGTGACCTCCAACCGCCGCGAGCGCACCGGTGCCATCATCGGCGGCGCACTGGGCGGCGGTGCCGGCACCGCAGCCGGCAACGCCATGGGCGGGCGCACCGGTGGCCTGATCGGCGCCGGCCTGGGCGGCGGCGCGGGTGCGGCGCTGGGCGGCAACGTCTCGCGCAGCAACTCGTACGACAATGACCGCCGCTATTACAACAGCAGCTACAAGCGCAAGAAGCACAAGCATCACCACCACTACGACGACTAAGAAGTCGTAGGGAGTCAGTAAAACGGGCCGTCATGGCCCGTCTTGCATTTGCGGCGTCTGGCATAATCATTCGCCAGTGGTTGCAAACCCGCCGGATGCAGAAACAAAGAAGCCCGCAACCGGAACCGGTGCGGGCTTCTTCTCCAATAAAGGCGGAGAGGCTGCGAGGCGCTCCCCCCAAGGACCTGTGGAGACCAGGTTTGAAGCAGGCGGGGCCGCACAAGGGGAGGAGGCGGCCCCGGGATCGCACTGCCAGGGCCGCCCGGGGAGGCGGGCCTGTGGCGGCCAGGCGGCCTTATAGCGGCGCGCGATCGGTAGTGGTGTCGTACTTGGCGCCGTCGGCGTAGGTGTCGAACTTGCCGGCGCGGGCGCCTTCGGAGAACGTGTCGAACTTGCCGGCGCGGGCACCGTCGGCATACGGATCGAACTTGCCGCTGCGGGCACCGTCGGTGTACGAATCGAACTTGGCTACCTTGACGCCGTCGGTGAACACATCGAACTTGCCGTTCTTGGCAAAGGCCGGTGCGGCCGACAGGGCGGCGGCGAGGGTGGCGACAGCGATCAGGGCGTAGCGGTTGGTTTTCATGATTCAGGCTTTCTCTATTGCATGGATGCCTGAGCCGTCACTTCGACGAAAGACTATGTTGCGTTGCGGCATCCGATGGCTAGATATTAGGCATTTCCCTCATATCAATAAATATCAGGATCCACAATGATTAGTTTTGATTCGAACAATAAAATAGGCTGATTACGTAAGAATTCAGCGCAGACCCGGGAGACTGTGTCATGGATCGCCTGCAATCGATGCGTGTGTTTTCCAAGGTGGTGGAACTGGGAAGCTTCGCGCGTGCAGCGCAGCAGCTGGAAATGTCCAACGCGGTGGTGACGCGCTACGTGGCCGACCTGGAAAGCCATCTGGGCACGCGCCTGCTCAACCGCACCACTCGCAGCCTGTCACTGACCGACGCCGGCGAAACCTATCTGCAGCGCTGCCAGCAGATCCTGGAAGACGTGGAAGAAGCCGAAAGCGTGGTCACGGCGCGCAGCCAGTCGCTGTCCGGCACGCTGCGGCTGGTCACCCCGGTGATGTTCGGCCTGCACCTGCTGCCAGCATTGCTGGCACGCTTCCAGCAGCTGTACCCGGACGTGGTGTTCGACGTGATCCTGTCGGACCGCAACGTCGATATCGTCGAAGAAGGCCGCGACGTCGCCGTGATGCTGTCCGACCTGGGCCTGGGCTCGCACCTGGTGGCGCGCCCGCTGATTTCGGCCGAGGTGATCCTGTGCGCGTCGCCGGGCTACGTGGCGGCGCACGCGCCGATCCGCCATGCCCATGAACTAAGCCACCACCGCTGCATTGCCATGCGCCTGCCCAGCGCCGAGCACGAATGGACGCTGCTGGGCCCGGAAGGCGAGGTAACCGTGCCGATCCGCCCCGGGCTGCTGTGCAGCAATGCCGAGCTGGCCCACCAGGCGGCGCTGGCCGACATGGGCGTGGCCATGCTGTCGTCCTACCTGGCGCGTCCCAATATCGAATCCGGCAGGCTGGTGCACGTGCTGCCGCAATACCAGCTGCCGCGACGCGATGTCAGCGTGGTCTATCCAAGCCGCAAATTCCTGCCGACCAAGGTGCGCGCCTTTATCGACTTCCTGCTGGAAGAAGGGAAGGTGGGGGGCAAGGAAGCGCAGCCGGCCCAGGCCGCCAGCCACGGCGCGCATGCCGTGCGCACCTGAGCCCCTGCCTGCGCTGCCCAAAGCAAAACGCCCGGTCGATGCCGGGCGTTTTGCCGTGACGCTCTGACGCTTACTCGCCGGCGGCTGCCGCGCGCGACTTCTTCGCCGCCGCGGTCTTGGCCGGTGCCTTCTTTGCCGCCGCTTTCTTCGCCGGTGCCTTGGTGGCAGGCGACTTGGCCGCAGTCTTGGCCGCCGTCTTCGTCGCCGGCGCGGCTTCCGTCTCGGCCGCACCGCGCGATGCCGCCTTGGCCGGCGCCTTTGCCGCGGTCTTGGCGCCCGCCTTGGGCTCGCGGGCCTCGAACTCGAAGCCGATCTTGCCGTCCGGCTGCTTGACCAGGAAGGCCTTGAAGTTGCGGCCGGTGCGCGACGACTTGAACCCGGTCAGCAGGTCGGTCTTGCCGTCGGTGAGCAGCTTGCCGATCTGCTCGCGGCTGATTTCCTGCTGCAGGATGATCTTGCCGGTGGTGAAGTCGCAGCTCTTGGGGCTGGTCGTGCTGTTCTCGCAGACATACTTCATGCCGTGCTCGAACACCGAGCCGCCGCACTTCGGGCAGGTGCCCACCGGCTGCTGGCCGCTGAAGTCGACCGGCTCGCCGTCGTTGTCGTCGTCATTCTGGCCGAAGTCGAATTCCATCTTGTAATGGCCATCGTCGTCCTTGCCCAGCTTGAGGATGGCGGCGAACGGACGGCCCATCTTGCTGCGGAAGCCCTGCAGCGGACCGATTTCCTTCTTCAGCAGCAGTTCCTCGACCTCTTCGATCTCGAACTGGCGCCCGCCCGGGATCTTGCTGATCGAGAACTCGCACGCGGTGCAGGCAAAGCGGCGGTAGTTCTCCTTGACCTGTCCGCCGCATTGCGGGCACGGCGTGTCCAGCGTGGCGTAGTCGCCCGGGATGGTGTCGCTGTCGTATTCCTTGGCGCGCTTGACGATCTGCTGCGTCATCTGCGCGATCTCAAGCATGAACTCGTCGCGCTTCATGCGCCCGCGCTCGATCTGCGAGAGCTTGTGCTCCCATTCGCCGGTCAGCTCGGCCTGCGTCAGCTCCAGCACGCCCAGGCCGCGCAACAGCGTCATCAGCTGGAACGCCTTGGCGGTCGGGATCAGCTCGCGGCCTTCGCGCACCAGGTATTTTTCCGTCAGCAGGCCTTCGATGATGGCCGCGCGCGTGGCCGGCGTGCCCAGGCCCTTGCCGGCCATGGCTTCGCGCAGCGCGTCGTCGTCCACCAGCTTGCCGGCGCCTTCCATGGCCGACAGCAGCGTGGCTTCGTTGTAGCGCGCGGGCGGCTTGGTGGTCAGGCCGACGCTCTCGACCTTGTCGGTCTTGACCTTCTCGCCCTTGGCCACCGGCACCAGGTTGGCCGCATCCTTGTCGCCCTGGGCCTCGCGGCCGTAGATCACCAGCCAGCCCGGGTTGACCAGCACCTTGCCTTCGGTCTTGAAGTGGTGGCCGGCAACTTCGGTGATGCGGGTGGTGACCTGGAACTCGGCGGCCGGGAAGAACACCGCCAGGAAGCGGCGCACCACCAGGTCGTACAGCTTCTGCTCCGGCTCGGACAGGTTCTTGGGCGCCTGCAGCGTCGGGATGATGGCGAAGTGGTCGCTGATCTTGCTGTTGTCGAAGATCTTCTTGTTCGGCTTGACCCAGCCCTGCGCCAGGATCTTCTTGGCGTGCGGCAGGTAGTTGGGCGAGCTGTCGGCCAGCATGTCCATGGTCTGCTTGACCGTGTCCAGGTAGTCCTCGGGCAGCGCGCGCGCATCGGTACGCGGGTAGGTCAGGACCTTGTGCTTTTCATACAGGGCCTGCGCCAGGCCCAGCGTGTTCTTGGCCGAGAAGCCGAAGCGCGAGTTGGCCTCGCGCTGCAGCGTGGTCAGGTCGAACAGCGCCGGCGACTGCTGCGTCGACGGCTTGGATTCCTCGGTGACGGTGCCCGCCTTGTCGCGGCAGGCGGCCACGATGCTCTTGGCCTCGGCCTCGCTCCACAGGCGCGATTCGCGCGCCTCGGGATCGAACTCGCTCTTCTTGAACTTGGGGTCGTACCAGCGGCCTTCGTACAGGCCGGCAGCGGCGATGAACTCGGCCCGCACTTCCCAGTAGTCGCGCGGCACGAAATGCTTGATCTTCTCTTCGCGCTCCACCACGATCGACAGCGTCGGCGTCTGCACGCGGCCCACAGTGGTCAGGAAGAAGCCGCCGCCCTTGCTGTTGAAGGCAGTCATGGCGCGGGTGCCGTTGATGCCGACCAGCCAGTCGGCCTCCGACCGGCAGCGCGCGGCATCGGCCAGCGGCAGCATGTCTTCGTCTTCGCGCAGGCTGGCGAAGCCGTCGCGGATCGCCTGCTGCGTCATCGACTGCAGCCACAGCCGGCGCACCGGCTGCCTGGCCTTGGCCTGTTGCGCGATCAGCCGGAAAATCAGTTCGCCTTCGCGCCCCGCGTCGCAGGCGTTGATCAGGGCGGTGACGTCCTTGCGCTTGATCAGCCGGTTCAGCACCTTCAGGCGCGACTCGGTCTTGGCGATCGGGCGCAGGTCGAAATGCGGCGGGATCACCGGCAGGTTGGCGAAGCTCCACTTGCCACGCTTGACCTCGTAATCGTCCGGTGCGGCGATCTCGACCAGGTGGCCGACGGCGGAGGACAGCACGTAATCGTCGCTCTCGAAATACTCGTCGTGCTTGGTAAACCCCCCGAGGGCACGGGCGATATCCGCCGCGACCGACGGTTTTTCCGCGATGATGAGGGCTTTTGACATGGGAAGGGTCCTTGCGAGCTGCATCCGGCAACCCGCGAATTGCACTACAAACGAAGTAATCAGAACGCCGGGGGGCTATGAGGCGCCAATAATAAGCGCGGTTTCAACGGCGGTGCAAGAAGCCCCGCCGCCGACCCAGGCGCCGCCTAGGCGGCGCTGCTCCCTCCGGCAAGCAACCAGTCCAGCACCTGCGGCACGTCTTCGGCGCTCGCCGGCATCGCCGCACCGCGGCTCAGCATGCGTTCCAGCACCTCGATGTGCGGCAGCAGGGTGCCATAGAACTGGGGTGTGCCACCCGACGCAGGCTGCACCAGCAGCGTCGGAAAATTCTCAATATCGATATCGCCAAGCGCATCCGCATGCGTCTCGATGTCGATCCAGACAAAGCAATCTTCCGGATGGCGCGCCGCCAGCGCGGTCAGCGCTGCCAGGTAGTCCCGGCACGTGCCGCACCACTGCGCGCACAGGCAGGCCACCAGGCGGCCCTGCGGCCGCGCCGCCAGGCACGCGGCAATGGCGCCGGCGTCACGTTCTGGAAAGTAAACGGTCATGGCATCGGAAACATGAGGCGCCCGCGGCACGCGGGCTGCCGGCGATTGTATCGGTATTGCGCCGCGGCTCACCCAAGCCGCCGGAACAGGCTTCCCGGTAGACGCTCGGCGTGCCCGGCCAGTTCCAGTTCCAGCAGGCGCGCCGCGACGGCTTCCGGCGGCTGGCCGCTGCGCTCGCACAGCGCATCCAGCGTAACCGGATCGTAGCCGAGAGCGGCCAGCAGGGGGTCGGCGTGGCCAGCAAAGTCAGAAAGATCCGTTTGCTCCGGCGCGGACGCGGGCACGCCCCTGGCAGCAGGGCGGGCAGGGGCCGGCAGCAAGTTGATCTCTTCCAGCACGTCTTCCACGCTCTCCACCAGCTTCGCGCCCTGGCGGATCAGCAGGTGGCAGCCTGCTGACAGCGGCGCGTGGATCGAGCCCGGGACCGCAAATACCTCGCGCCCCAGCTCGGCCGCCAGCCGTGCGGTGATCAGCGAGCCCGAGCGCGCCGCGGCCTCCACCACCAGCACCCCGCGCGCCAGGGCCGCGATGATGCGGTTGCGGCGTGGGAAGTTGGCGGGCAGGCCCTGCATGCCGAGCGGGAATTCGGTGACGATGGCGCCGCGCGCGGCCACTTCGTGCGCCAGCGCCAGGTTCTCGGCCGGATAGACCCGGTCGGCCCCCGTACCCGTAACCGCGACGGTACCGCCGCAGCCCTGCAGCCCGCCGGCATGGGCAGCGGCATCGACGCCCAGCGCCAGCCCCGAAACCACCGCCAGCCCCGACTCCGACAGCGCCCGCGCGAAGGCCTGCGCATCGCGCTTGCCCTGCTCGGTGGCGCCGCGCGCGCCGACGATGGCCACCGAAGGACGCGCCAGCAGTGCGGGATCGCCTTTGATATATAGCAGCGGCGGCGGATCGGGCAGGTCGAACAGGCGGGCAGGGTAGGCGTCGTCGCTCAACGTGACCACGTGGTTGCCGGGCGTGCCGAGCCAGGCGAGGGTGCGTTCGACCAGTGCCGGCAGCCCGGTGCCGGGCCTGGCCAGCACCGCGCGGGCGTGTTTCTTGGGGACGACGGAAGACAGCGCTGCCACGCTCTGCGACAGGACCTGCTGCGGCAGCCCGAATGCGGCCAGCAGCAGGCGCACCGTGACCGGACCGACCCCGGGCGCACAGGCGAGCTGCAGCCACGCCTTCAGCTCGTCGGCATCGCGCGTGGTGACCTGCCGGGCAGCGCCGGCGTGGCAAAGGGAAGCGGCGGCCGCCGGGGCCGCCTGCGATGTCGCCAAGAGCGGCTCAGCGCGGCGAGGTCGCCCGGTCGCCGACCGCGATCACGTTGGAGGCGTCGGTGACCAGCGCATACGACACCCCCGGGAACACGCGGAAGACAAAGGCCAGGCCGTAGCGCTCGTCGGGCAGGCGGATGGCGCGGTTGCTGTCGGTCTTGTCAGCGACGGTCTCGCCGGTGCGCGACAGCGCCAGCACATGCCCGGGCTCAATCCCGGCCTGGCTGCCGAGGTTGAGCACCACCACCTGCCTGGCGCCGCCGAACTCGACCCCGCCATAGACCTTGGCCACGCGGCCGTCGAGCTGCGCATCAGGCGCGTGCGGCACATAGCGCAGCGCTTCGCGCGCGGGCTGCGGCATCAGCAGCGTGCCCACGCCCATCTCCTGCCTGGCCTGCGTGACCTGCATGGTCGAGACCGCGTCCGGCCCCTGCGCGCCGCGCGCCAGGCGCACGTTGCCTTCATATTCGGCCTCGTAGCCGAGCACGGCCTTGGTGACGGGATCGCGCACCGGGGTGGCCGGGCGGTAGGCCTGCCAGTCGCTGCCCTGCGGCGCGTCGGCGGGGATGCCGCGCGCGTAGCCGGTGTCGTCGCGGCCAAGGATGACGCGCGACTCGGACACGGCGACGATGCGCGCCGAGGTGGCCAGCGTGTCCTGGTCGACCACCAGCGGGCGGATCAGGAAGGGCTCGATATCGGTGGCGGCGATGCTCTGGATGGCGGCGCCATCGGCGGCGGCGCCGCGCATCTGCGGCGACAGGCGCACCGTGCCGCTGCCGCCCGGCGTGGTCGACAGCCAGGCGCGGCCGTCGCGCTGGATCAGGTACAGGATCTGTCCCGGATAGATCAGGTGCGGATTTTGGATCTGTTGCCGGTTCATGCCCCACAGTTCGGGCCAGCGCCATGGCTGGCGCAGGAAACTGCCCGAGATGCCCCACAGCGTGTCACCCTTGCGCACCGTGTATTGCGACGGCGCATTGGGAGACAGGTCTGAAACGGGGATGCCCTGTTGGGCCGTGCGCTGGGCTTCGGCCTGCTGTGCCGGCGTGACCGTCAGGTCCGCGGCCAGCGCCGGAAGCGTGGCCGCGGCAGTGAAGCCAGCGGCACTCAGCAACGCACGGGCAAACTTAGAGGTGAACGCGTGCAGCCTGCGGCCCGACGCCGCCTGGTGTTCTTTGGTAAGATCGCGCATTTTCCTGACCGGCCGGTGGTTCGGCCGGATTGACCCGGGAGAGCGCGCCTGTTGCGGCGCGCCTTGAATTTTTGTACTTGCGCCCCGATTCTGCATGTAAACACCGGCCGCCGCAACGCGGCCCGGTTGCCGGCAGCAGCCGGCGTTGCGCCTGAGCATCATGGCAAAACTCGATATCCTGACCTACCCCGATCCCCGCCTGCACACCGTTGCCAAACCCGTTGCGGCGGTGGACGACCGTATCCGCCAGCTGGTGAAGGACATGGCTGAAACCATGTACGAAGCGCCAGGCATCGGGCTGGCCGCCACGCAGGTCAACGTGCATGAGCAGGTGGTGGTGATCGACGTCTCGGAAACGCGCGACCAGCTCCAGGTCTTCATCAACCCGGAGATCGTCTGGGCCAGCGACAACCGCAAGGTGTGGGAAGAGGGGTGCCTGTCGGTGCCCGAGGTCTATGACCGCGTCGAGCGCCCCGACCGGGTGCGCGTGCGCGCGCTCAACGAGAAGGGCGAAAGCTTCGAGCTCGAAGCCGACGACCTGCTGGCGGTCTGCATCCAGCACGAGATCGATCACCTGCGCGGCAAGGTCTTTGTCGAGTACCTGTCGCCGCTCAAGCTCAACCGCATCAAGAGCAGGCTGCAGAAGCGCGAGCGCACCCGCATGTAAGCGGCGCCCTGCCACAAAGATGTAACAGCCCGCCCGGAATCCCGCCGCCAGCGCGCGGCACCCGCGCGGGGTCTGTTATCTTTATGACTTCCGAAGAACAAAAGTACCGGCCGCGATAGCGGCCGGTTCTGCTTCAGGCCACGGAACCTGCCATGTCACAAGCCAGACCCCTGCGCGTCGCCTTTGCCGGCACGCCCGAGTTCGCGCGCGTCGCGCTGGAAGCCATCCACGCCGCCGGTTTTCCCGTCGTGGCCGTGCTGACGCAGCCTGACCGCCCCGCCGGTCGCGGCATGCAGCTGCAGGCCAGCCCGGTGAAGCAGTTCGCCGCCGCCAGTAGCCTTGGGCCAGTGCTGCAGCCGCGCTCGCTGCGCCGCCAGGGCAAGTATCCGGAAGACGCCGCCGCGGCCATCGACGCGCTCGCCGGCATCGCCCCCGACGTGATGGTGGTGGCCGCCTACGGCCTGATCCTGCCGGCCGAGGTGCTGACCCTGCCGCGCCTGGGCTGCCTGAATATCCACGGCTCGCTGCTGCCGCGCTGGCGCGGCGCGGCGCCGATCCACCGTGCCATCGAAGCGGGCGATGCCGAGACCGGCATCACGCTGATGCAAATGGACGAAGGCCTGGACACCGGCGACATGCTCACGCGCGAGGCCGTGCCGATCGGCCCGGACGACACCACCGGCACGCTGCACGACACCCTGTCCGCGCTGGGCGCGCGCATGACCGTGGCAGCGCTGCAGGAGCTGGCCGCCAGCCGCGCGCTGGCCGCCACGCCGCAGCCGGCCGAAGGCGTCACCTACGCCGGGAAGATCGCCAAGGACGAGGCGCCGCTGGACCTGCGCCGCCCGGCCGCGGCGCTGGCCAACCAGGTGCGCGCGTTCAACCCCTTCCCGGGCGCGACGGTGCAGGTGGGCGATACCGTGATCAAGTGCTGGCGGGCCGTGCCGCTGGCCGCCGCCAGCAGCCTGCCGCATCCGCCCGGCACGGTGCTGGCGGCCGACGCCGCCGGCATTATCATCGCCTGCGGCGAGGGCAGCGCACTGCAGGTCACCGAGCTGCAGAAGCCGGGCGGGCGCCGCCAGCCGGCGCAGCAGTTCCTGCAAGCCCTGCCGCTGCCCCCGGGCACGCGCTGCGCGGTTCCCGGCAACGGCGAGGCGCAGGCATAACCGGTCGGGCCGGCCTTTGCCGCACATGGCGGCATAAGTGCCGGCGGAACCGCCCGGCGGGCGCAACCGGCCAGGGCTCCCCCTGAAACCGTTGAACAGCCGTTGAATTTTCGGGTATCACCCCCTATCTAACGGTCATCGCGTCCGCTCTCGCCCCGGGACGCGGCTCACGATTACACGGAGATCACCGCAATGTTCAACTGGGTCAAGACCTTCATGCTGATGGCGGCCATCACCGCGCTGTTCATCGTCATCGGCGGCATGATCGGCGGGCGCAGCGGCATGATGATGGCGCTGCTGCTTGCGCTGGGCATGAACTTCTTCTCCTACTGGTTTTCGGACAAGATGGTCCTGCGCATGTACAACGCGCAGGAAGTCGACGCCGGCAGCGCGCCGCAGTTCTACGGCATGGTGCAGGAACTGGCGCAGCGCGCCGGCCTGCCGATGCCGCGCGTGTACCTGATCAATGAAGACGCGCCCAACGCCTTTGCCACCGGACGCAATCCGGAGCACGCCGCGGTGGCGGCCACCACCGGCATCCTGCGGGTGTTGTCCGAGCGCGAACTGCGCGGCGTGATGGCGCATGAGCTGGCGCACGTGCGCCACCGCGACATCCTGACCTCGACCATCGCCGCCACCATGGCCGGTGCGATCTCGGCGCTGGCCAATATGGCGATGTTCTTCGGCGGGCGCGACGAGAACGGCAACCGCAGCAACCCGATCGCCAGCATTGCCGTGGCAATCCTGGCCCCGCTGGCGGCATCGCTGATCCAGATGGCGATCTCGCGCGCACGTGAATTCGAGGCCGACCGCGGCGGCGCCGAGATCAGCGGCGACCCCCAGGCGCTGGCCAGCGCACTGGACAAGATCCACCGCTACGCCCAGGGCATCCCGTTCCAGGCGGCCGAAGAACACCCGGCCACGGCGCAGATGATGATCATGAACCCGCTCTCGGGGGGCGCCATCGCCAACCTGTTCTCAACCCACCCGGCCACCGAGGAGCGCATCG
Organism: Cupriavidus sp. UYPR2.512; assembly: GCF_000379565.1. Taxonomy (NCBI): domain Bacteria; kingdom Pseudomonadati; phylum Pseudomonadota; class Betaproteobacteria; order Burkholderiales; family Burkholderiaceae; genus Cupriavidus; species Cupriavidus sp. UYPR2.512. Next base: position 50,877 of record NZ_KB903031.1, on the reverse strand, counting down.
CGCGCCTGATGCAGATGGCCCAGACCGGCACCTATCCCGCCTGAGCGGCCGGAAATCCGGGGTAGAGTTCCCGCACAGGGTAAACTGCCCGCTGTTCCGCATGGACCGGCGGGCTTTTTTTTGCCCGCGCCGGCCTGCTTCCCGATTCAACGCCTGACCCGCTGCCTGACCGCCGCCTGACCGATATGCGCCTGCCTCCCGATTCGCTTGCCTTCCAGATGCTTGGCGCCGCCACCGCGGTGCGCGCCGTCAGCGAAGGCACAGCCTTGCCCCAGGCGATCGAGGACGCCGCCGCACAGTTGCGGCTGGACCGCGTGCGCGATGCCGCCACGCGCGGCGCGCTGCAGGACATCGCTTATCGCACCATGCGCCAGTTCGGCACGGCACGCGCACTGGTGACAAAGCTGGTCACGCGCCCGCCGGGCGCGCAAGTCGATTCGCTGCTGGCCGTGGCGCTGGCGCTGCTGCTGGAGCACACGCCGGGCCCGCGCGACAAGGACAGCACGGACAAGGCGCGCCAGGACGCGGACGCCGGCCGCCCGGGCTACAGCACCTTCACGGTGGTCGACCAGGCGGTCAGCGCCGCCGCCTCCGAACCCAAGACTGCGCATGCGCGCGGCCTGGTCAACGCGGTGCTGCGCCGTTTCCTGCGCGAACGCAAGGCGCTGCTGGCCGAGGTCACCCGCGACGAGCAGGCGCGCTGGAACCTGCCGCCGTGGTGGCTGCGCATGCTGCGCGAGGCCTACCCGGACCAGTGGATGGCCCTGGCCGCCAGCGCCAACGTGCGCCCGCCGATGACGGTGCGCGTCAACACCGCGCGCGTGTCCGTGCAGCAGTACCAGACCGACCTTGCCAACGCCGGCCTGGCTGGCCACGTGGTCGGCCCGCAGGCCGTGCGCCTGGTGCGCGCGGTGCCGGTGACGCAGTTGCCGGGCTTTGCCGAAGGCGTGGTCTCGGTGCAGGATGCCGGCGCGCAGCTGGCCGCGCCGCTGCTCGAGGTGGCCGACGGCATGCGCGTGCTGGATGCCTGCGCGGCACCCGGCGGCAAGACCGGGCACCTGCTGGAACTGGCCGATATTGAAGTCACCGCGGTGGAAAGCGACCCGCAGCGCACCACCCGCATCGGCGAGAACCTGGCGCGCCTGGGCAAGCAAGCCAGGATCGTGGTCGGCGATGCCAGCCGGCCCGCCGACTGGTGGGACGGCCAGCCCTTTGACCGCATCCTGGCCGACGTGCCGTGCTCGGCTTCGGGCATTGTGCGGCGCCATCCCGATATCCGCTGGCTGCGCCGTGAGACCGATATTGCCAAGCTCATCACCGAGCAGCGCCGCATCGTCTCGCAGCTGTGGCCGCTGCTCAAGCCGGGCGGCATCCTGGTCTATGTCACCTGTTCTATTTTCCCAACGGAAGGCGAGGAGCAGGCGCGCTGGTTTGGTGCACAGCTGGCAGATGCGATACGATTGCAGGCGCCGGGGCAGCTGCTGCCCGGCACCCATGCCACGCAAGCAGCCGGCCCCAATGGCGAAAAGGACGCCAGTGCCGGCACCAGCCTGCCGTCGGATCACGATGGCTTCTTCTACGCCCGCTTCCAGAAACGCGCCTGATCTGATCCGATGCTGAGCACGCCGCGCCTGTCAGACTTCCGCGTCATGGTGGACACGAACGTGGACACTACCGCGGACCAGGCGTGCCTGCATCTGCGCCCCGGCGGCGCGGGCAGGCGTGGCCTGCTGGCGCGGTGGTGGCTTGCACTGGTGCTGGCGCTCGCCTCGGTACTGTGGTTGCCGCCCGCCGCGCGCGCGCAGGTCATCGAGGCCACCGAGGCGCGCATCGAATTCCAGGACGGCGGCTTCGAGCTTGCCGCCAGCTTCGACTTCGACCTGCCGCCCGCGCTGGAAGACGCGTTGCACAAGGGCATCTCCCTCTATTTCGCGATTGACTTCCAGCTCTCGCGCTCGCGCTGGTACTGGTTCGACGACAAGCCGGTCAACACCACCCGCAGCGTGCGCCTGTCGTACCAGCCGCTGACGCGCCAGTACCGTGTTTCCACCGGCGGCCTGCAGCTGCCGTTCACGCGCTTGAAGAGCGCGCTGCAGTTTATCCAGCGCGTGCGCGGCTGGCGCGTGTTCGAGCGCAATGCGATCAAGCCGGGCGAGACCTACCACGCGGAAGTACGCATGCGGCTGGACCTGTCGCAACTGCCCAAGCCGTTCCAGATCAACGCCGTCAACACGCGTGAATGGAACCTGGCCTCCGACTGGCGGCGCTTTGTCTATACGGTGCCGACGGACCTGAACGCACCGCCGCCACCCCCGCCGCCCGCAGCGCCGCCGCCCGCGCCGGCCCCAGGCCCCGCATCGCCGGTGCTGCCGGCCTCGCCCGCCGTACCCGCGCCTGCGTCGGCGCCTGCCGCTGCCATTGACTCACGCGGCCTGACCATGCAGGCGGTGTCATACGGACTGTCGCCCGCACTGCTGCTGCAGCCCGTATCGAACCAGCCATGAACAACTCGCTGTGGGACAGCCGGTTCCGGCGCGTGCTGTACCGCGTCGTGGCCGGGATCATCGTCTTCCTGGCGCTGGTGCTGGTGGGCCTGCTGGCCGGGGCATCGGCCAACACCGAATTCTTCGATCGCTATTTCACGCTGCTGTTCAAGGTGAACCTGGTGATCGGCGCCCTGCTGGTGCTGATCGTGGGTGCACTGGCGCTGACGCTGTGGCTGCGCTATCGCCGCGGCAAGTTCGGCACGCGGCTGATGACCAAGCTCGCCGTGTTCTTCGGCGTGGTGGGCGTGCTGCCCGGCGTGCTGATCTACCTGGTATCGCTGCAGTTCGTCTCGCGCAGCATCGAGTCCTGGTTCGACGTGCGCGTGGAAACCGCGCTCGAGGCCGGCCTGAACCTGGGCCGCTCCACCATCGACAGCTCACTCGCCGACCTGCAGGTCAAGGCACGCCTGATGGCCGAGCAGCTCGCCGGCGCCTCCGGCGTGGCCACCTCGCTGCAACTGAACCGCCTGCGCGAGCAGTATGGCGTCCAGGAAGCCGCCATCTTCACCGGCAGCGGCCGCGTGCTGGCCACGGCGTCCAGCAGCTATGCGTCGCTGGTGCCAGACCTGCCTTCCGGCGTGCTGGCCGAACAGGCACGGCTGGCCGGCGGCTACGCAGCGGTGGAGGGCGGCACCGACTCGTCGGGCGACGGCAGCCCGGGCACCGAGCGCGTCGACAGCAGCCACCTGTACCGGCTGCGCGTGATCATTCCGCTGGGCGCAAGCCCGACCACGGCACAGGATGGCACAGCAGGCGGCAGCGCACCTCGCGCGCTGGCCAAGACGCCGCGCTGGGCCGGCTCCGGCCTGTCGGTGGAGCGCCGCCCGGAAGAATCGCCGTCGAGCGGCTTCGGGCTGGTCGGCGAGACCGTGCGCGAGGAACGCTACCTGCAGGTGCTGCACCCGGTGCCGGCGGTGCTCGCGCGCAATGCCGACGAGGTCCAGCGCGCGTACCAGGAATACCAGGAAAAGGCACTGGGCCGCACCGGCCTGCGCAAGATGTATATCGGCACGCTGACGCTGACGCTGTTCCTGGCCGTCTTCATCGCGGTGATGCTGGCGCTGCTGCTGGGCGGGCAATTGGCGCGGCCGCTGCTGATGCTGCTGCAGGGGACCAAGGAAGTGGCCGAGGGCGACCTCTCGCCCAAGCGCGAACTGAAAAGCCGCGACGAGCTCGGCATGCTCACGCAGCAGTTCAACCAGATGACGCGCCAGCTGGCCGAGGCGCGGCTGGCGGTGGAAGAGAACCGCACCGCGCTGGAGCAATCGAAGGCCTACCTGGAAAGCGTGCTGCAGAACCTGACTGCCGGCGTGCTGGTGTTCGACCGCCGTTTTGTGCTGATTACCGCCAATCCCGGCGCGGAGCGCATCTTCCGCCAGCCGTTCGGCGCGGTGCTGGGCCTGCCGGTTGAGCACATTCCTGGCATGGGGCCGTTCGGCGAGATCGTGCGCCAGGCCTTCTCGGACCAGAACACCAGCGAGGTGCTGGGCGGCGCCGAGCACTGGCAGAAGCAGATCGAGCTGCCACAGGGCGAGGAACAGCCGCTTACGCTGCTGGTGCGCGGCGCACGCCTGCCCGGCGGCGAGCGCGATGAGCCCGGCTACGTGATCGTCTTCGACGATATCTCCGATGTGATTTCCGCTCAACGCTCGGTGGCCTGGGGCGAGGTGGCACGGCGCCTTGCGCACGAGATCAAGAACCCGCTGACACCGATCCAGCTCTCGGCCGAGCGCCTGCAGATGAAGCTCTCGCCCAAGCTCGAAGGCACCGACGCCGATGTGCTCAAGCGTGGCGCCGCCACCATCGTCAACCAGGTGGCCGCGATGAAGCGCATGGTCGATGACTTCCGCGACTACGCGCGCACGCCGCCCGCGGTGCTGCAGTCGCTGCAGCTCAACAGCCTGGTGGCGGAGGTGCTGCACCTGTACGGCATTGATGATCCCGCGGTGCACGAGCACCCGGTGATCCATCCGACGCTGGGCAGCGCGCTGCCCGAGATCAAGGGCGATCCGACGCAGTTGCGCCAGGTCATCCACAACCTGCTGCAGAACGCACAGGATGCCGCCGCCGAGAACGTCGCGGCCGGTAGGGCGGCGCCCCATATCACTCTGCACACCGAGACTGTAGAATACAAAGATTCTGCCGGCGAAAACCGCCAGGCCGTCAAGCTCACCATTGCGGACAATGGTCCCGGTTTTGCACCACGAATCCTGAGCCGTGCGTTCGAGCCCTACGTGACCACGAAAGCCAAGGGCACGGGTCTGGGGCTCGCGATGGTAAAGAAGATCATTGACGAACACGGCGCGCGAATCGAGTTGCGCAATCGCATGGAAGGTGCGGAGATCGTCGGTGCGCAGATCTCGATCCTGTTCGTTAAACTGACATAGTCAACAATGGCGTCCGGTCCCGGAACGCTGCGGTGGGGTTAAGAGGGGAAGTATGGCAACGATCCTCGTAGTCGATGACGAAATGGGAATCCGGGAGCTGCTCTCGGAGATCCTCAGCGACGAAGGCCACGTGGTCGAACTCGCGGAGAACGCGCTGCAGGCGCGCGAATACCGCGCGGCGGGTACGCCCGACCTCGTGCTGCTCGATATCTGGATGCCCGATACCGATGGCGTGACCCTGCTCAAGGAATGGTCCGCGCAGGGACAGCTGACGATGCCCGTCATCATGATGTCGGGCCACGCCACCATCGACACGGCGGTCGAGGCGACCAAGATCGGCGCACTCAATTTCCTTGAGAAGCCGATCGCACTGCAGAAGCTGCTGTCCGCGGTCGAGCAGGGCCTGGCCCGCGGCATCGAACGGCCGCGCAGCAGCGCGGCCACCACCGCCGCGCCCGCCACGGCACCGTCGGCCGAGTCCGGTTCGGCCGACGCCATGCCCGAGACCACCGCCGAGGCCGCCCCCAACGGCAACCCCGCGCGCGTGCCCGAGGCCGAGATGCAGTTCTCCTTCGACATGCCGCTGCGCGAAGCGCGCGACCTGTTCGAGCGCGCCTACTTTGAATACCATCTGCTGCGCGAACACGGCAGCATGACCCGCGTGGCCGAGAAGACCGGGCTGGAGCGTACCCACCTGTACCGCAAGCTCAAGCAGCTCGGCGTCGAGCTGGGCCGCAACAAGCCCGAGCCGGCCGAGCAATAAGGCAGTGACGCACATGACGCTTGACTGACCAAAAAAGTCCAGTTATAGTTTCGCTTCTTTGGCCCGGTAGCTCAGTCGGTAGAGCAGAGGATTGAAAATCCTTGTGTCGGCGGTTCGATTCCGTCCCAGGCCACCAGACAAATCAAGGGGTTACAGCGCATCGCGTTGTAGCCCCTTGTCCGTTTTGGGCGCCATGTAACACCGCATGTAAGCGGTTTGCGTCGACGGCTGGCTCAGTCGGTCGCTGCCCGCAGAACGGCGCATTCGAAAACCGCCGCAGGCTGCCAGGTCAGTGGTGGGCCCGTTCCGAGACGGGGCTCTCTCATGTCCCCTACCTCAGATGGATTGGCGTCCGCGAAATCGGTTGGCGACCTTTCCTTGCGCTGGCTCGCGGCTAACCCCTGCTGCTTCACCGGGGGGCCTAATAGGGGCGTGGGTGTCAATTGGCTTCTAGGGTTGGGAAAATTCCCCGAGCAGCCGTTGATGTAGCAAATGCTTTGGCTTCGGCCCGTGCGAGACGAAGACCGGCAGCCATTGCCTCCGTTTGGAGCGAATCCTGTAGCGCATCCAGTGCTCGGCGTGTTGCTTCGCCAGTAGTCGTATCTTCATGCCTTGCCTCAAAGAAACATGCCCGAGCCTTCGCGCCGGGCTTTCGGCTGCACACCTACAGATGCAGTTTGGCGTCCAACCATTCGAGATAACGCTGCGCTGATTCCACGTGCGCCCACGCGGTGGTACGACTACCGTGGCTTGTTCCCGGGCAGCAGGAAGGCGGGCACGCGGACCGTCGTTTTCGCCAACACGACACAGCGCATCGACTTCGCCGACCGCCGTTTGCTCAAGGTGCGTATTTTCATGGCCACAGCAAGGAGGTGGGGGATAGCACATTCGCAAGCATACCCTGCCCTTACGATCGAATCATGCGCAGAAGTCCGCTGTGCGGCCAAGACCAATGTGGGTAGGCCTGCTTACGCAACCTGGAGCTGAACGTGCCTGCAAGTCCCATTTTCCGTTTCGACTGGACGCAAACTGTCACAGTCCCCATCAGGCGCGTTGGCGAACGCTGGGAATGCTTCTACGGCGGGGATGTGCCCGTTGAGCAGGGCGCGCTGGCCGAACTGACCATCCGCACCGCCGAAATCACGGATGAATTGTTCATCGCCCGCATGACCCAGACGACAAAGGTCAAAATCCTGGAAGAGGGCACGCCCCTGATGGTCGCATTGAGCGACCGCAGTTTCCCTAAGAAGACGCCATGGCCGGACGTCGCCCCGGAAGACGTCCCGCAAGGCACGACACGCTTCGAACGCATTGTGATCGGCCCGCCCGAAGCCAAACACCCCCGCACAAAGGCCGCCCGCCTCTTCATTGGCCCGCCCGAGTCAGGAGGGCTGTGGCTGCGACTCAAGGGCCTCGAGCGGTCAGAGTTGACGTGTAGCACTGTCCTGATGCCGGATGGCTTGCAATCGAACTCCGCGGTGAGCCTGAACCATGCATTCACGCTACTTTCGAAGACGTATGAGACGCACCGCATCTCCAACACCGGCAACGTCTACAGGCACTGCTTCTACCAGGAGTCCGACGACCGCTGGTATCCGCTGGATGACTTACGCACTGGCGTACGAGCACAAAGCGAACGGACGCTTATCAATGCTGCGTGGAGTCAAATCGAGCAAGCACTTGGCTGGCGGCCAGTGACGGAAGGGCGCAGAAAAAAGAAATGACCTAAAACGGAGCAGCGTCTGACTGCGCGAATGGCCACAGATGGGTCGGTGGCGCCAAGCGATACGACGCTGAGTGGGATTCGCCTGGCTGGCGCGGTGGAATTTGTTCACCCCCGCCAGCCGGTTTGCGCGCCGCGCTGCCAACCTGCGCTTTGCGCCGACTGACGTGACGATGCTCCGTTCAGGGTCGACGGAGGAAGTCGGGGAGGGGGTCGGGGAGGGTGACGGGCGCTTCGCCGCCGGGCTCTCTGGCGTAGGAAAGGATGGTGCCGTCCGCAAGGTGGACGCACTCAACACCGGTGCGCAGCAGAAACGCGGGGATGCTGGTGTCGTCGGGGTCGACTTTTCCCGGGGACCGGACAAGGAACTCGACAGGTTGGTCAAGGTCGCGCCAGTCGGGCTGGCGGCTGACGAGGCCGACCTCATTATCGAGCGCGTCCCGCGTACCTTCCGGACGCACGACCGGACCAAGGTTCGTCCGTTGGGCACGTGTGCGGAGCTTCCGCCGAAGGTACAGGCCAGCTATCAGCGCGAGCACTGCTAGGGCGCCAACGATGCCAAGAGCGTTCATGACGGCATGTGTCTATCCAAGTGACCCAACCATCCTAGCATGACTGGATATGAGGCGACGGCTTGTGGAACGGCCTGATTGCCTTCGATCAACCGGGCAACGCCTTGGCCGCCGGTGCCGCTAAGGGCGCCGTAGCGACCATATTGCTTAGTTCAAGGCTTTCAGCACAAAGGGCAGGGCACCCAAGACGAAAAAACCGACAGAGAGCCAGCCGAATACTTCTGCCAGCCTAAAGTACGGCTCACCGGACCTTACATCCTGAAGCAGCCTCTCCGCGGCATCGAAAACAGTCTTGGGTGCGGTCCACTTGTGGGCCGATTCGTCATACGTGCGAATCCGGGTCAGCAGTTCAGCACGGCGCTTGTCATGCCCGCGGTGGTTCATGTACATATCCGCGAGAGCAAAGAGTAAGCCAAGGCTAAATGAGACCTCTGCTGGGATCGGGCCGATCGGTGGAAGTGGTTTGCTTGTAGCTGCCAGAGCAGCCGCGCCCGTGAGCCCCGCGCTATTGACGAATGCCAAATGCTTGACCGTCTCAAGGACCCATGAATCCGACTGCCCTGATTGCTCTTTGTGCCAATCGACAGCCACTTTTCGCATGTCTGCTCGGTAAGCATCGATACTCCGACGGAGTTCGCTTGGGGAGGGCTGTTCTTGAGACATTTGCGCAAAGTGAAGTAGCTGAGGTGAGAAGCGTCGCTTGCGGCGCTAATTATCGCTTAAACCGCTCCGGCGGTACCATGCCCGGCCGCTTGACCTTCACCCAGTCGCGTGACCGATCGCCGGCCTGATACGTCGAGCCGGCTCGCTTGCCTACAACTCCCTCCAGACCCAGCGCCAAGGCAGGGCCGTACAGCCAGGCTCCATCCTCGACGCTGTCCAGGAACCGCAGACTCACATCCGCCGGCCCGATCAACTTCCGCAGGGCCGGCTTCCGACGCTCCAGCGGCTGCCCACGCAGATCCTTTCCTTTGCCGACCAGCAGGTCGAACACGCCGTAGACAACGGGGTCGCGCCGCGATTGTAGGAAACCGGAATTAGCCGGACTACAAAACAGTTTGCTGGACTGGAAATCCGGAATTAGGCGGACTGGCGTGCAATCCCGGGACGCTGAGCCAAGACTTGGGCGGTTCCGGTTCACCGGCGCCCTTTGGCTGACGGAAGCGAGAGAGTGGGTCACCGCACCTCGCTATCCTAGCCCGCGACCGCGATGCCTGGCGGGCTCGGGCGGATCGACGCTTTGACGTCGAAGCTCTCATCCATGCGTGCGTTCCGGATGCCGCCACTTGCAATCTAGGTGTTGTGGCCGACGCGATCCGGGAGTGGTTCGATAGTTTCGAGGACGGCATTCCGACATTGCGGATGGCGTCGCAAGATCGATGAAAAGGCCCGCACCGGGGCTACGACACTCGTCAGCGTCGGGAACCGGCTGAACGATTCCATCAAGCTGTTGCATCGACCGGTTGAATCCGCAACCCGTATCGGCCAGTTGTGTCGGCCCTCTATCCGCCCAAAACCGGATGGGAAGAAGACACTCAGGAATAATCAAGGCAGTCAGCGTTCGTCCGCGCCGCGCGCACCCTTAAGCCGTTTGAGAAACCATCGACCCGCAGGGCCGGGCGGTGTGTCTTTCCGATACACCGCAAACATGGCAATCGGTGGCGTATGCGGTTGAAAGGCCTCGATCCGCAAAGGAATCAGAGTGCTGGCATCTAGGTCCGCCTGGACCATCGCCATCGGCATGTGACCCCACCCGAAGCCAGCACGCAAGAACGCATGCTTTGCGCCCAGATCCGCAAGCCGCCAGATCTGAGGCGAGAAAACGCCGAATGTCGAGCCTTCTGTGAGCGTCGTGCGGTCGGTGAGCACCAACTGCACATGGTCGTTCAAGTCGCGGGGCCGGATAAGTCCCTTGTGGGACGCCAGGGGGTGTGACGGCGCAGCGACCGTGACCATGGCTACGTCCAACAGCTTCTCCGCCTCCAGCACCTCCGGAACCGCCGGCATCGAACCGCTAATGCCAAGCCGGCAAGCCTGTCCCAGCACAGGTTGCATGACGGCGCCAAGCGCCTCGACGTAGAGCCGCAGCGGTGTATGAGGAAATGCCTTCCGGAATGCGCCGACGGCATCGGTCAACGATGCCATGGGGTACATGACATCCACGACGACCGACAACTCGGGCTCCAGCCCGTCGGCAATGGCTCGCGCTTTCGATTTGAAACCGTCCATGCCGCTCACCACCAGGCGAGCCTGTGCCAGCAGGGCGGCCCCTTCCTCCGTCAGCCGAGGATAGCGGCCGTTGCGATCGAAGAGCTGAACGCCGATCTGCCCCTCCCGATTGGCCAGCGTATGGCTGACAACCGACTGCGCACGCCTGAGTTTGCGGCCCGCAGCGGAAAAGCTGCCTTCGTCGGCGGCGGCAATGAATGTGCGGAGCTGGTCCAACGAGACAGCATCGAGCATGTATCTACCATATAGATGGATGTTATCTAGAGATATAGGCTTCCTGGATAGGTGTCAAGTCTCTAATCTTCGTACATCCACTCTTTGAAAAGGATGATCAACATGAACTCGAACCTCAATGCCCACCCGGCAATTCCTGCCATCGGCCGCATCTTCATCGCTGCCATCTTTCTCATCAGCGGCATCGGCAAGCTGATGGCGCCTGGCGCCACGATGGCGTACATCGGCTCGCTGGGACTGCCCGCCCCTGCGCTCGGCTTGGTGGGCGCCCTGGTACTGGAACTGGCTGGTGCCGTGCTCCTGGTGGTCGGCTATCGGACTCGCCTGATCGCCCTGCTGTTGGCGGCCTACGCCGTGGTGACCGCGCTGATCTTCCACCATGCGCTGGCAGACCAGAATCAGATGTTCCACTTCCTGAAGAACCTCGCCATGGCCGGTGGCTTGTTGCAGGTCGTGGCGTTCGGCGCCGGCGCGTTCAGCCTGGACAACCGTCGCGCGCTGGCCGAGCGGGTCATCGCCTAATCGCGGGCACCAAAAGAGGAAATGCATCATGACCATCGCAACAGAACTTTTGCAACAGCACCTCCAGTGGCTGGTTGACGACAACCAGCAATGGCAGGAATTGATTGCTGACGACATCGTGTGGGATCTGCCCTATGCACCGAGCCTTGGCCATCCGTTGCAACTTGACGGCCGGGAGTCCGTGCTACGGCACGTGAGCTGGTTCGTCGGCGCGGTCAAGGACTTTCGCTTCTTCGATACGGTGGTCACCGCCACCGACGACCCCCAACATGCCATCGCCCGCGTGCGGGCCGAAGGGTTGATCGCTGCAACCGGGCGGACCTACCGGCAAGAGTACGTGGTCTTCCTGACCGCGCGTGACAGACGGATTGTCCATTTGCGGGAGTATTTCGATCCGGTACAGGCCGCGCTTGCCCTAGACGCTCCGATTGTGGGCGTCCCTTCGAGGAGCATCTGATGAAAGCCATACAAGTCGCTGCCTATGGCGGCCCGGACGCCATGACCCTCGCCGAACTGGACGATCCCGTTCCCGGCGATAACGAGGTCCTGATCGATGTCGCCGCTGCCGCAGTGAATCCGATCGACTGGAAGATCGTCAGTGGCGCCATGAAAGCGTTCATCCCGCTTCCCTTGCCCTTCACACCCGGCGTGGATGCCGCCGGCACCGTCGTCGCAGTCGGGCGCAACGTCACCACGCTGGCGCCGGGGGATGAGGTCATGGGGTTCATTGGCATCGTCGGCGCCTATGCCACCCGGGCTGTGGTGGATGCCAGCCGCCTGGCGCGCAAGCCAGGGCGGCTGAGTTTCGCCGAGGCGGCCGCGATGCCCGCAGCGACGCTGACGGCCTGGCAGGCGCTGCACGAACACGGTGCGTTGCAGGCCGGTCAAACGGTCCTGATCCATGCCGCGGCGGGCGGCGTGGGGAGCGCGGCAGTGCAACTGGCGAAGCTGGCCGGCGCGCACGTCATCGGCACCGCTTCGGCTGGCAATCGCGAGTACGTGCAAAGCCTCGGTGCGGCGGCGTTCATCGACTACCGCGCGCAGGATTTTGCGGAGCAAGCCTCCGAGGTCGATCTGGTGCTCGACCTCGTCGGCGGCACAACGCAGGCGAGGTCGTGGTCGGTGCTGAAGCGCGGCGGCACTCTGGTTTCCACCGTCAGCAAGCCGGATGCCGAGCGCGCCGGCAACCCGGCACAGGTAACCGGCAGGCATTTCGCGACCCGTGCCGATGGCCCGCTGCTTGCCGCGCTGGCCGCGCTCCATGCGTCCGGCGAGGTGCGCACCCATGTCGATTCGGTCTTTCCTCTTCAAGAGGCAAGCCGTGCCCTGGCAAGGAGCATGGGCGGCCACGTACGGGGGAAGGTGGTTCTGGATGTGGCCGCCTAGCGAGCGCCTAGGTACCGAAGCGGACCGCCGGCGAGAGCGTGAATGATTCGCGCATGTCACGCACTTCCTCGACCGGCGTCCGGCCAAACAGGCGCTTGAACTCCCGGCTGAATTGGGACGCGCTTTCGTAGCCGACGCGTCCCGCTGCCGCCGCTGGCAGCCGCTTCCGCAGCCGCCACTTCGCGCATCAGCCGCTCCAACGAGCTTTCTTCCTTCGCCTTGGCATCGATGCCGTAGGCTTCGCGCTCCAGCTTGATGAGGTTCGCCAGCGTGCGCGACAGCGATTCCAGGCTCTGCACGTTGCCCGTGCCCCCTCGGCTCAACGCCAGTGATCAAAGTCAAGGTCGCCTCACGCGTGCAGGCCCATCTTGACGACTTGCCTCGCAAGTAGCCGGACGTCGCTTGCACCGACCGGCGCAACGCAATTTCTGTATAGGCAAATATTCCTTGCCTTGCCAATTTAACGCCCATACAATAAATAGATGCCGCTTGTGTTCGATCCGGTCAAGGATCTGGCCAACCAGATCAAGCATGGCGTAGCGCTGACACTGGCCGAAGCGTTTGAGATGGACGGTGGCGCTGATCCGGGACGATCTGCGCTTTGCATACGGTGAAGGGCGCATGGTCGCTACCGGCCTGATCGGCAACCGTGTGTTTGTGATGGTCTACACGATGCGAGGCGAAACGATGCGCGTCATCAGCCTGCGCAAAGCCAACCGCCGCGAGGTATTGAAGTATGTCGACGAAACGCAGGATCCATATCCCGACTGACACCGAGGGCAAGGCGCTGACGCGCGCCGCGCAGGCAGACCCCGACAACCCGCCGCTGACCGATGCCGAACTGGCGCGCCTGCGGCCCGCGCGGGAAGCGCTGCCCAGGCTGGTCGGCGACAAGGCGGCACAGGCATTGCTGCGGCCCCGCGGCCGGCCGGCGCTGCCGCCGGATCAGCGCAAGGTCACGCTGAACATGCGTGCCGACCGTGATGTCGTCGAGGCGTTCAAGGCCACCGGTGAAGGATGGCAGACCCGCATCAACGATGTGCTGCGTGCCTACGCCAAATCGCACCGCATGCTGCCCCGTAGCTGACCACCGCAGACCGGTGGTTTGTGCAACGCGCAACAGCCAACCCAGAAGTAAATATCTTCTACTTGGCAGCCGATCTATGTATCTCTACGATGCCCTGACACGCTGCCGCCCGGCGGCGCGTACCGAGCCGGCCAAGCCGCACCCATAACGCGGACACCCGGTCCAGGGCTATTACTTTCTTACCCGGGGGGTCTGATGGATACGTTGATCGGGACAGACAACCGCTGGCCGCCGCAGACTGCGGGCGACGAGCGCGGATTGTGGAAGAGCACCATGGCCGCGGCCAGCCACGCGCTGGGGGCGGCGGGGCGGGTGCAGCAGGCGGTCTCGCAGACGCTGAAGCTGCAGCACAAGATCCGTGCGCTGCGCGACGAGCTGCACCAGATGGAGGCCGAGCGCGACGTCTACCGCGAGCTGCATGCGCGCACGGTCGAGGAGCTGCACCAGGCGATCGACCGCAGCCCGGCAGAGATCCGGCGGCTGCGTGCAGAGACCGAGGCCATGCAGGTGCGCCACCGCGCCTACAAGCTGCTGGTGCAGCACTACATGCGCCTGGGCACGCCGATCGATCCCGCGGCATTTGCCGAGCAGCGCGGCCGCGTGCAGCAGCACATCCTGTTCCAGCGCCGCAAGGGCATTCCGGTGGCACAGATCAGCGTCGAGGACATCGCGTTCCTGCTGCGCTGAGGCGCAACGCTACGACGCCGGCGCGGGCAGCCGGTCGTCGCTGACGACGCGGTTGCGGCGGTGCTGCCTGGCATCGTCTAGGTGCCGGTCCGCAACCGCCAGCAAGGCATCAAGGGCCAGCGGCACGCCCACCTCGGATTCCGCCACGGCGGCGGCGCAGCAGCGATTCGAAACCCAGTGTCAGCACACAACAAAGTCGCCGCGCATTGACGCACCCGGGCCCAGACGGAACACTGTCGCGAGGCGCGCGCACCCCCTGCGCGCCGGTCTTGCCACTGTTCCGCCACTGTTCGAGGCGTCGTCTCAGGCGACGTTGTCCATCTTGCCGCTGCACCTTCTCCCCGCCGTTTTTGCCGCCGGTTTTTCCGCACGCTTGCGGCCGGTCCCTTGCCACGTCCGTGCGCCGCTGCACAGCGCCGGCACAGCGCAGCGATGAGTACGCTGGCACGCCGCCTGGTGGCGGAAGGTCTCGGCACCGCCCTGCTGGTGGCGATCGTGGTGGGTTCGGGCATCCGTGCCGAGCGCCTCGCCGCCGGTGATACCGCGCTGGCGCTGCTGGCCAATTCGCTGGCGACCGGTGCCGGGCTGGTGGCCTTGCTGGTATCGCTGGGCCCGGTCTCGGGCGGGCATTTCAACCCGGTGGTCAGCCTGTCGGCGCTGCTGCAGGGCACGCTGGCGCCGCGCGATGTGCTGCGCTATGTGCTGGTGCAGGTGGCGGGCGGAGTCTGCGGCGTGCTGGCCGCCCATGCGATGTTCGGCGAGCCGGCGCTGGCCTGGTCGGCGCAGAGCCGCACCGGCGCAGCGATGTGGTGGAGCGAGTGCGTGGCCACCTTCGGCCTGGTCGGCGTGGGCATCGGCACGTTGCGCAGCCGGCCGCAGCTGGTGCCGTTCGTGGTGGCAGGCTATATCACCGCGGGCTACTGGTTCACGTCGTCGACCTCGTTTGCCAACCCGGCGCTGACCATCGCCTGCGCGCTGACCGATACCTTTACCGGGATCCGGCCGCAGGACGTGCCGGGCTTCGTGCTGGCCCAGATCGGCGGCGGGCTGAGCGCCACGCTGCTGTTCCACTGGCTGTGCCGCAAGCCCGCTGCGGCCACCACCGCTGCCACGGCGCAGGCCGACTGGCGCGCTGCGCCCGCCAGCGCCCCTACCAGCGCCGATTGAGCTGCACGCCGAAGATCGAGCCGCCCGCCTGCGAGGCCCACGCGTCGGCCGGCGCGGTGTACCCGATGCCTTCGACGTCGCTGGCGCGGCTGTAGGTGTAGAAGGCGCGCAGGTTGGCATTGCCGGCCGACTTGCCCAGCGTCAGCGTGGGCGCCACGGTCAGCGCGGTGCGCTGGCCGCTGACGCCGAAGCCGGACGAGATCTGGTCGTGCGAGACCTCGAAATTCAGGCGGAACTGGTTGCTCGCTATGTAAGCAGGACGCAAGCGCGTGGTGGTCCACTGCAGCGTGCCGAGCGGCGACCGGTCGAACTGCAGGCTTTGCTCCACCGCGCCGCTCAGCCCTGAACGGCCCTTCCATTCCATCGATTCCGCCACGCGCGTGCGCGACAGCGCCGGTCCCATGCCGGTGTAGCCGCTCATGGCGTTGCGCGATCCCGATCCGAACTGCACCCCGAGGCGGTTGGTGCCGAACAGCACGCCTTTCTGCTCATGCAACGCAGACGCCCACCATGCACCGCCGTTGTCTTCCACCAGCGGCTGCGCCTCCACCCGCGTGAAGCCGAGCTGGACCGACCCCTGTTCGTTGGTGTTGATGGGCGCGGTGCGCAGCGAGTGGTAGCTGGGCAGGTTCTGGCCGTTCTGGTCGGCGCGCGCGGTGTACTGGTAGCTCAGGCCGATATCGCCGATCACCTTGGCGTTGTCCACGCCGAAGCGCATCGCCGTGGAATTGGGCGGCAGCAGGCCGGACGACAGCAGGAACGGCGCATTGTCGCGCCGGCCGGCCCACATGGTGGCGCCGTCCAGCACTGCCAGGCCGCTGACGGCGGTATAGAACTGCGGCACCAGGGCATAGGGATCGATCGCCGCGGGGCGGCCATTGACCGTGGTGGCGTCGGTGCCGCGCGCCTGCGCGATCAGCATCACCTGCGCGCCGCCGTCGAGGTCCAGCACCGATTCGCGGATCTTGACCTCACCAGCGCTGCGGCAGGCCAGGCCGTTGCCGATGCCGGTGGAGAGCGCGCCGCCGGGGCAGGCGCGCATGGTGGCCGGGCGTTCCTCGGCCGCGGCGCGGCCGCTGTAGCCGAGGCGCCACACGGAATCCCCGGCGGGGTCGTCAGCGGGCAGTTGCGAGTGCAGCACCGGCGGGGCGTCTGGCGGGGTGCCACCGGTGGCGCTGTCCGCCGGCTGGGCAGGCGCCTCGGCCTGGAACTGGCCGAGGCGGGGCGGGAACAGCACCAGTGGCGGCGGCTGCTGGGGTGGCGGTTCGGGCGGGCCGACGAAATTGGGATCGGCAGCCGGGCTGGTGCCGGCCAGGGTTGCCGGCGCGCTGCCGTCAGGCGGCACGGCAGGCTGGGCAGCCAGCTCGCCCGTGGTGCCTTGCGCCGGTGCCGCCGGCACGGTCACGCTGGCCGCGGGTGCCGCGTCGCCGGCAATCAGCGCCGCCAGCGGGTCCTCCGTGCTTGCTGTGGCCGGCTTGGCAGGCCGGGCGGCTTGCGCCGCATCCGCGGTCACCACCGGCGGCACCGCCGGGCGCGGTTCGATGCGCGGCGGCGGCGTGGTGGCACTGGTGGTCGCATCCCCGGTCTGCGCGCACGCGGCCAGGCCCCACGCGGCCAGCACGGCAAAGCCGAGGCGGCGCAGGGGCAGGCCACCGCCTCCGGCAGGGCCGGCAGGGCCGAGACAGAGCGGTGTGGCGGGAATTCGACGGGAGACTGGCGGCAATTCGGACAGTAATTCAGGCAAGCAACAACGATGGCCGGAGCAGGCAAGGGCTCCGGAGGCGGGACTGTTTTTTATCAGCCGACCCATTTGACCGCAAGCCGGGTTACAAAATCCATCACACTATGCGACGTCTCACAATGCGAAAAAACCCCGGATATGGCGCCATTGACTAGCGAAAACCCGCACTTGGACGGTACCCCGTGGCGAAAGAGCCACCGCTATAATCGGCTGGCTTGTCTTTCGGGTAAGACAGCCCTTTGCCGTGGGCCGCGCGTCAGGCGCCCGGCATGCAGGGCACGCCGCCGTGCCCGTTCGCAACAGGCACAGCGTTGCGCAAGCCGCTGTACCCCGGCGGCTGGTGCGTCACGGTCCGGCCCGCGGCATCATGCAAGCCGCGCGCCTGCATCCGAATCAATATCTATAAGAGGAGAAGTGGAGATGGAACGTCGTTCCTTCCTGTTGAAAGCGTCGGCCGTGGCCGCCACCGGGGCACTGGCCGCGTGCGGCAAGAGTGAAGAGAAGGCAGCGCCTGCCGCCGCCAGCGGCCCGGCAGCGCCGGCCGTGGTCGGCAGCAACCCGGCCGTGGAATGGCGCCTGGCCTCGAGCTTCCCCAAGTCGCTCGACACCATCTTCGGCGGTGCCGAGCTGCTGTCGGCCCGCGTCAAGGAACTGACCGACGGCAAGTTCAACATCAAGGTGTTTGCCGCCGGTGAAGTCGTGCCGGGCCTGCAGGTGCTGGACGCGGTGCAGAACAACACCGTGCAGATCGGCCACACCGCCGGCTACTACTACTTCGGCAAGAACCCGACGCTGTGCTTTGACACCACCGTCCCGTTCGGCCTGACCGCACGCCAGCAGAACGCCTGGATGCTGCAGGGCAACGGCATGAAACTGATGCGCGAGTTCTTCAAGGAATACAACGTCATCAACTTCCTGGGCGGCAACACCAATGCACAGATGGGCGGCTGGTTCCGCAAGGAAATCAAGACCGTGGCCGACCTGCAGGGCCTGAAGTACCGCATCGCCGGCTTTGCCGGTGTGGTGCTGTCGCGCCTGGGCGTGGTGCCGCAGCAGATCGCCGGCGGCGACATCTATCCTGCGCTGGAAAAAGGCACCATCGACGCGGCCGAATGGGTGGGCCCGTACGATGACGAGAAGCTGGGCTTCTACAAGGTCGCGCCGTACTACTACTACCCGGGCTGGTGGGAAGGCAGCGCGCAGCTGTCGTTCTACGCCTCGGCCACCGAGTTTGGGAAGCTGCCGGCGCTGTACAAGCGCGCGCTGGAAACCGCCACCATCGAGGCACACACCACCATGATGGCCAAGTACGACACGGTCAACCCGCAGGCGCTGGCCCGATTGCTGGAAAACGGCGTCAAGCTGCGCCCGTTCTCCAAGGAAATCATGGAGGCCTGCTTCAAGGCGACCCAGGAATCCTACGCTGACGAAACCGCCAAGAACCCGTCGTTCAAGAAGATCTACGACGACTGGCGCGTGTTCCGCAACAACCAGGCCGCCTGGTTCAACGTGGCCGAGCAGGGCTTCGCCCAGTTCAGCTTCGCGCGCAAGCTGTAAGCGGCACACGGCTCTGGTCCGTCCGCGGCCTGCCGCAAACCCCATGTTCCCTCGGGAGCATGGGGTTTTTTGTTGGCCACGGCACGCGGGCGCCCGCCGGGCGGGGATCGCGCGGCGCCGGTAGAATCGCCGGCATCTACCGGAAATCCCTATGCAACTCGGCATTCTCTACGCCCTCCTGGCCTACGTCATCTGGGGGCTGCTCCCGCTCTATATCAAATCGCTGCCCGGCATTGCACCGCTGGAGATCCTGCTGCACCGGATGGTGTGGTCGCTGGTATTCCTCGGCCTGATCCTGACGTGGCGGCACCAGTGGGCGTGGCTGGGCCGGGTGCTCAAGGACCGGCGCCTGCTGCTGTCGTTCGCCGCCAGCGCGGCGCTGCTGTGCGCCAACTGGTTTCTCTATATCTGGGCGGTGTCGGCCAACCGCGTGGTCGATGCCAGCCTGGGCTACTTCATCAACCCGCTGTTCAGCGTGCTGCTGGGCGTGGTGTTCCTGCACGAGCGGCTGCGCCTGGTGCAATGGCTGTCGATCGCGGTAGCCGCGGCCGGGGTGGCCTGGCTGACAGTGGCGGCAGGCCAGCTGCCGTGGATCGCGCTGGGGCTGGCGGCCAGCTTCGGCGGCTATGGCCTGCTGCGCAAGACCGGCGCGCTGGGTGCGCTGGAAGGGCTGTCGCTGGAAACGCTGCTGCTGTTCCCGCTGGCCGCAGCGGCGCTGGCCTGGCTGTTCGCCACCGGCCAGGACAGCTTCACTCACGCAGCGCCGGGTACGCAGTGGCTGCTGCTGCTGGCCGGGCCGGTGACGGCGGTGCCGCTGCTGTTCTTTGCGGCCGGTGCGCGGCGCATTCCGCTGTCGCTGCTGGGCCTGCTGCAGTACACCGGGCCGACGCTGCAGCTGCTGCTGGGCGTGTGGCTGTGGAACGAGCCGTTCCCGGTGCAAAAGCAGGTCGGCTACGCGCTGATCTGGCTGTCGCTGGCCTTGTATGCGGCCGAGGGGCTATGGATGAATACGCGGCAGAAGCCCGCCACCATCCAGTCGATCAATGAAACGAACTAAAAAGCAAACCATTTCATTCATCGCGCGGATAACCGATACGGTGCCTGGCCACCATGTCTGCCCCGCCTGATGCCACGCCCGCGGTCCAGCGCAAGATCATTCATTGCGACTGCGACTGTTTCTACGCCTCGGTCGAGATGCGCGACGACCCGTCGCTGCGCGGCCGCCCGATGGCCGTGGGCGGCTCGCCCGACCGGCGCGGGGTGATTGCCACCTGCAACTACGAAGCGCGCGCCTTTGGCGTGCGTTCGGCAATGCCATCGGCACAGGCGGTCAAGCGTTGTCCGGACCTGCTGATCGTGCGCCCGGCGATGGACAAGTACCGCGAGGTTTCTCGCCAGATCTTCGCGATCTATCGCGAATACACCGCGCTGGTCGAACCGCTGTCGCTGGACGAGGCCTACCTGGACGTAAGCCTTTGCACCCGCCACGCCGGCAGCGCCACCCGCATCGCCCAGGAAATCCGCCAGCGTGTGCGCGATGAAGTGGGTGTGACGGTATCGGCCGGGGTGGGCCCGAGCAAGTTCGTGGCCAAGATCGCCAGCGACTGGAACAAGCCCGACGGGCTGTTCGTGGTCAAGCCGGCGGCAGTCGATGGCTTTGTCGCCGCGCTGCCGGTGGAGCGCATCCACGGCGTAGGCAAGGTCACCGCGGCCAAGCTGCGGCGCCTGGGTGCCGAGACCTGCGGCGACCTGCGGCCGTGGTCGCCGGACCGGCTGCACCGCGAGTTCGGTGTCTTCGGGGCGCGGCTCTACAAGCTGTGCCGCGGCGTCGACGAGCGCGAGGTCACGCCCGAGCGCGAGCGCAAGTCGATCAGCGTGGAAGAGACCTATGCCGACGACCTGCCCGACCTGCAGGCCTGCATGGCCGAGCTGGAATCGCTGATCGCCATGCTCGAAGCGCGCATTGACCGGGCACAGGCACACGACACCATCGACAAGCTGACCGTGAAGCTGCGCTTCTCTGACTTCCGCCAGACCACGGTGGAATGCCGCGGCCACGCACCGGACCGCGCCGTCTATGCGCGCCTGCTGGCCGAGGGCCATGCGCGCCGGGGCTTGCCAGTGCGGCTGCTGGGGGTCGGGGTGGGGACCAGCGACCGGGATACATCGCAGCTGGAACTGTTCGACTGAGCGCAGGATTATTCAAGCGAATAATCAAACCGCATAAAATTATGATTCCACGATAAATCGCATCAATAAACCAGCTACTGCAGGTCGTTGCGCATCACCAGCAGCCATGGCATATGTGAATTGGTGATGCCATCGAGCCGGCCCGAATCGCCCAGCTCGATCTCCTCCATCGACACCGACTGCTGGACGTTGCCGCCGATGGCACGCACCACGCGCGTGGCCGGATCCACGCCGACCACAATGTCGCAGTGCATGGGCGTGGTGCCGAAACCGATTTCGGCGATGTCCTCGAGATAGCGGTCGCGCCCGCGCCCGGCGCAGATGATGTCGCCGGGTCGGGGCATGGCGGGCACGGGCTCGATATGGAAGGCCGGCCTGGGCAGGATGCCGTCGCGGGCATCGACCACGTACATCGAGTGCGACTGCCCGGTCAGGAACTGGCGCTCGTCCAGCCCCGCCTTGCGCAGCACCCATGAGATAAACACCGCCGACCAGGCCCAGGATCCCTGGGTCACTTGCCGGCAGCCGGGCGCTTCGCCGACGATGCTCCAGTAGCGGCGCGCCAGGGAGCAGCCCAAGGGCGTGGCTTCCATGCCGGTGCCGTCCGGAAAGGACAGGCAGCTGGCCACGGGTGGGGGATTGCCGTTGGTTTTGGATTCGGTGTCGGTGGTGGCGGCAGCGGGCACCCCGGCCACCGCGGGGGACAGTGGCTGGGCCTCCGGGATCTCTGGCAGTGGCGCAGGCAGCTCCGGTGCGGGCACCGGGCTGTAGGTGACGCAGGACGTGTCGTCCCGGCCCAGCCGCACCACCTGCCCGCCCCAGCGGGTCCATTCCTGCGTGGCAATCTCGACGATGCGTTCGCGCGGCGTGGCGCCCGGGCGTGTCACCGGCCTTTCGGTGTCGGGCAGGGCGCGCGCCTGCGGCCGCACTGGCTCGCTGACGGTGGTGCAGGCACTCAGCAATGCCAGCGCCACGGCAACGCAAGCCGCGCGCATGGCGCCCGCAGCCTGTGGAGAAAGCTGTGGAACCAACTGTGGAAAGCGCTGTGCATAACGCTGTGGAGATCTGCGGCGCGGCGGACGGGCGAGCATGGAGGCCCCATGTGGCACGGCACCCGGTCCGGCCTGTCACGGCCACGGCTGGACGCCTGTTGGAAGACTTCGCGCGCGATCGCCCCGATGGCGGATTCAGCGATGCGGCGGATACTGCAGAAAATCAGCTTACCGCTGTGGATAACGTCCCCCGCCTGGCGCTCGCCTGCGCCCTCGGGCACCGGGCGGCGGCATGGCGGGGTCTGACAATTCGGGCCCTGCAGTGCAGCCCGTCAGGCTCACTGGTTGACAGCGTCCTTGAACTTCTGGCCTGCCTTGAACTTCACGGTCTTGGCTGCTTCGACCTTGATTTCTTCACCGGTACGCGGGTTGCGCGCCATGCGCTCGCCACGCTCGCCCTTGCTGAACGTGCCAAAGCCGATGAGGCTCAGCGTGTCGCCCTTGGCCACTGCGTCCATGATGGCCGACAGGGTCACGTTCAGTGCCTGTTCCGCCTTGGCCTTGGTCAGACCGTCCACCCCGGCTGCGATAGCGTCGATCAGTTCGGTTTTCGTCATGCTTCACTCCGTATCGAGTTGATAAAACACAGGCGTCCGCATGCCGGGCGGCCTGGCTGGCACCGCTCCGGCAAAGACGCCGCGGGCCACATGATACCGTGTCGGGCAAGGCGCACCGGGAACAGATTGTTACCTGGCAGTTTCCGCGAGGCCGCGCCAGGCTGGGCTTCGCGGCAACTCGACGCAGCCGGACGCAGCCATGGCACGTGGGGGAAGGTGACGAAAGCGCCCTAAGGTGACAGGGCAGGGCACCCGGGACTCGCGCAACGCGATGGAGGCCATTGCACCTTATCCATCCCTCGCCAGAGGCTCTCAGAGGCCCTCTGCGCACGCCCAGGCGTATTGGACAGGGTTGGAGAGCCAGCGCCGGCCGCAAGCGCTTGCAGGGGCTCTGCGAGTCTCGCAGACATAAGCTGCACTATGTTGCATGTTGTCGGATCACCGGCCTGGCGGTGGACCACACGGCTATTCGGCGCATGCATGGCGCCTTGCGGATCGGTTTACGCCCCGCCTCCTCTCCTGGTGCCGGCGTATACGCGCACGTTGGTGTGATTGGGCGTATACGCCCAAGGTATACGCCCCCTTCAAACCCGAAGTCTCGCGCTATTGCAACGTTTACGGCCCTGGCTATTCGGATGATGCTTTGGACGCCTTCTCTTTTGCTGACGCGCTGCCTCGTTCTTTCGGTTTACCTTTTTCTTTCATGTATACAAATAGTAGTAGTAAGTAAACACCCGCCCCCTCTGTGGAAAACCGCGTAAACGTCTTTCTGTTCAACGGTTTACGTAAACGAGAAGTGGTCGTATCCAATGTTGGCCGAGGTGGATGACTCAGCCCGATGGGCGAGGCTGGTGCCGAACCCCCTCCGACTTATGCCTGAGGCATCCCCATGCCAGCCCCAGGCAGCCCACATCGAATCCGCGTGCTTGTCCACAGTTCGGGGCGGGGTTATCCACATGCGCGCAGGTAAACGAGCGTCGCGGTTAGGGTGAAAATGGGGGTGCCGTATACCTGTCAACTGCACCCAAAGACGTATACGGTGACGGCGCCGGCAAAGGGGAGGTGCGCCGGGGGGGGGGGTGCGTATACGTGTCACGGTTGCGCCGGTATCATCCCCGATCGCGCCGGAACGCCCGGCACAGCGGGCCACTCAGGCACAACAGGCGACGAGCACGGAAAGGCAAATGGCGGACAAGGCAAAGCGCAAGGCAGCAGGCGAGGGCAAGAAGAAGACGGCGAGCGACCGGATCGAGGTGCGCCAGTCAGGCGTGCACGGCAAGGGCGTCTATGCGATCGGCCCGATCGCCGAAGGCGAACGCGTGATCGAGTACAAGGGCGAGCACATTTCGTGGAAGAAGGCGCTGGAGCGCCATCCGCACGATCCCAGCGATCCCAACCACACTTTCTACTTCAGCCTGGACGACGGCAGCGTGATCGACGCCAAGTACGGCGGCAACCGCGCGCGCTGGATCAACCATGCCTGCGAACCCAACTGCGAGGCGCGCGAGAAGAAGGGCCGCGTGTTTATCCACGCGCTGCGCGACATCGCCGAGGGAGAGGAACTGTTCTACGACTACGGCCTGGTGATCGACGCGCGCTATACCGCCAAGCTGAAGAAGGAATTCGAGTGCCGCTGCGGCAGCCCGCAATGCCGCGGCACCATGCTGGCACCGAAGGAAAAGAAGAAGGCCAAGTAAGGCGCGCGTCTCGACCCGCGCCGCTGCCAGCGCAGCAGCGGGTCAGGCCACCGATCCTGGCGGTTCGCAGGGGATCCGGATCACGAAGCGCATGGCCGGCCGCCGTTCGGGCCCGTCCGCGGCCGCCACATCGCCAGCACCCGGCACTGGCGGCACGTCCTCGATGCGGATGGTGCCCTGGTGCAGCGTCACGATCTCATGGACGATGGCCAGCCCCAGCCCGGCGCCGCCGCTGTGGGCCGCGCGCCCGCCGCCCGGTTCGGGGGCGCGGTCGCCGCGGAAGAAGCGCTTGAAGACTTCCTCGCGCCGCTGTGGCGGGATGCCGGGGCCGTTGTCTTCCACCATCACCACCGCCATGCCGCGGTGACCCATGGCCTCGCCGCCGGCGCGCACCGTGATGCGCCCGCCCGCGGGCACGTACTTCACCGCGTTGTCGATCAGGTTGGACAAGGCCTCGCGCATCAGCAGCCGGTTGCCGCGCACCACGGCGGGCGCGCTGCCGGTGAAGGTGGGGCCGGGCAGGATCTCGAAGCCCAGGTCGATGTGTTGCGCCAGCGCCTGCGGCACCCATTCGGCGCCGGTTTCGAAGGCCAGCTCGGCCAGGTCGAAGTGTTCCACCGGCCCGAGACGCTCCAGCGACAGCCCCGGCTCGGCGCGCGCCAGCGACAGCAGCTGGTTGGACAGCCGCACCGCGCGGTCGGCGGCGGTCTGCACCTCGCGCAGCGCATGCCGGGCGACTTCCAGCGAATCGGCTTGCTGGGCCCGGTCGGCATGCAGCTTGACCGCGGTCAGCGGCGTGCGCAGCTGGTGTGCCGCATCGGCAATGAACTTGCGCTGCGCGTCGAGCGCGTCGCGCAGCCGCGCCAGCAGCGCATTGAGGCCGCGGATCAGCGGCGCCACCTCGGCCGGCACCTGGGTCTCGTCCAGCGCGGCGAGCGAGCGGGCAGTCTGCCGGTTGAGCTTGTCGGCCAGGATCTGCAGCGGCACCAGCTCTTCCTTGAGCACGTGCGACAGGATCAGGCTGCCGACCAGCAGCAGCAGGATCAGCGGCACCGACACCGACAGCAGGATCTCGTTGGCGGCGGTCTCGCGCCGGTCCAGCAGCTCCGCCACCTCCACCACGATTGGCCCGCGCGCGGCCTTGCCGGCCTCGCTGGTGCCGAGTTCGTCCACCGCGGCACTGGGCAGCATCACAGGCAGCCGCACCGCGCGCACCTGGCGGCCGCTGAACCAGGCGTAGAACAGGCGCGCGTCGTGCAGCGTGGTCTGGCCGGTGCCGTAGCCCAGCCAGGTGTCCATGCCGCCGATCAGCCCGTCGGGGCCGTGGATGCGCCAGTAGATGCGGTCGGTGCCCTCGGCCTCGACCAGCGTCTGCGCGATCATCGGGATGTCCTGCTCCAGGCGCGGGCCGGCAATGCGGATCTGCTGGGCGATGTTGTTGGCCACGCCATACAGCGCGCGGTCAAACACCTGCGTGGTGTAGTGTGCCGCCAGCCAGTACGACAGCGAGCCGCTGGTCAGCACCAGCGCAAACAGCGGCGTGGCCAGTGCGCGCAGCAGGTGCACGCGCAGGCTGATGTTGGAGCCGGGGCGGGAGGCCTGGCGCGTCGCCGCGGGCATAGGGCTGGCGCCGGCGGCGTCAGCCGCGGCGGAAGATGGGGGCACGTTCCGCGTTGCGATGCGGGAGGCCGTGCGCCAGGAAACCCGGGAAGAGGTGCGGGAGCGAGGCCACATTGCCGGCTAGGCCGAAGGACGGTGCCGCGTGTCGGATGGCCGCGGCGGCCGGAGCGGTTTCATTGTCCGGCGCGGATCTGCAGCAGGTAGCCGAAGCCGCGCACGGTGACGATCTCGACATCGCTGTCCTCGAGCTTCTTGCGCACGCGGTGCACATAGACTTCGATCGCGGTGTCGCCCACGGTGTCGCCGCCCTCGCCGGCGGGGTGGGCAAAGGTGGCCAGGTGGTCCTGCAGCTGCGCCTTGCTGACCACGCGGCCCTGGCGCTGCAGCAGCAGTTCCAGCACCGCGAACTCGCGCGGCGAGAGCTCCAGCGGGCGGGCGTCGATAAACATGCGGCGGTCGTTGCCCGACAGCCGCAGGCGCCCCAGGCGCACGTCGCGCTCGGGTGCGGCCTCGCCCTGCTGGCTGCGGCGCAGCAGCACGCGCACGCGCGCTTCCAGCTCGGGCAGGGCGAAGGGTTTGATCAGGTAGTCGTCGGCGCCGGCGTTCAGGCCCGAGAGCTTGTCTTCCAGCTCGTCGCGCGCGGTCAGGATGATGACGGGGGTGGTGCGGTTGCGGGCGCGGTAGCGCGCCAGCAGGGTCATGCCGTCGATGCCGGGCAGGCCCAGGTCCAGGATGACCAGGTCGTGCTGCTCGCGCAGCAGGTGTTCGGTGGCGTAGACGCCATCGTGGACGACGCGCACCTGGTGGCCGGCGCGGGACAGGCCGGCTTCGACGCCGCTGGCAATCTGGCGGTCGTCCTCGATCAGCAGGATACGCATGGCGGCAGCTCGGGTAGGACGTTGGGCATGGCTGGAGGGAAGGCCTCTTGGCGCACACGGAAGGTGCGGGCCTGCCGCAGATTGTACTAGGCGCGGGCCCCCGCTTCCTTACGGATAGCCTACAGCTGCCCGATCCGGCTGCCGCCGTGCCCGCGCTTAGTCCGTTACCGCGTCGGCGGCGCGCTCGATGAAGTGGGCCAGATCGATGTCGCGCTGGGTGAGGCCATTGGCATCGTGCGTGGACAGCGTGATGTCGACCCGGTTGTAGACGTTGAACCATTCCGGGTGGTGGTCGGCCTTCTCGGCCTGGATCGCCACGCGCGTCATGAAGCCGAAGGCGGCATTGAAGTCATGGAAGGTGAAGCGCTTGAAGATCGCGTCGCGGTCCGGGACGGTGGTCCAGCCGGGCAGGTCTGCCAGCAGCGTGGCACGGGCTTGCGGGGAAAGAGGGGTCATAGGGGGCTCGATCTGGTCGTAACGAAAACGAAGGCCGCAAATCATGCGGACAGCCGGCCCGCCCGCGCCGTGGCGGCGGGCATGCCGGCATTGTTTCACAAAGCGCGAAGCGGGGCAGGGCCGCCGCGGGTTTGCCGGGGAGGGTCGGATCAGATGTCTTCGGTATCGGCCCAGCCTTCGCGGGTGCCGACATTGAGCACCTGGTCGCCCGGCGCCACGTCGCCCGCGCCCAGCGTCGGCTGCGCGCGCAGTGCTTCGTAGAGCGGCGCAAAGTCCGGCCGGGTGGCGTCGAACAGCTGTTCGAAGCTGTCGATCACGAAATAGGTCTTCTGGAAGGTGTCGATGCGGTAGCGCGTGCGCATGATGCGGCGCACATCGAAGCCGATCCGGTTGGGGCTGGCCGAATCCAGGCTGTAGACCGACTCCCCCTGGCTCGACAGGATGCCCGCGCCGTAGATGCGCAGGCCCTGCGGGGTGCGGATCAGGCCGAATTCAACCGTGTACCAGTACAGCCGCGACAGCATCTCCAGCGCGCCCAGCCCGGCCGCCTTCAGGCCGCCCTTGCCGTAGGCCTCCATATAGTCGGCAAAGACCGGGTTGATCAACAGCGGCACATGGCCGAACACGTCGTGGAAACAGTCCGGCTCCTGCAGGTAGTCCAGCTGCTCGGGCTTGCGCATCCACCAGCTGGCCGGAAAGCGGCGGTTGGCCAGGTGCTCGAAGAACACCTGGTCCGGCACCAGGCCGGGCACGGCCACGACCTGCCAGCCGGTGGCGCGCATCAGGGTTTCGTTGAGCTGGTCGAAATCAGGGACGCGGTCCTTGTCCATGCCCAGGGTAGCCAGGCCCTGCAGGAATTCATCGCTGACACGGCCCTGCAGCATCGCGGCCTGGCGCTCGTACAGCTTGCGCCAGATGGCGTGGTCGGTGCTGGTGTAGCGGTGCACCGGCTGGGCGATGGTGAAGTCCGGGCGCAGTTCCTGGCCGGACAGCAGGCCGGCGTCGAACTGTTCCCTGAGCTTGTCGGTCAGGGTGCCCTGGAAGGCGCCGGGAGCTTCAGTGGCCGTGGCGATGGACATGGTGCGCGTCTCCTTGTTAATGCGTGCTTGCTGCATCGGCGGCAGCATGAATGCGGATTTACTGCGTAGTTTAGACAGTCAGGCATGCAGAATGGCCGCAAAATCCGCTGGTTTTGGTGTAATGATGCATATAATGTGCATCATTAAAGTAAAGAATGCGGAATTTGTGTATGACTGTCCCCGGCATCTCCCTGGACCCCTTCGACCTCGCGCTGCTGGCCGTCCTGCAGGCCGACGGCCGCACCACACACCAGCAGCTGGCCGAACGCGTGCACCTGTCGCCCAGCCAGGTCGGGCGCCGGCTGGCGCGGCTGGAAGCCGACGGCGTCATCACCGGCTACCGCGTCAACCTGTCCTCGCAGGCGCTGGGCCTGGGGGTGATGGTCTTTATCAGCGTCAAGCTGGCCCACCATGCCGACACCATCATCGAACGCTTCCGTGAAGAGATCCTGCTGCTGGAAGAAGTGCAGGAGTGCTATTCGGTGGCCGGCGAGGCTGACTACCTGATCCGCGTGGTCGTGCCCGACCTGCCCACGCTGGCCGAATTCACCATGAAGCGGCTGATGCGCGTGCCCGGCGTGGAAAGCGTGCGTTCGAATATCGTGCTGACCGCCATCAAGTGCGACGGCCCGCTCCCGTTGTCGCACCTGCGCTGAAACTTTTCCCGCGGCGCGTCGCAGGTTTGCGTGCTGGTCTTGCGCTCCTGTGGCGTGCGTGTCACCCTCGCCGGGTGCCGCAAACGTGGCGGGAACGGAGGATGGCAGCATGAAGGGAATCGTCGCCCGAGCGGATCGGGGTCTTGGCAGGTTGCCAATGCAATCGCATGCGCGGCGCGCAGTCCTGGCCGTGGTGGCCACGCTTGGAATCCTGGCAGCCGGCAGCGCGCAGGCCGCGCAGGTGACGCGCTTCTCCCCCGAAGGCACGGTCGGGCAGGTCAGGCAGGTGGCAGTCCGCTTCGACGAGGCCATGGTGCCGATGGGCGACGTCCAGGCCACCGCGCCCGCGGCGGTTTCCTGCACCGGCGCCAGCACCGGCGGGCAGGCCCGCTGGATCGATGCGAAGAACTGGGTCTACGACTTTGCCAGCGACCTGCCGCCGGGCGTGCGCTGCACCGTACGCATGCGTGCCGGCCTGCGCAGCGTGGCCGGCACCGCCTATGCCGGCAAGCCGGAGTACCGGTTCGAGACCGGCGGCCCGACGGTCGTGTCCAGCCGGCCTTCGGGCGGCGAGATCGAGGAAGACCAGGTCTTTGCGCTGCGCTTCAATGGCGCCGCCACCGCGGCCTCGGTGCGCGAGCACGCCTGGTGCCAGTCGCAGGGGCTGGGCGAGCGCATCCCGGTGCGGTTGCTCACTGGCAAGGAGCGCGATGCCGTGCTCGAAGCCATCCACTGGGAACGCATCGCCAGACAGGCGCCCGATGCCGTGCACCTGCTTGCCTGCCAGCAGCGGCTGCCGGCGGCGGCGCGGGTGCAGCTGGTTCTGGGCGCTGGCATTGCCACGCCCTCCGGCGTGGCCACGCGCGACGAGCGCCGCTTTGACTACACCGTGCGCGAACCCTTCACTGCCAGCTTCAGCTGCGAGCGTGAACACGCGCAGTCGCCGTGCACGCCGCTGCGGCCGATGTCGGTCACCTTCTCCTCGCCGGTGCCGCGCAAGCTGGCCGAGAGCGTGGTGCTGAAGACGCCGTCCGGCCCGCGCGCGCCGAAGTTCGATCCTGACCTGGCGCCGGACGCCAGCGTCAGCGCGCTGACCTTTGCCGCGCCGTTCGCGGAGAAGGCCCAGTTCACCATCGAAGTGCCGCGCAACCTGAAGGACGACAGCGGCCGCACGCTGGCCAATGCCGACCTGTTCCCGCTCAAGGTGGGCACCGCATCGATGCCGCCGCTGGCCAAGTTTGCCGCGGCGCCGTTTGGCGTGGTGGAACGCTTCGGCGAGCTGCCGCGCGGCAAGGCGCCGGCCGACTACCCGCCGCTGCTGCCGGTGACGCTGCGCAACGTCGAGGCTGACCTCGCCGTGCGCGGCGTGCAGGCCAAGGCCGGCACCGTGATGAAGCTGCGCGTGGACGATGACGCGGCCGTGATGCAGTGGTTTGGCCTGGTGCGCCGCATGCATGAGGCCAGCTATACCCGGGCCGAGCTCGACGCCGTGCTGGCGGGCCGCTCCCCGTATCGCGTCAGCAACCCGCGCAATGCGGTGTCGATCGAGACGCGTTCGGTGTCTGTGCTCGAGCGCGCCCCCGGGGTGCAGAAGCTGGCCGTGCCCAAGCCTTCGGGCGATGCGCCGCGGCCGTTCGAGGTGGTGGGCATCCCGCTGCCGGAACCGGGCTTCCATGTGGTGGAGATCGCCTCGCCGATGCTGGGCGAATCGCTGCTGGGCAAGCGCGCGCCGATGTACGTGCGCACCGCGGCGCTGGTTACCAACCTGGGCGTGCATTTCAAGCTGGGCCGCAGCGCCGGCAATGAAGACGATGGCAGCCGCAGCGGGCTGGCCTGGGTCACCGCGCTGGACGACGGCAAGCCGGTTGCCGATGCCGCCGTGGCGGTGCGCGACTGCAGCGGCCGCCTGCTTGGCGAAGAGCGTACCGACGCCAGCGGTGTGGTGCGCTTTGCCAGGCTGGCGGCCGCGCCCGAGGGCGCCTGCGACCAGAACGGGCTGTCGGGCTATTTCGTCTCGGCGCGCATCGCGGCCGGCCACCCGCAGGCACGCGGCAAGGCCGACATGGCCTTCGTGATGTCGGACTGGAACCGCGGCATCGAGACCTGGCGCTTCAATGTGCCGACCGACACCAGCACCGCACCCACGGTGCGCGCCCACACCATCTTCGACCGCACGCTGCTGCGCGCCGGCGAGACCGTGTCGATGAAGCACCTGATCCGTGCCGAGACCGCGCAGGGCTTTGCCCTGCCGCCGGCCAGCCGCCCGCTGCCCACGCGTGTGGTGATCCGCCATGAAGGCAGCGGCCAGACCTACGAGCTGCCGCTGCAATGGCGCCAGACCGCGACCGGCGGGCGCAGCGCGGAAAGCACCTTCCAGGTGCCGGCGGCGGCCAAGCTGGGGGTCTACAGCGTGGAACTGGAAACGCAGAAGGGCGAAGGCGCGCAGGATGATGGCGGCGCGCGCAGCTACACCAGCGGCAGTTTCCGGGTCGAGGCATTCCGCTTGCCGGTGCTGGCCGGCACGCTGCAGGTGGCAGGCAAGGCGGGAGCCGTGGTGGCGCCCGCCGAACTGCCGGTCGGCGTGGAGATCCACTACCTCTCCGGCGGCGGTGCGGCCGGGCTGCCGGTGCGCGTGTCCGCGCTGCTGCGCGACAAATACGTCAGCTTCCCCGGCTATGACGAGTTCTCGTTCAACCCGCCGCGCGCGCAGCGCGAAAGCGCCGGCGGCGACGAGGAGACGGATGAGGGCGAGCAGGGCGATGCCAGTGCCGACGCCCAGAAGCTGGTCGCCGACAAGTTGCCGGTGACGCTCGACAAGAACGGCAACGGCACCGTGACGCTGCGCAAGCTGCCCAAGACCGAAGCCCCGCGCGACCTGCTGCTCGAAGCCGGCTTTGCCGACCCCAACGGCGAGATCCAGACGCTGCGCCAGACCGTGCCGGTGTGGCCGGCGGCGGTGGTGGCCGGCATCCGTACCGATGGCTGGGTCTCGGTCAAGCAGAAGCTGGCCGTGCATGGCGTGGTGCTGGACGTCAACGGCAAGCCGGTGGCGGATGCTCCGGTCAAGATCAATGCGCGGGTACGCATCACCACCTCGGCGCGCAAACGCGTGGTGGGCGGCTTCTACCGCTATGACAATCGCACCGAAATGCGCGACCTCGGCACCGTGTGCGAGACCCGCACCGATGCGCAGGGCCGCGCGCGCTGCGACGTGGCGCTGGAGCAGGCCGGCCAGATCGAACTGGTGGCGAGCGCGCGCGACAAGGACGGGCGCACCGCGCAGGCGGCCTCGACGGTCTGGGTCACGCGCCAGGGCGAGCTCTGGTTCGGCGGCGAGAACCATGACCGCATTGACCTGCTGCCCGAGAAGAAGTCCTACGCGCCGGGCGACACCGCGGTGTTCCAGGTGCGCATGCCGTTCCGCCATGCCACCGCGCTGGTGGCGGTGGAGCGCGAGGGCATCTACCAGACGCAGGTGGTCGAGCTGCATGGCAGCGATCCCACCGTGCGCGTGCAGGTGAAGCCGGAGTGGGGGCCCAACGTCTACGTGTCGGTGCTGGCCTTGCGCGGGCGCCTGCATGAGGTGCCCTGGTATTCGTTCTTCACCTGGGGCTGGCGCCAGCCGGGCGAGTGGTGGCGCGCGTTCCGCAGCGAGGGCCGCGAGTACGCCGCGCCGACAGCGCTGGTGGACCTGTCCAAGCCGGCCTTCCGGCTGGGGCTGGCGGAAATCCGCGTCGGCAATGCGGGCCACCGGCTGGACGTTACCGTGACCCCGGACAAGGCCAGCTATCCGGTGCGCGGCAAGGCCCGCGTGGCGATCCAGGTGAAGCTGCCCGACGGCAAGCCCGCCGCCAACGGCGAAGTGGCGCTGGCCGCGGTGGACCAGGCGCTGCTGGAACTGATGCCCAACACCAGCTGGGACCTGCTCGATGCGATGCTGCAGCGGCGCGGCTACGGCGTGGAAACGTCGACCGCGCAGATGGAGATCATCGGGCGCCGCCACTACGGGCGCAAGGCGGTGCCGGCGGGCGGCGGCGGCGGCAAGAGCCCCACGCGCGAACTGTTCGACACGCTGCTGCTGTGGAACCCGCGCGTGCAGCTCGACGCCGAGGGCCGCGCCAGCATCGAGGTGCCGCTCAACGATTCGCTGACCAGCTTCCGCATCGTCGCGGTGGCGGACCTCGGCCTCGGCCGCTTCGGCACGGGCAGCGCCACCATCGCCGCGACGCAGGATCTGCAGCTGATTTCCGGCTTGCCGCTGCTGGTGCGCGAGGACGACCGCTACCGCGCTATGTTCACGCTGCGCAATACCACCAGGCGCGCGATGACGGTGCAGGCCAGCGCGCGCGGCACGCTGCTCGGCAATGAGACCAGCCTGCCGGCGCAGACCGTGCAGATCCCTGCCGGCGAAGCGCGCGAGATCGGCTGGGACGTGACCGCGCCCGCGCTGCTGGCGTACTCGCGCAGCGGCACGGTGATGTGGGAAGTGCAGGCGAGCGAGCAGGCGGGTGGACGTGATGGGGGCGGCGCGGCCGACCGCATCAAGGTGTCGCAGCAGATCGTGCCGGCGGTGCCTGTGACGGTGCAGCAGGCCACGCTGGCGCAAGTGTCGCCGTCACTGTCGGTGCCAATTAAGGCGCCGCCGGGCGCACTGGCGGATCCGGCGGGCAAGGTGCGCGGCGGGCTGCAGGTCAGCTTCCAGTCGTCGCTGGCGGGCGGCATGCCGGGCGTGCGCGAGTGGTTCCGCAACTACCCGTTCACTTGCCTGGAGCAGCGCGCATCCAAGGCCATCGGCCTGAACGACACCGCCGCATGGGACGCGCTGATGACGCAGCTGCCATCCTACCTCGATGCGAACGGGCTGGCCTCGTACTTCCCGCTGACCGCCGATGGCGACTTTGGCAGCGAAGTGCTGACCGCCTACCTGCTGGCGGTCACCGACGAGGCCGCGCGCGCCGGTCTGGCGCTGCGCATCCCCGACGCGCAGCGCACGCAGATGGAGCGCGGGCTGACCGACTTCGTCGAAGGCCGCATCCGCCGCGACAGCTGGGCGCCAGTGGCCGGCACGCAGTACCTGGAGGCGCGCAAGCTGGCCGCGCTCGAGGCCCTGTCGCGCACCGGCCATGCGCAGGCGCGCATGCTGGGCTCGATCCAGATCCTGCCGGCGCAGTGGCCGACCTCTGCGCTGCTGGACTGGACCCTGCTGCTCACGCGCATGCAGGACATCCCGCAGCGCGAGCAACGCCTGGCCGAGGCGCAGCAGCTGTTGCGCTCGCGCCTGACGGTGCAGGGCACGCGCCTGGCGTTCTCCACCGAGCGCAACGACAACTGGTGGTGGATGATGACCGGCGGCGACACCAATGCCGCGCGCCTGCTGGCGCTGGCGTCGGAACTGCCGGGCTGGAAGGAAGATGCGCCGCAACTGGCCACCGGGCTGCTGGGCCGGCAGGTGCATGGTGCCTGGGGCACCACCACTGCCAATGCCTGGGGCATGCTGGCGGTGACGCGCTTCTCGCAGGCGTTCGAGAAGTCGCCGGTGGCGGGCACCACGCGAGCGAGCGTGAGCAATGCGGCCGACGCCTCACGCAGTTTCGACTGGGCGCGCGCGCAGCGCACCGACGGCGTGGCCCAGGGCAGCGTCGACCTGCCGTGGCCGACCGGCGCCGACGGCGGCACGCTGCAGGTGGAACACGCCGGCGCCGGCCATCCGTGGGCCACGGTGCGGGCGCTGGCGGCGGTGCCGGTGTCTGCGCCGCTGGCCGCGGGCTACCGCATCACGCGCACCGTGACGCCACAGGAGCAGGCGGTGAAGGGCAAGTGGTCGCGCGGCGATGTGTACCGCGTCAAGCTGGAGATCGATGCGCAGGCCGACATGACCTGGGTGGTGGTCAGCGATCCGGTGCCTGCCGGCGCCACCATCCTCGGCAGCGGCCTGGGCCGTGACTCCGAGATCGCCACGCGCGGCGAGCGGCGCAAGGGCGCGGCCTGGCCGGCCTACACCGAGCGCACGCCGCAGGCCTATCGGGAGTACTTCGGCTACCTGCCCAAGGGCACGATATCGGTTGAATACACGGTGCGGCTGAACAACGCCGGCGATTTCGCGCTGCCACCCTCGCGCGTGGAAGCGATGTACGCGCCCGACGTGTTCGGCGTAGCGCCCAATGCGCGGCTGGCGGTGGGGGCACGCCCATGAGCTGGCCGGCAATGACGATACCGGCACGCGTGCGCGAGTGGTGGCTCGCGGGCACGCTGGCCGGCATCCTCTATGGCGCGCTGCTGGTGCAGGTGGCGATCGAGCTGCCTGAAGGCGCGCCGCTGACCGGGCATATCGCCATGCAGCCCGCGTGGAAGACCGCGATGGCGTTGCTGCTGGCACGCGCCGCGTGGTTCCACCGGCCGCTTGTGGAGCGGCGCTGGCTGGTCACGGCGCTGCTGTTCTCAGCCCTGGGCGATCTCTTGCTGGCGTTGCCGGCGCTGTCCTATTCGTTCATGGGCGGGCTTGGCGCCTTCCTGCTGGCGCACCTGGCCTACCTGCGCGTGCTGGTGCCGCTGGCGGGCGACACCCGCCCGCACCGGCTGATTGCGTGCGGCGCCATGCTGGGCGTGGCGGGCACCATGCTGGGCCGCTTCTGGCCCAATATGGGCCCGCTGACGGTGCCGGTGGCGCTGTACGTGGGCGTGCTGGCGGCGATGGCCTGCAGCGCGCTGGTGGCGCGCCTGCCCACGCCGCTGGCGGCGCTGGGGGCGCTGTGCTTTGCCGCCTCGGACATGATGATCGGCATCGCGCGCTTCCTGGTGCCGTTCGAATCCTTCCAGCTTGGCATCTGGTGGACCTACGCCGCGGCGCAGGTGCTGCTGGTGGCGGGCATCGTGGCGGGACGCAGGCAGGCATGAGGCAGCACAGTATTCGCATGGTGCTGGTGACGGCGCTGGCCTGGTCCGCACCGGCCATGGCCCTGCCGTCCTTCGGGCAGGTCCGTGCCGACTGGCGCAGTGCCGACGTGGTGGTGCTGGACCGCCACGGCGACACCGTGGGCCGCGTGCGCGACGACTTCCGCGCGCGCCGTGGCGACTGGGTTGCGCTGGCCGATGCCTCGCCCGCGCTGCGCACTGCCATCGTGTTGTCGGAGGACCGGCGCTTCTATGCCCACAGCGGGGTCGATTGGCAGGGCGTGGCGGCCGCGGCCTGGGCCAACCTGTGGAACACGCGCACGCGCGGCGCCTCGACGCTGACCATGCAGCTGGCGGGGCTGCTCGACGAGGACCTGCGCCGGCCGGGCGCGCCGGGGCAGGGCCGCAGCTTCACGCAGAAGCTGGGGCAGGCCGCGGGTGCGGCGGCGCTGGAGCGCAGCTGGAGCAAGGACCAGATCCTGGAGGCCTACCTGAACCTGGTGCCGTTCCGCGGCGAGCTGGTGGGCCTGTCGGCGATGTCGCAGGTGCTGTTCGGCAAGTACCCGGAAGGGCTCGACGCGCGCGAATCGGCACTGGCGGTGGCGCTGGTGCGCGCGCCCAATGCCAAAGCCGGGCAAGTGGCAAGCCGCGCCTGCGGCATCCTGCGCGAGATGCGCCTGCCGCGCGAGTGCGATGGCCTGGAAGGCTTCGCGCAACTGGCGCTGCTGCGCACCGGGCCGGTGGCACAGCGCGCCGCGGCGGCCACGCCGTCGGCGGCGTCGCCGCAGCTGGCACCGCACCTGGCACGGCGCCTGGCCAGCGAGGCGCGCTCGCAGCTGGCTGCGGGCGTACCCATGCCTGCGCGCATCACGTCCACGCTCGATGCCCGCCTGCAGCGCGCGGCTGCCACCAGCCTGGACCGGCACCTGCGCGAACTGGCCGGGCGCAATGTCGAGGACGGCGCGGTGGTGGTGATCGACAATGCCAGCGGCGACGTGCTGGCCTATGTGGGCTCGTCGGGCGCGCTGTCAGGCGCCGCGCAGGTGGACCACGCGGCTGCGCTGCGGCAGGCGGGCTCGACGCTCAAGCCCTTCCTGTATGAGCAGGCGCTCGAAGAGAAGCGGGTGACGGCGGCCTCGCTGCTGGACGACCGGCCGGTGAACCTGCCGGTCGGAGGCGGGCTCTACGTGCCGCAGAACTACGATCACCGCTATGCCGGCTGGGTCAGCCTGCGCGCGGCACTGGCCGCATCGCTGAACGTGCCCGCGGTGCGCACGCTGGTGATGGTGACCCCGCACCGCTTCCACAAGCGGCTGGTGGCGCTGGGGCTGCCGCTGACCGAGGCCGGCGACTACTATGGCTACAGCCTGGCGCTGGGCAGTGCCGACGTGTCGCTGCTGGCACTGACCAATGCGTACCGGGCACTGGCCAATGGCGGGCGCTACGCGCCGCCGCGGCTGCGGGAAGGGGCAGCCGCGCCATCGATGACAGCGGTGATGCAACCAGGCGCGAGCTACGTGATTGCCGACATCCTGTCGGACCGCCATGCGCGCGCGCGCACCTTCGGCCTGGACAGCCCGCTCACCACGCGCTTCTGGACCGCGGTGAAGACCGGCACCAGCAAGGACATGCGCGACAACTGGTGCATCGGCTGGTCGCAGCACTACACCGTGGGCGTGTGGGTCGGCAATGCCAGTGGCGCGAGCATGCATGATGTCTCTGGCGTGTCAGGCGCGGCGCCGGTCTGGCACGACGTGATGGAAGCGCTGCACCGCACGCGCGCCAGCCACGCGCCCGCCATGCCCGCCGGCGTGCAGCGCGTGGCGCTGAGCTTTGACGACGGGCTGGAGCCAGCGCGCGATGAAGTCTTTCTGGCCGGCACCGCGATCCGGCGCGTCAGCGTGAGCGCACCGGCCGCGCGCCCGACCGCACCCGTGATCGCCAATCCCGCCGACGGCACCGTGTTTGCGCTGGATCCCGACATGCCGCCCGCGGCGCAGCGTGTCTGGTTCCATGCCGAGGGCGTGGCCGGCCAGACCGCGCGCACGGTCAGCTGGCGCATGGACGGCAAGCCGCTGGGGCGCGGCGGCGAGGTGGCATGGCTGCCGTGGCCGGGGCGGCACCAGGTGGAGCTGCTCGATGCCGCGGGCAAGGTAGTGGACCGCATCGGCATCGAAGTGCGCGGGGCCTCGGTGCGCGCACCGGCGGCGGTGACTAAGCGCTGATGCCGGCGCGGGCTTTCAGGAAATCGACGAACACGCGCAGCTTGGGCGGCATCAGCACGCGACTCGGGTAATACAGGTAGAGGCCGTCAAACGGCGGCAGCCACGCGTCGAGCACGGTGACCAGACGGCCGCTGTCGAGCGAGGGCTGGATATGCACCGGGAATTCGTGGATCAGCCCCGTGCCGTCGAGCGCCGCCTGGTGCAGCAGGGTCCTGTCGTTGGCGATCAGCGCGGCGCGCGTGTCCACGGTGAAGGTGCGGCCGTCTTCGACGAACTGCCAGCGATAGATGCTGCCATGCGGGCCGAAGCGGTAGTGCAGGCAGGCGTGCGTGTGCAGGTCGCGCGGATGGCGCGGCGTACCGTGGCGTGCGAGGTAATCGGGCGAGCCGGCCACCACCATGCGCAGCGGGCCGGTGACCGGAATGGCGACCATATCACGATGCAGCGCCTCGCCCAGGCGCAGGCCGGCGTCAAAGCCTTCGGCCACCAGGTCGGTGAAGCGGTCGTTGGTGACCACGTCGACGGTGAGGCCGGGGCAGGCGCGCATGAAGTCGGCCAGCAGCGGGCGCAGCACCAGCGCGCCGGCGGTGGTCGGCGTGGTCAGGCGCAGCGTCCCGGCCGGCAGGTCGCGTTGCTGGCGGATATCGTCGGTGGCGGCGCCGATCTCTGCCAGCGCCGGCTCCACGCGCGCCAGCAGCGCGGCGCCGGCCTCGGTCAGGCCGACGCTACGGGTGGTGCGCTGCAGGAGCCGCACGCCCAGGCGCGCTTCCAGCTGGCGGATGGTTTGCGAGACCGCCGAGGGGCTGACCTCCAGCGCCGCCGCGGCTGCGGTAAAGCTGCCCAGCCGCGCCACGCGCGTGAACGCCGCCAGCGCGGGCAGCGAATCGGCATCGATTGTGAAGTCTGGCTTCATGATGCATGCAGCGTAGCACGCTGTTTCCGCGCCGGTCGAGTGCCCATACTTGCCGCATCCGACGCACCGCCGGTGCCCGACCGGCCAACAGGAGCCCTCGATGACCGCGAACGCCATTTCCATCCAATCCCGCCAGCTGGGCAAGTCCGGCCCCGGCGTCTTTCCGCTTGGCCTCGGCTGCATGGGCATGAGCGACTTCTATGGCGCGCATGACGACGCCGAGTCGATCCGCACCATCCACCACGCGCTCGAACGCGGCCTCAACCTGCTCGACACCGCCGATATCTATGGCCCGCACACCAATGAGGCACTGGTGGGGCGTGCCATCGCCGGGCGGCGCGGACAGGTCGTGCT
Source organism: Cupriavidus sp. UYPR2.512 (assembly GCF_000379565.1). Taxonomy (NCBI): domain Bacteria; kingdom Pseudomonadati; phylum Pseudomonadota; class Betaproteobacteria; order Burkholderiales; family Burkholderiaceae; genus Cupriavidus; species Cupriavidus sp. UYPR2.512. Next base: position 11,708 of record NZ_KB903031.1, on the reverse strand, counting down.
GGCGACCAAGTTTGGCCTGGTGCGCGACCCCGCCAACCCGGCCACGCGCGGCGTCAATGGCCGCCCCGACTATGTGCGGGCCAGCTGCGAGGCCAGCCTGAAGCGGCTGGGCACGGACCATATCGACCTGTATTACCTGCATCGCGTGGACCCGGCAGTGCCGATCGAAGAGACCGTGGGCGCGATGGCGGACCTGGTCAAGGCAGGCAAGGTACGCTGGCTGGGGCTGTCCGAAGCCAGTGCCGCCACCCTCGAGCGCGCGCACCAGGTGCATCCGATCACTGCGCTGCAGAGCGAATACTCGCTGTGGACACGCGACGCGGACGAGGACGGCATCCTCGCCACCTGCGCACGCCTGGGCATTGGCTTCGTGCCGTACAGCCCGCTGGGGCGTGGTTTCCTGACCGGCGCAATCCGCAGCCCGGAGGATTTTGCCGAGGACGACTTCCGCCGCACCAACCCGCGCTTCACGGGCGAGAATTTTGCGCGCAATCTGGCGCTGGTCGACAAGGTGCGCGCGCTGGCGGCGGACAAGGGCTGCACGCCGGCGCAACTGGCGCTGGCCTGGGTGCTGGCACGCGGGCCGCAGGTGGTGCCGATCCCGGGTACGCGCCGCATCGCCAACCTGGACGATAACCTTGGCGCGCTGGCGGTGCGGCTGGATGCGCAGGACCTGGCTGACATCGACGCGGTGTTCCCGGCCGGCGCAGCCGCGGGAACGCGCTATGCCCCGCAAGTGATGGCATTGCTGGCGGGCTGAAGCGCGCGTGCGGCCATGCGCAATAATGGCGCTTCGCAACGTCTTGCCGGAGCCAGCGCATGTCCCTCGTCCCCCTTGATGCCGCCAGCACGGCGGCGCGCCTGCCTTATCCCGAACTGGCGCAAGCCATCGCCGGCATGCTGGCCGAGCTGCGCGACGGCACCGCCATGGCGCCGCCGCGCATTGCGCTGCCGGTGGGCGATGCGCAAGGTGGCGAAGGCACGCTGCTGGTGATGCCCGCGCGCAACCGCAGCCTGGTGATGACCAAGAACATCACCGTCCATCCCGGCAACCCGCAGCGCGGGCTGCCTAATATCCTCGGCGAGGTGGTGGTGGCCGACGCGCACACCGGCGAGCGCATCGCCATGCTCGACGGCCCCACGGTAACGGGACGGCGCACCGCGGCCGTGTCGTTGCTGGCGGCGCAGTGTTTTGCCGCGCGCAAGGATGGCGAGCTGCTGATCGTCGGTGCCGGGGTGCAGGCGCTGACGCACCTTGAGGCCTTCGTGGCCGGGCTGGGCGTGGGCAAGGTGTGGCTGCATTCGCGCACGCGCGACAAGGCCGAGGCGCTGGCCGCGCACGCGCGCACGCTGGGCGTGGAAGCGCAGGTGGCCGAGTCGGTCGCGCTGGTATTGCCCCGTGTATCGATGGTGGTCACGGTCACGTCCAGCCGCAGCCCGGTGCTGCCGGACCTGGACAGCGGCCTCTGGCGCGACGATCACTTCATTGCCGCGGTCGGCGCGTTCCGGCCTGACATGTGCGAGCTGCCGCCGGCGTTGTGCCATGCGGCCGCGGATAGCGGCCGGCTGCTGGCCGATACGCTGTTCGGGATCGAGGATGAGGCCGGCGACCTGCTGCAGGCCGGCATCGGCTGGGCCGACGTGCAGCCGTTCGAGACCGCGATCCTGCAGGCCGATGCCATCCGCGCGCGGGCTGGCAGCCCGTTGCTGTTCAAGAGCGTGGGCTACGCGCTGTGGGACCTGGCGGCCTGCGTGCTGGCCAGCGGCGGGTGATTACCCCGCGCCATCGCGGGCACGCAGCCAGTCGCTGAAAAGCTCGCGTGCCGGCGCCAGGAAGGCGGCGATCGGTTCGCTGCGGTCGCTGGCATACCAGTGGCAGTAGCAGCCGTGGATGGTGGCCACCATCAGGCGCGCCATCGGCGCGGGCAGTGGGCGCCCGGGCGCGGACAGCGCATCGACCAGGTCCTGCATATGCGCGTCCCAGCTGCGGCGGATCTCCTCGCGCACGCTGGGCGGCACGCTGCCTGAGAACAGCAGGGCCAGCACGACGCCCTTGGCTTCCGGATTGGCCGTGAAATAGTCGGCCACCCCGTCGAAGGCGTTTTCCAGCCGCCGCGCCGCGGTCTTGCCCCGGTGCGGCTCTGCGCCCAGCCCCTCGCCGATGTCCCGGAACAGGCTGGTTGCGGCCTCCGCCAGGAGCATTTCCTTGCTGCCGAAATGCCACAGCAGGCTGCTCTTGGCCACGCCGGCCTCGGCGGAAATCTGGTCCAGGGTTACCTCGGCGTAGCCGTGCGCGCTGATCAGCCCGCGCGTTGCGGCAATGACGCGTTCGCGGGTCTCCAGGCCGCGGCGGTTCTTGGTGACGGAGGCTGGAGGCTTTTGTGCGGCCGGGCGGGTCGGTGGCATGGGCGGGGGCGGAAGACAGGTGGTGCCGGCGGCAAATCAGGAAAAACCAGGAATAGTCGGACCGGATGCCTATTTGACAACGGCCGGGGTCTGCCAGCAAACTCCAGTATTGTACTGAACATTCAGTACAATTACAGAAGCGCTGCAGGCCGGAAGCGGACATCCGGCCCCAGGATTTCCAGGAGACCTCGATGTCGTACCCGACTGCCATTGCCACAGCCGCCGCCGCGCTGGCTGCAGCCGCCATCGGCCTAGCCGGCAGCGCCGGCGCCGCATCTGCCCCGGCCACCGCGGGCAATCCCGCCACCGATGCCACCGCCCGTGCCAATGCGGCCGTGCTGCAACAACTGCCGTTCCAGGACCGGCGCGACTTCGAGGCGGCACGCCGTGGCTTTATCGGCACGCTGGACAACACCGAGATCCGCGACGCCAAGGGCAACGTGGTGTGGGCGCTGGACCCCTACGGCTTCCTCAAGCAAGACAAGGCGCCGGCCACCGTGAACCCCAGCCTGTGGCGCCAGGCGCAGCTGAACATGCACAACGGGCTGTTCCAGGTGACGGATCGGATCTACCAGGTCCGTGGCTTCGATATCGCCAACATGACGATCATCGAGGGCGATACCGGCCTGATCGTGATCGACCCGCTGACGGCGATGGAGACCTCGCGCGCCGGCCTCGACCTGTACTTCAGGCACCGGCCCAGGAAGCCCGTGGTCGCGGTGATCTATACGCACAGCCATGGCGACCACTTTGGCGGAGTCAAGGGCGTCATCAGCGAAGACGACGTCAAGGCCGGACGGGTCAAGGTGCTGGCCCCGGAAGGCTTCATGGAAGAGGCGGTCAGCGAGAACGTCTTTGCCGGCAACGCCATGAGCCGCCGCGCGCAGTACATGTATGGCTTCAACCTGCCGCGCTCGGCCACCGGGCAGGTGGATGCGGGGCTGGGCAAGGGGGTGGCGCACGGCAGCGTGACGCTGATCCCGCCGACGGACCTGATCCACAAGACCGGCGAAACCCGCACCATCGACGGCGTGCAGATCGAATTCCTGATGGCGCCGGGCACCGAGGCCCCGGCCGAGATGCTGATGTACTTCCCGCAGTGGAAGGCGCTGTGCGCCGCCGAGGACGCCACCCACAACCTGCACAACCTGTACACCATCCGCGGCGCCCAGGTGCGCGACGCTAACCAGTGGTGGCGCGCGCTGGACGAGACCATCGACCGCTTCGGCGGCCGCACCGACGTCCTGTTCGCCCAGCATCACTGGCCTACGTGGGGCCGCCAGGACATCGTCACCTACCTGGGCAAGCAGCGCGACGGCTACAAGTACATCCATGACCAGTCGCTGCGGCTGGCCAACATGGGCTACGTGCCGGCCGAGATCGCCGAGCGCGTGAAGCTGCCGCCGTCGCTGGCCGCCGAATGGCATCTGCGCGACTACTACGGCACCGTCAGCCACAACGCCAAGGCGGTATACCAGCGCTACCTCGGCTGGTATGACGCCAACCCTGCCAACCTGAACCCGCTGCCGCCGGAAGAAGCGGGCAAGCGCTACGTCGAGTTCATGGGCGGCGCGGCGCGCGTGCTGGAGCAGGCGCGCGCGGCGTACGCGCGGGGCGAATATCGCTGGGTGGCCGAGGTGGTCAAGCACGTGGTCTTTGCCGATCCGTCCAACCAGGCTGCCCGCCAGCTGGAAGCCGACGCACTGGAGCAGCTCGGCTACCAGGCCGAATCCTCGACCTGGCGCAATGCCTACCTGACCGGTGCCGCCGAACTGCGCGGCGGCCCGCCCAAGGCCGGCCGCCGCGCCGGCAGCCCGGACGTGCTGCGCGCCATGACCGACACCATGTTCCTGGACTACCTGGCGATCAGCCTTAACGGCGACCGCGCCGCGGGCAAGACGCTGGCGCTGAACTGGGTACAGCCGGACACCGGCAAGCGCTTTGCGCTGACGGTGGAAAACGGCGTGTTCCGCTACAAGGCCGATGCGCAGCACGCGTCGCCGCAGGCCACGCTGGCCATGCCGCGCGCCGTGCTGATGGGCGTGCTGGCAGGCCAGACCACGCTGCAGGCCGAGACCCAGGCCGGCCGCGCCCGTGTGGACGGCGACCCGCAGGCGCTGGCGGCATGGACGGCGCTGATGGACAAGTCCGAGCCGAACTTCGGCATCGTGACGCCCTGAGTGCACTTGCATGGGGCAGGCGCGCGCTCTCTGTTGCGCGTCTGACCCATAAAACCTCGTCTTGTTCAGGGTTTTTTCCTGCGCGCGGCATAAACCGTTGCGCGGATGCCTCGGTGGAGGCCCCTGGAGGCCACTCCTGCCCTGGTTTTTAGTGGTTAACCCTCCCTTTAGGGGGCGTCCTCTACGAATCAGTGTCATCGGTGAAACAGTCGCGCACGGGCTAGTCGGATAATGCACGCGGCAGTAACCGAAAGAGGAGTAAGAGGATTATGAAATCGACCTATAAGAAGATGCTGGCGGCCGGTGCTGTCATGGCGCTGGCAGGAGCCGCACACGCGCAGTCGGCAGGCAGCAATATCGTCAGCCTGGGCTGGTTCCGCGTGATGCCGAACAGTTCCGCCGATCCGCTGACCGTCGACAGCATCAATGGCCGCCCGGTCGGCCTGACCAAGCCCAATACCGGCGCCGACATCGAAACTGCCGACACGGTCGGCCTGGCGTTCAGCCATTACTTCACCGACAACATCTCCGGCGAACTGGTCGCCGGCATCCCGCCCAAGCACGACGTCAAGGGCACCGGCAACTTCGCCCAATACGGCAAGCTGGGTTCGGTCAGGCAGTGGAGCCCGGCGCTGCTGGTCAAGTACCACTTCTTTGACGCCAAGACCAAGTTCCGACCCTACGTCGGCCTCGGCGTGAACTACACCTGGTTCACTGACGAAACCATCACCAACCAGAACTTCGTCAACCGCGAATTCGTGCCGGGCGCGCACATGACCGCCAGCGCCAAGCCGTCGTGGAACCCGGTGTTTAACATCGGCGCCACCTACGCGATCAACGACAACTGGTTTGTCGGCCTGTCGGTGTCGTACCTGCCGCTGTCGACCCGCGCGACCTTCACCACGCAGGCTGGCCCGGTGACGATCGTGTCGCACACCAAGATCAAGATCGATCCGGTGGTGACCTTCCTGAGCGTGGGCTACCGCTTCTGAGCGCGGCACACGGACAGTGAAAAGGGCGCCGAGGCGCCCTTTATCTTTGGGCGATCCTTGCCGATCACGCCATGGACTTGACCGGATAGCCGGCCTCCTCGATGGCATGGCGCAGTGCCTGCGTGTCGGCGCCGCTTTCCACGCGCACGGCCTGGGTGGATACGTCGGCACTGATGCGCGCCGCCGGGTCGACCGCTTGGACCGCGCGCGTGATGGCGCCTACGCAGTGGTTGCACGACATGCCTTCGACGTGGAACTGGATCATGGTGGGAATCTCCTGGACGGAAACAGGCGGCAGGGGGCCGCGACAATCGTAGTTTGAACCTTCCCATGATGGGAAGCGCAAGGGAAATTTGTTCTTTCCGAGGTGGCGACAACTGCCTGTGCCTTCGGTCTTGACCTTCCAATGATGGTAAGGTCCATGATGCTGACATCGATACTGTGGATGACTCAGAACCATGCCAGATTCCAGCGCTGTGCTCGCTTCACCACCTGTCCGGCCGGCTAACCGGCTGGGCGACGAAATGCCCGAATGGCGCCTGCCGGTCGACGGCATGACCTGCGCCTCGTGCGTGCGCCGCGTGGAGAACGCATTGGCGCGTGTGCCGGGCGTGCGCGACGTGGCCGTCAACCTGGCGACTGAAGCCGCAACGCTGCGCGCCAATTCGGGCGCGGTGCTGCCGGCCGTCGCCCGTGCCGTGGCCGATGCCGGCTACACGGTGCCGCAGGACACCATCGAACTGAATATTGCCGACATGACCTGTGCCTCATGCGTGGCCCGGGTCGAAAAGGCGCTGCGCGCCGTACCGGGCGTGATGGACGCGCAGGTCAACCTGGCGACCGAGCGCGCCAGCGTCACGCTGCTGCGCGGCGCGGCGGAGAGCGCGGCGCTGGTGGCCGCGGTCGCGCGCGCCGGCTATGGCGCGACGCCGGTGGCGGATGCCGCATCGCAGGCGCCGCAGGCGGGGCAGGGCACTGCCTTCTGGGACGGCCCCTGGCCGGTGGCGATCTCGGCAGCGCTGTCGCTGCCGCTGGTGGCGCCGATGGTGCTGGAATGGCTCGGCGTGCACTGGATGCTGCCGGCATGGGTGCAGTGGCTGCTGGCCACGCCGGTGCAGTTTGTGTTCGGCTGGCGCTTCTACAAGGCTGGCTGGAAGGCGGTGCGCGCCGGCGCGGGCAATATGGACCTGCTGGTGGCGCTGGGCACGACGGCGGCCTATGGGCTGTCGCTGTGGCTGATGTGGCGCACGCCGGCCGACGCCATGCCCCACCTCTACTTTGAAAGCGCGGCGGTGGTGATCACGCTGGTGCGCCTGGGCAAGTGGCTGGAGACCCGCGCCAAGCGCCAGACCGCCGATGCCATCCGCGCGCTCGCGGCGCTGCGTCCCGATACCGCCCGCGTGCGCCGCGGCGGCGTGGAGCAGAGCGTGCCGCTGGCGGCGGTGCGCGTGGGCGATGATGTGGTGGTTCGGCCCGGCGAGCGCATTCCGGTGGACGCCGAGGTGATCGAAGGCAGCAGCCACGCGGACGAATCGATGCTGACCGGTGAAAGCGTGCCGGTACCGAAGAAGCCCGGCGACCGCATCACCGGCGGCGCCATCAATTTCGAAGGGCTGCTGGTGGCGCGCACCGAGGCGGTGGGCGCCGAGACCGTGCTGGCACGCATCATCCGCATGGTCGAGCACGCACAAGCGGCCAAGGCGCCGATCCAGCGCATGGTCGACCAGGTCAGCGCGGTGTTCGTGCCGGTGGTGCTGGGCATTGCGCTGGTGACGGTGCTGGGCTGGGGCCTCTTTGCCGGCGACTGGGAAACCGCATTGCTCAATGCCGTGGCGGTGCTGGTGATCGCCTGCCCGTGCGCGCTGGGCCTGGCCACGCCCACGGCGATCATGGCCGGCACCGGCGCCGGCGCGCGCGCCGGCATCCTGATCAAGGACGCCGAGGCGCTGGAGGTGGCACACCGCGTCAGCGTGGTGGCATTCGACAAGACCGGCACGCTCACGGTCGGCAAGCCGGAAGTGGTGGCGCTGCATGCGGCCGATCCCGCCGATGCCGATGCTGGCGCGCTGCTGGTGCGGCTGGCCGCGCTGCAGGCCGGCAGCGAGCATCCGCTGGCCCGCGCGGTGCTGGCCGCGGCGCAGGCGCGCGGCATGGCCGTGCCACAGGCCACCGAGGTGCAGGCCCTGCCGGGCCGCGGCATTGCCGGCGTGGTGGACGGCCACGCGCTGCAGCTGGGCAGCGAGCGCCTGCGTGAAGCGCTGGGCGCAGAGGCAGGCACGCTGGCAACGCTGGCGGATCAGTTGCGCGCAGACGGCCGCACCGTGTCGTGGCTGGTCGAAACCACGCCGCCGCGCGTGGCCGGGCTGGTCGCGTTTGGCGATGCCATCAAGCCGGGCGCGCCCGCGGCGATCGCACGGCTGCGCGCGGCCGGCGTGCGCACCGTAATGCTGACCGGCGACAATGCCGGCGCGGCGGCGCGCGTGGCGCAGGCGCTGGGGCTGGACGACGTGCAGGCTGAGGTGCTGCCCGAAGACAAGGCCGCCCGGGTGCAGGCGCTGGGGCAGGGCGGCGCGGTGGTGGCGATGGTGGGCGACGGCATCAACGATGCGCCGGCACTGGCCGCGGCGGACGTGGGCATTGCCATGTCGACCGGCACCGACGTTGCCATGCACGCCGCCGGCATTACGCTGATGCGCGGCGACCCGGCGCTGGTGGCCGATGCACTGGCGATCTCGCACCGCACCGTGCGCAAGATCCGGCAGAACCTGTTCTGGGCTTTTTTCTACAACGTGGTGGGCATTCCGCTGGCCGCGGCCGGGTTGCTGAATCCGGTGGTGGCGGGTGCGGCGATGGCGTTCTCCAGTGTCAGCGTGGTCAGCAATGCGCTGCTGCTGCGACGCTGGCGTCCGCAAGCCGGGGCCGCCACGGCACAGGGAGGCGAGTGATGAATATCGGCGAAGCGGCGCAGGCGTCGGGCGTGTCGGCCAAGATGATCCGGCACTATGAATCGATCGGGCTGGTGGCGGCACCGCCGCGTACCGAGGGCGGCTACCGCCGCTATGACGAACGCGCGGTGCATACCTTGCGCTTCGTGCGGCGCGCCCGTAATCTGGGATTCTCGCTCGACGAGATCCGCAACCTGCTGTCGCTTTGGCATGACCGCGGCCGCGCCAGCGCCGACGTCAAGGCGCTGACGCTGCGGCATGTGGCCGACCTGGAGCTGCGCATCGCCGAACTGGCCGCAATGCGCGACACGCTGCGCGAGCTGGCGCAGCATTGCAGCGGCGACGACCGGCCGGATTGCCCGATCCTGGCCGATATGGCGCAGCCGGAAACGCAGCCGCAAGCGCAGGGCAGGCTTGCCTGCCACAGTTGAGCGGGACAGGCAGTGCAAGGCAAGGTTAGGCTAGGCTAGGCAGGCAGCAGGCAGCACCACAAAGAATAACGACAGCCGGCGCCAGCGCTTTGCTGGCGGTCCGTGCCGGGAGGAGACTTGCGCGAATGGAACAACCGATGACGGACGATCCTGCTATTGCCGGTGTTGCCGGCATTCCTGCCGATACCCCCGCCGGCACGCACGCGCCGGTGCAGAGCCGCCAGCGCATGCGCGACGGCACCGAACTGCTGCTGCGCACCTGGCAGCCCGATCCGGCGCGCTTTGCCGAGCCGCTCGGCTCGGTGCTGCTGGTGCATGGGCTTGCGGAGCATGCCGGGCGCTACCAGCATGTGGCCGATGTGCTGTGCGGGCTGGGCCTGCGCGTGCGTGCGCACGACCTGCGCGGCCATGGCGCCAGCGGCGGCGCGCGCATGGTGGCGGACCATCCGGATGCCTACCTGGACGACCTCGCCGAGATCTACGATGCCGCGGTGCCTGGCTGGAACGAGTTGCCGATCCTGCTGGGCCACAGCATGGGCGGGCTGATCGCGGCGCGCTTTGCCACCGCGCGCGTGCGCCCGGTGCGCGCGCTGGTGCTGTCCTCGCCCGCGCTGGCGCTGAGGCTGTCAGGCCCGATGCTGGCGCTGCATCGCGTGCTGCTGCTGGCGCCGCGGCTGCGCGTGCCCAATCCGATCGATGCGCGGCTCTTGTCGCACGATCCCGCCGTGGTGGCAGCCTACCGCTCAGACCCGCTGGTGCAAACCACCATCACCGCCAGCGTACTGGAGAGCTTTATCCGCGGCATGGCGCAGGCTCAGGCCGATGCCGCGCTGCTGGAGGCGCCCACGCTGATGCTGGTCGGCGGCGCCGACCGCGTGGTGGACCCCGCCGGCAGCCGCAGCTTCTTCGACAAAGCGCCGCCGGAGTTGCGCGAAGCGGTCTGGTTCGAGCATGGCTACCACGAGATCTTCAATGAAGCCCAGCCACTGCGCGGCGAAGTGTTCGCGGCGCTGACCGGCTGGCTGCAGCGTCACCTGCAGCAGTAGGGACGTTGGGCTAGGTCCGGAACACCGACTCGGCCACGCCGAACGCTGCCGCGACGACCGGGTCGTCGCGGCGCGTGGCCAGGCATACCAGCGTCAGCTCCGTCTGCACCGAGACCCCTTCCACGATCACCAGCCCGTGCGCATGCGATTCGCGCAGCGCGATCGCGTCGCGCACCAGCGACAGCCCCACGCCGGAGCGCACCAGGTCCAGCATCGACGCCTCCTGGTCGACATGCGCCACCTTGGGCACGCCGGCCGGATCGACGCCGGCCTGGGCAAAGCGCGCGGACAAGAGGCGGTTGTGCGCCGATTCCGGCGGCGTCCAGATCCACGGCAGCGTTGCCAGCTGCCCCCATGAGCGCAGCGCGGTGCGCTCTTTCCAGCCCTTGGGCGCCACCACGTAGTACGAGAAGGGCGTCAGCGTCAGCGCATGGAAGCCGGCGTCGGGCGGCTGGCCCAGGTAGAAGCCCACGTCGAGCGCGCCGCTGCGTACCTGTTGCAGCACCCAGCCTGACATGCCGTGGCGCAGCTCGGTGCCGATCTGCGGATGGCGTTCCACCAGCGTGCGCAGCATCGGGCCCAGCCGCGTGAATTCCGGATCGAGGATGGTGCCGATCGCCAGCCGGCCGCGCACGGTGTGATGCATCGCGCTGACGGTGTGCTGCAGGTCGCCCACGCCGTCGAGGATGCGCTCGGCCAGCGGCAGCAATGCGGCGCCGTCGGCGGTCAGCGTCAGGCCTGCAGCAGTGCGCTCGAACAGCCGGATGCGCCACGCCGATTGCAGGGCTTTCAACTGCAGGCTCACTGCAGGCTGCGTCAGGTGCAGCCGCTGCGCGGCGCGGGTCAGGTTGCCCTCGCGCGCGACGGCAACGAAGGCGCGCAGGTGGTGGAGGTCCAAGGCAGTGTCGGGGCGAAAGGTGGCGCGGGAGCGTGTGTGGTGCAGCGCAATATTTTGCGCGGCTTATATTGCGATTGACAATAAATCATTGGACGGGGCCGCGCAACTGCACCAAGCTTGCGCTCAATACGGCCCGGTACGCCTTGTGCGGCGCGGCATCGACGCCAGTGCGAGACTGGCGCATGCTTGCGCCAGCGTCTTCACCAGACGCAAAGATCGGGCAAGCCGCATGCCGTCAGCGACCCAGCATTCAGGAGCGGAAGTGGAAGACATCCTTGCAGAAGCCAGCGCGGTGCAGACCATCATCGGCCATAGCATCGCAGGCCGGCAGACACGCGGCGCATCGCAGCGTCTGGCCGATATTTATAACCCCGCCACCGGCGAAGTCGCAGCACGCGTGGCACTGGCCACCGCGCAGGACGTGGCCGATGCCGTCGCCGCCGCCCAGGCCGCATTCCCCGCCTGGGCCGACACTCCGCCGCTGCGCCGCGCGCGCATCCTGTTCAAGTTCAAGGAGCTGCTCGACCAGCACCACGACGACCTGGCCGCGCTGATCACGCGCGAGCACGGCAAGGTGTTCTCGGACGCCAGGGGCGAAGTCACGCGCGGCATCGAGGTGGTGGAATTTGCCTGCGGCATCCCCAACCTGCTCAAGACCGATTTCACCGACAACATCGGCGGCGGCATCGACAACTGGAACCTGCGCCAGCCGCTGGGCGTGGTGGCGGGCATCACGCCGTTCAACTTCCCGGTGATGGTGCCGATGTGGATGTTCCCGGTGGCGCTGGCGTGCGGCAATACCTTCGTGCT
>NZ_KB903030.1:0-2207 GCF_000379565.1 Cupriavidus sp. UYPR2.512 | reverse complement strand
CTAGACCATTACTTGGCACAGCGGCAACTGCCAGTCAGCCGGGAGCGGTGGAATCCGAAGACGCCCCTGGTGGGCAGTCTGGGGGAAGACGGCAATGCCGGTATCACTGGCCCTCATCTTTGGCGCGTGTTGCGAAGATTCTTTGCGCAGGCCGCGGACGCCATTGAGGCCGATCACCCGGTCGCCGCCGAAAAGCTGCGCCGTGCCACGCCCCATTGGATGCGGCACAGTCATGCCAGCCATGCGTTGGCCCGGGGGGCCCAGCTCACCGCAGTGCGCGACAACCTGCGCCATGCGTCGATCGCCACGACATCGATGTATTTGCATGGCGATGAGCTTGAACGGGCGAGGCAGATGCGACAGGCCTTCGCGGCCCGAAAATGAGGACGTCTGGTGAAAGTCCGCCGGCTTAACGAACGTAAAATCCTAGAATCCGTTTCTTGAGGGCACCCCGATCACCGCGGCAGTTCGCACAGTACACCTCGGCAGCTTGGCTGATGGGGGATTTTGCACTCGCACTTGGTGGCACTCCCTGCGACTAGCATGCCTACGACCGATCCTGATCATCTTGCGCCCCACATTACGCCAGCGGGCCATCTTCTGGCGGTACCGCAAACCGACGCGCCCCCTCTGCCGAAGGATCTCGCGTTCGGCGGTGCCTTCCAGGCCGGCGCGGGACATGGGCTGCTCTATCTCGGCAGCACGGCAATCGGACGGCCATTGCCAAGCGCGTGGGCATGGTGGCGCGACTTTGCCGTACGTTATGTCACCGCGGTGTGTACGACGGCCGAAGACGAAGACATTGCAGTCGCCGAGCCAAACGCCCCGGACCTTGAAGGGCTGATCGGCGATGCACCACCCATGACGGGCATCGAATATCTCACGCCGTCCGTCCTTGCAACGTTGTGGGGCGAAATCGACCTCGCCCTGCGGCAGGAGCTGGCCAGCGCAGGGGGCTCGCTGCAGGCCTTTCTCAAGTCACGGCATCCTACCTGGAATCTGGTGGGCCGCGTGCATTTCAATCTTGCCGAGAACCGGAAAGACCCCGACGCCCCCTTTGCCTTTCTGGCGACCTATACGGCGCGCATCTCCGCGCACGGCAAGACTCAGCATCAGCCCCTGTCGCGCTCGCTCGAGGAATTCTCTGGAGCGCGCAACAAGACGCAGCTCCTATCCTTGCTGGTCCCCGTTCAGCGTGCGGCCGAGTGCTGCGACTGGGTGCGGGCCATGCTCGATTCGCGCGAGATTTATCATCCGTTGCGCTGGACGCCGGCCGATGCTTATCGCCTGCTAAACGATTTGCCCGCGCTCGAAGCTGCCGGCATCATCGTTCGACTGCCCGGTACGTGGGTGACCGGCCGCCCCGCACGCCCCACCGTGACGGCCAGTGTGGGCACCCAACCGCCATCTCTGGTCGGCAAGGATGCCTTGCTCGATTTCAACATGGCGGTCTCGCTGGAGGGCGAACCGTTAAGTCCTGCCGAAGTCCGGAATCTGCTCAAGGGCGCCGACGGCCTGCAGTGGATCCGCGGCCGCTGGATTGAGGTCGATACCAAAAGGCTCGGCCGCCTCCTGCAACGCTTTGAGGATCTTGAGAAAGCCGCGCAATCGGGGCTGCCACTCAACGACGCGCTACGCCTGCTGGCAGGCGTGTCGGGCGATGATGCGCAAGCGTCCGAAACACGCGACTGGACGCAGGTCGTGGCCGGTCCCTGGCTGGCCGAGACCCTTCAGAACTTGCGCGAACCGCAAGGGTTGGCGCGCGTCGACCCAGGCAGCGATTTGAGGGCGCAGTTGCGGCCTTATCAGCAAGCGGGCGTGCAGTGGCTCTACCTGCTCAGCCGACTCGAATTGGGTGCATGTTTGGCCGACGACATGGGGCTTGGAAAGACGATCCAGATCCTCGCCCTGCTTTTGATCCTGAAGCGCGAACAGGCAGAGCCACGCCCCAGCCTCCTGGTCGCGCCAGCTTCCCTTTTGGCCAACTGGGTCGCGGAAGCCGAGCGCTTTGCGCCAGGTCTGCGCGTCCTGGTCGCGCACCCCTCCGTTACGCCGTCCGAGACACTGCGCGGACTCGATGACGTGCAGCTCGCCCGGACCGATCTCGTGATCACCAGTTTCGGCGCGCTGCTGCGCCAACCTGGGCTGCAGACGATACGCTGGCGCCTCGCGATTGTCGACGAAGCGCAGGCGATCAAGAACCCAGG
>NZ_KB903029.1:0-2218 GCF_000379565.1 Cupriavidus sp. UYPR2.512 | reverse complement strand
TCGTTTGTCCTCCAGAGGCATCACATCTTACCCGCGTCGCTTTGCGCACGCCAGGTCCACTTCGGGAAGTTATTTCTCACTCGTTCCTTAGTGCGGGAAAACCGCACACCGGGTTCGGAGGGAGGGGACGGCGCAAGCCGTTTCCTACCTTTATACAAATACGTTTTTGTGGACGGGTAAGCGTTTTGCTGCGATCGGTGCGAGCCCGCCTTCCTTCAGAAATTCTGATGGACTAGTTGCGTTCACAGAAAAGATCATTGCGGCCGAGCGCTGGGACGCAGAATTATGTTCGTTATTTCGCACGATGGTCTATACTGACCCCATCGATGTACGGAATATCGAACACCATGGAAACTGCACCGCGCACCGCATTCACGGCTCAGGAACTGGGCCGGCTCATCCGTGACACCCGTAAGGCGCTCGGCAAAAGTCAGACCGAGCTGGCCAGTGCCCTGCAGGTACGCCGCCAGACCATTGCCGAACTCGAACTGGGCGGCAATGTGGGCCTGCACGTGATGTTCAGTGCCCTGACCTTTCTGGGTAAGGGGCTGGCCATTACCGATGCCCGCCCGACGGCGGCGGCGCTGCGCGCCATGCTGGATGACGCCGATGAATGACAAACTCAAACGCCTGCTGGTGAGCACGCCGCAAGGTCCGTCGGGCACGCTTGACAAGGCCTCGCGCTTTGTTTTCAACTATACGACGACTGAGCGGCCGTGCGAAGTGTCGCTCGGCATGCCGATCGGTGTGGAGAGCTATGGCAGCAGCGTGCTGCATCCGCTGTTTGCGATGAATCGCCCGGAGGGGTATCTGCTCGATCGCATCCGCAACAAGTTCGGCAAGCTCATGCAGCTCGACGACATGCGGCTGCTGGCGCTCACGGGCGCCAACCAGATCGGACGCCTGCGCTATGCGGAGCCCGACGCGCAAACGAAGCGGCTCGGCGCCGGTATCGGCCTGACGACGATCTTGGAGAACGAGGGCTCGGCCGAGCTCTTCGAATACCTCGTGGACACGTACCTGACGTCGGGCATCAGCGGCTTCCAGCCCAAGGTGATGATTCCCGATGCGGACAAGCTCGACGTGCCGCCCGCCCCCGCCACGCTGGGCGCGCGCGCGACCATCGTGGCGCCGGATCTGATCGTCAAGGCCAGTGGCGAGGACTATCCGCATCTGGCACAGAACGAGTTTCTGTGCATGGACGCGGCGCGCCGGGCGGGGCTGACCGTCCCCGACTTCTGGCTGTCGGAATCGGGCAAGCTTTTCGTGATGGGCCGCTTCGATCTGGACGGCGAGCGGCAGCTCGGCTTCGAGGACATGGTGGTGCTGATGAACCGCACCAACGAGGAAAAGTACCTCGGTTCCTACGAGCAGATCGCCAAGGTCATCAATGCCTATTGCGGGACGAACGCACCGGAAAGCTGCCGGCGCTTCTTCGAGTATCTGGCGCTGACCGTGCTCGTGCGCAACGGTGACGCGCACTTGAAGAACTTCGGGCTGCTGTACGAGGATCCGCATACCGCCCCGCCCAAGCTCTCGCCGCTGTTCGATGTGGTGACGACGATGGTCTACAAATACCAGAACAAGCACGGGGTCGAGCTCACCGACCGCGAACTGGCGATCAAGCTCGCGAAGTCCAAGCGCTATCCGGACCGCAAGACGCTGATCGAGTTCGGCCGCAATGCCTGCGGCGTGGCCAAGCCCGAGGAAGTCCTGCAGCGTCTCAGCGATGCGATGGCCGATACGCTCGCCGAGCATGGCCCCAAGATGCACCTGGAGCTCATGCGGGAGATGCGCCGGGAGTGGGATGGCGGGCGCCTTGCCATGGCGACTGATGACGTCTATCAGCGCGCCGTGGTCAAGGGGATGTCCGAGCCCCTGCCGGATCCGCTGTGAGGCCGGCCCGGTGGGCGCGCGCGCGCGTTAGGCGTGCTCCCGGCCTATGTCCAGATCGCCCACCACGGGCGACGTCGTGCGGGCGGCAGTCCCCATGCGGGATCGCGCAGCAACGCCAGCACCGTCCGGTTCGGATCGTCCGGATGCGGACCGGACAGAGTGGCGCCGAGGCGATCGGCGACATAGAGCGCGACCGCTGCCGAGCGGCGTTTGCCAGCGTGGCAATGCGTGCGCGCCATCTTGTTGGCCAGCGCTACGATCACAACATTGCGCGGGCGACGCTTGCTGATTTGCTCAACCCACGGACCTGGCTCCTTCGCAC
>NZ_KB903028.1:0-2248 GCF_000379565.1 Cupriavidus sp. UYPR2.512 | reverse complement strand
TACCAGCGCACGCACAGCAGAATCACGTCCACCGGATGGTGCAGGCGCTTGAGGACATTGGCAATGCCGCCTGGCAGGCTCGTGCGCGGCGTCTTCGCTGGCTTATTCATCTGCTGACTTGCGGTTTCCAAAACCGGCCATTCTACTTCCCGTTATCGCGACAGAACCCTCGCTGAACCGTTGCCGCGAGTCGGGGGAGAAGCGCTATGCTCGAGCACCCTACAAGCACGCTGACGCTTTAGTGGCCGCGAATCGGCCTTTGCTGCCCAAAGCAGAATTTGCATCGCACGTCCATGATTTCACGGCGTCGGTACTGCAGATTTTATCAGGTCAGCGGAGCTGTCAGGGTTGCAGTGTCCAGTTCAAAACAAATGAATGTCAAAAATCGAACAATCTGGACATTCGCTATCAAGATAGTGTGTTGGGTCTGCTTTTAGGATGGCTCCAGTTCGCCGAACACTTGGCACATAGATTGCACTCACAAATGAACTCGGTGGTGACTCCTTCCGCGGACCTCACGCAGGTGCGCTGTAAGGCCAAAGGATAGAATTAGCCAATAAGCGAACATAAATAACACCGCCAAGCAAGGATATTTTTATTTATTTTTTAGCATGAGGATAAATCATGAGAAAGATCGAAAAGATCCCCGTCGACAACGAAAGCGTAAGCGGATGGTTTGCTTTTATATCAGTCAATGAAAAATCTCGGGAGAAGTTATGTCTAAAAAGGCACTAATTGTCGGAATTGATGACTATGATCCGCCAAACCAGCTTCCGAGTTGTGTTAAGGATGCTGGAGCATTCGAAAATTTAGTTAAGAATCAATATCATTTCGATGACGTCAGGCTATTGACTGACAAGAAGGCAATCAAATCAAACTTGATTAGCAACCTTGAATGGCTGGTTAGCGGTGCCACAAAAAATGATAGGCTTGTCTTATTTTATTCTGGCCATGGGTACAGCCCGGTAGTTGATAAGGTTACTCGAGAGGCGCTCGTTGCCCAGGATGGTGAGTTCTTCTTTGACGGCGATTTAGCTAAAATAATTAAAGACTTGCCGGATGGAATACTAACTATCGTAATCGATGCATGTTTTTCCGGAGGAATGGAGAAGCCGTGGCTAGACAAGAATGGCAACGTGCAGATGATTCGAGTAAAGTGCTGGCAACCATCAGGTAAGGACTACAAGGATAAACCCAATGGATATGCCCCATTCGGTAATCTTAAGGCATTATCCGGAGATGATCTAACTTTGAATTTTTCTAGTAAACGTCTAATCGCCTCTCAGTCAGGCGGCGGCTCTGACTTCCAAAAGACTAAGCTGCAGAATCCAAATTCAAAGGGCTTGCTGCTATCTGCCTGCCTTGCAGACGAAGAAGCAGCGGCATCCCGGCCATCCACGGAAGGTCTCTCCGCATTCACTTTCTCGCTTCTAGACTCCATAAATGTGCTAGGAAGAAATGGCACAACGGAAGAAATCATTGAGGCGGCCGGAAATGCCCTTCACAAGCAAGGGATCAAACAAACACCGATGCTAAAGGAGCCGATGGCTCCACCAAACCTTGGAGAAGCAAGTTTTATTATGCTTGTTCATCCTGAAGAGCGAGACTCTGCCACTAAAAAAACTCCTGATACTAAACCCGATAAGGTAGCAAGTGCTTCCGAACCAGCAGCACCTCAACCCGCTGATGGGCAGAATATAAATGAGACTTCCCAAAAACCGTTAAAGCGCGGAACTCAGGAGGATATCGCTGATATTGTTAACGCAGTACTCCCATATATCCTGATTCAATCGCAGGGAGATAACATGAAAATCTCTTCATTGAATAGCGGCTTCGATAAGGGCTGGATTGAAGATGTTACGCGCACTGTAAGTACCGTTGTGCCGGTCATCCTGAGTGCGCTGCAGAGTAAATGCTACCAGGCGCAGCAGCCGGCGACGCCTGCCGACAAAGGGTGGTTCGACGATGTCACCCATATCGCGAGCATCGCGGTCCCGGTGGTGCTCAGTGCCCTGCAGAGCAAGGGCTACCAGGCGCAACAACCGGCAACGGCTGGCGACAAGGGGTGGTTCGAGGACGTCACCCATATCGCGAGCATCGCGGTCCCGGTGGTGCTTAGCGCCCTGCAGAGCAAGGGCTACCAGGCGCAGCAGCCGGCAACGGCTGGCGACAAGGGGTGGTTCGAGGACGTCACCCATATCGCGAGCATCGTGGCACCGGTGGTGCTCAGTGCCCTGCAGAGCAAGGG
>NZ_KB903027.1:0-2252 GCF_000379565.1 Cupriavidus sp. UYPR2.512 | reverse complement strand
GCCTGAACTGCTTATTCTCAATCCGAATAAGGCGAAGTGTTTTCATAACCACAAGGCTTATGATAGCAATTCGGCCTTATCTTGGTCAGAGCCCTGGATCACCAAGTATCTGCTGGAACGTGAGCATATGCTAGCCACGGCGAAGCCGGCGGTGCTGGCCATGGAGGAAGATGGGAATTCTCCAGGGGTGCTGGCAAATTCTGTCGACGTTAGCCGGATACCTGCGGTACAGGCAACAACCTGCGATGTTGCGCCGTCAGCGTTTGTGCGAGTGGTACAAGTCCCGGCGAAGCTTCCGGCGCCAAT
This sequence comes from Cupriavidus sp. UYPR2.512, assembly GCF_000379565.1. Taxonomy (NCBI): domain Bacteria; kingdom Pseudomonadati; phylum Pseudomonadota; class Betaproteobacteria; order Burkholderiales; family Burkholderiaceae; genus Cupriavidus; species Cupriavidus sp. UYPR2.512. The sequence goes on along the minus strand of NZ_KB903027.1, from coordinate 1,946 downwards.
CGACAAACCGGTATCACCTGCTATGGAGCTCGCGTTGCATGTGCGCCTGCCCAATGGGGTCGAGTTAGATCTTGGCAAGGCACACATCGATGAACTGACAGCCGTCGTCCAAATTCTCGGGAGGCTGCCGTGTTCCGGTTCGACGAAGAACTGAAAGTCTACCTTCATCGAGATCCCGTGGACTTCCGGTACGGCATGAACAGTCTGTCGATTCTCGTCGAGCAGGTGATGCGCCTGAACCCGATGGATTCCTCGCTCTATGTGTTCGGCAACCGCCGACGCGACCGGATCAAGATCCTCGGTTGGAATGGAAATGGCTTCTGGTTACTGCTCAAGAAACTCGAAGCGAACGATCGCTTCGTTTGGCCCGACAGCAAGACCGAAGTCGTGACGTTGAGCGTCGACCTGCTGCACTGGCTTCTCGATGGCGCCGACATCGCCGCACTTCAACGCCATCCCAAGCGGCATTATGCGCGTGTGAGCTGAACGGGTCATCGGCAAGCCGGTCCAAGTGCTATGCCGACCAACGTGATCATCGACGCTGACAAACTCAAGGCGCTTCTAGCGGAGCGCGACGAGTTGCGTGGCGCGTTGCGTCTGATGAAGGCCGAGCGTGATCTGGCAGAGGAGCGGCTGCGTGTGTATCGTCGCGAATTGTTCGGCGCAAAGAGCGAAGCGCGTGATGCTGGCCAGTTGGGCCTGTTCAATGAAGCCGAGGCACTGGCACCGAACGCGACGCCAGCGCAGGAAGACACCCCTGAGACGAAGGTTGGTGCACACACCCGCAAGAAGCGCGGCCACCGCAAACCGCTCGATCCCAATCTGCCACGCGAGGTTGTGCGGCACGAACTCCCCGAAGCTGAACGCGTATGCGCCAATGATGGCTATGGGCTTGTCGAGATTGGCGTCGAGATCAGCGAGCAGATCACTGTCATTCCCGAGCAGGTTCGCGTCGTCCAGCATCAGCGCGTCAAGTACGCATGCCCCTGCTGTGATCTGGGCATCAAGGTTACGCCGGCGCCGCCGCGGATCATTCCCCGTGGTCTGTTCACCGAATCAGCACTGGCTTGGATTACCACAGGCAAGTTCCAGTTCGGCATGCCGCTATATCGAATGGCAGGGCTGCTGCGCCGCTTCGGTGGCGACATCTCATCGAACACGGTAGCCGCAAGCGTGGTGCGCGTCGGCCTCGCGACGCAGCCCGTGATCAACCTGATGCGCGACCTGGTCCTCGACGACGATCTGATCTATTGCGACGAGACGACATTCCAGGTGCTCAAGGAAAAAGGTCGTCGGCCGCAAACGAAAAGCCAGTTGTGGGCGATGATGACTGGCTCGGGGCCGGCGATTCGCCTGTTCACCTATCTGCCTGGTCGCGGTAGCCAGCAAGGGCGACCGTTGTTCGAGGGCGTCCGAAAAGGCGCCGTGCTGATGACAGATGGCTACTCGCTCTACGATGGCATCGCGCACGATCACCAACTCATCCACTTGGGTTGCTGGACGCACGTGCGACGCGGGTTCGTCAAGGCCGAGGCCAGCGTGCCCAAGGCAGCCCGAACGCCAGATCTACTGGCCACACGATTCATCCGCCTGATCGGAAAGCTGTATGCAGCTGAGGCGCGAAGTGCGGCTTGGAGTGCTGAACGACGGCAGCGACTGCGACGACGCTACAGTACTCCCATGCTCGAAGCCATCCGGCAACTGATGCTCGAGCAACTGCCCGCTGTCGTACCTGGTGGCCTGCTCGGGAAGGCGCTGAACCACATGCACGGGCAATGGCCCAAGCTGGTCCGCTACGTGGAGAACGGCAACTGGCCGATCTCGAACAACCCCTGTGAAAATGCGATCAGGCCCTTCTGCGTAGGACGCCGCAGCTGGTTGTTCTCAGACACCGTCGATGGGGCCAATGCGAGCGCCAACCTATACTCCATCGTGGAGACCTGCAA
>NZ_KB903026.1:0-2270 GCF_000379565.1 Cupriavidus sp. UYPR2.512 | reverse complement strand
CATTCAGGCAATTCCGCCGACCGCGGCTGCTCCACGCGTAAGGGCAGATCCAGCCCCGGGTCAGACAGCGCGGCAAATCTCTGGTGCAGCCGGCTCCCCAGGCCGCCCGGGCCTGACCGTTTGCCAAGCGTGCGTCGAAGTATGTCGCGCACCTCCTCCTCCATGGAGCGGCCGTTCTGCGCGGCCTCGATGCGAAGCCGTGCCTTCAATTCGTCGTCAATGTTTCGAATAGTCAGCGTCGCCATGATCGAGTCTCCATGCTTGCACTGACTGCAATGCTAGCATAAAGGAGGAGTCCTTGCCTGGCGGGCATTCACAAAGCGCCTAATTATTCATTTAACGAATTCTGACCAACTAAACCAAGTGCCGACAGGCGCTCAATGAGAGAAGCGTATAGAACCGGAGGCGGCCGTTCGGTAGGGGTTCGCTATCGGACCTTATCGCCCCGCCCCACTCTGCCCGCAAAGCGCGGAGTGCAACGGCAGTAGCTGTTAAGGATTGTTGGATGCCTGTCCTCGCCTGCAGGACTGTGAGAGGCAGGGCGCGTGTGGGCAGGCGTCGAACAATCCTCGAGGGAGGAAACCGCGGAGTGGACCGATGCGGCGTGTTGGGCTATGGCGATTCAAGCGTTTGCTCGATCAGCAGAGCCTGGGAATGTCGGACGACGTGTGGCGTAGAGCGGACCTAGGCGTGACGGGAGATGGCGGCAACTCTGGACTGTTAGGACGCCGCGAGCGTGCATGAGGCGGTCTGGGACAGCGCGCACGAGTGTCCGCTTGCGGCTCCGGTCTCCAGAGAGCCGACGGTTGAGTTGGATACGTAGGACATGTGGGGTCATGCGAGGGCTCGCTGCGGTGGCGGTCCGCGGATGCAGGCACTGCGCGGGATGACCTCAATGATGAGCATCGGTGCGCCACAATGCAGGCAGACGAAGGGCGTGGGCATCGCGAGATCGGTGTCGCCAGGGGGAGCGGTGACTGGGGGCGTGGCATCCAAGAGCTCACGCGCCCTGGCCAGGTTCGCGCGGCGAACTGGGTTGGCAAGCAGCCCATAGTGCCGACCCTCTTGGTAGGCCTGCTCGGCTTGCTCGCCGGCTGCACGCTCCAGATCCCGGACGGACTTCAGATTGTAGGCGGCGGCAGACCCCTTGCGGCTACCGCGACGCGCAGGAGGCATGCCTGCCTGCAGTTCCAGCTCACGGGTCTTTCGCGCAGTCAGCGCTGGGCGATCCCAGGCGAAGGATTCGTTACGCGTGAGGACGTGCCAGACGATGATCGCCAGCTTGCGTGCCGTGGCAACAGCCGCGATCTGCTGACCGCGACGATCGCGGACACGTAGGAAGAAGGCTCGCACGGGGCCGGCCGTTTGGGCTGCGGCCCAGGCAGCCTCGACCAGCATGGCACGCGCATAGGAACGTCCGCGCTTGCTGATGTGTCCGTGCTTTGCTGGTTGCGGGCCGGACTGGTAGACCGAAGGATTGAGGCCAAAGTAGCTGACCAGTTTCTCCGGCGAGCGAAAGCGAGCGATATCGCCGATGGCCGAGATCAACCCGATCGCCACAGTGGTGTTGATGCCGGTGATGGTCAGCAGCTTGCGCAGCCTGTCGTCCTGAATAGCGGATTGGGCCAGGACGCGCTCAACCTGCTGCAGATTCTCTGCCAGCCTGTCGACGACCTGATTCTCGATGCGCCGGAACCGAAGCGGCCTGGCTTTTGATGAGGTTGAACCCAAAAAGGCCGATACGTGGCGGGAGGCATTAACTATTGCCTTTCGCCAGACCAGCCTTTGCCAGGTCAAACCTCTCGCCTACCGTTCACGAGCCTCCGCGACACCAGCCGCTGCGTATGCATTATGCTTGAGTCTTCATAGAACTCTGCGAGCTAACTGAGCCGCATCCTTCTGTTACCCCACCCTAGGCATATTTACGGTGCCATGGTTACGCGATAGATTACCGGAATCTCGTCAACAAGAAGAACAAGCCGTGCAGGAAAAACTCTACCTTGTCTTTGAAAACCTGGGGGAGCGGCATTCTATCGACCCGGCCCAGCTCGATACATGTTCGAATGCTGCTAGGGTACGGCTGGATGCGCACCATACTGCTCCAGTAGAGTTTCAGATGGAGTCAGAAGGTGTTGCGAAGACATACGCGTTGAAATGGGCGCCTGTGGACAACATGTATCCGCCGTCATCTCCGGCCGCTGTATGTCGCGCTCGACTTCGCCGGCACTAATCCGGAAAGCCCGTGGCTCGCTGCATTGTCCTGGGCCAGG
>NZ_KB903025.1:0-2273 GCF_000379565.1 Cupriavidus sp. UYPR2.512 | reverse complement strand
TGCCTCGTCGCCCATCTCGACGCGGCTGGTCTCGCCCGCTTGCCAATTCCGTTGACCGCCGCCAGATCGCTTCAACCGAAACTCGCAACCAGTTGATCGCAAAACGTCGTCGTCGACGCGCGTCAGCCGACCATGGCTGACGTTACTGAAAGATGCAACGGCCACTGGAAGGAGCCCAGAATACGCGCATCGCGATCTGTCACCAGCGCATTGATCGTCGCTTCGACCGTTCCGCATGCCTTGACGTCAATCTGCCAGAAATAGTCAGATGCCGATCGCCGCGCCGGTTGCATCGGCGTCGCAGACTGTGGCACATACGACGTGGCCTGCTCATCAACAATCAGGCGGGCATGGCCGAAGGTCTGTTCGTCAGAAAGCTCGAGGCTCAGCAACACGGCATATTCGGCGCGCATCGCCAGTGGAGCCCAACGCAATCGCAGGCAGGCACCAATAGGCGCCTCGATGCACAACTGTCCCTCGTTGATGCCCTGAAGCTGTCCGATTCCGGACGCGATGCCGTAACAGCAGTCACCGTCGACCGGCGTGGGGTTCGCGGGGTCATCGCCGGCATCCGGGCAACGCTTGAGCAGCGTCACTGTGTCAACGACAAGCAGCACGTCCGTGATGTCGTCTGTTCCGGTCTGGCCGCTCGATTTGCAAGCCTGTCTGTCAGACATAGTCGCTCCTTGCTTGTGGCTGGCTGACGGCGGTCCACAACGACGCGGACCGCACGTCGACGGTTGCCTAGCTGTTGCTAATGCTGATGAACGGATCCCACTGGTAGCAGCCGCACAGGTTGCCGCTGCGGTCAAGGATCATGAACTGGAAGTGATAGGTCACGCGCCCCTGTTTGAGCGTCTCACACGACCAGAAGTAGTTCGACACGAGCTGCATTTTCGGTTTGGTCGGGTCCGATGGATTGGGCACAGGAACCGTTACTTCCGCCTCGCGCGGCGAAGGAGGCGAAATGAGTTCGTTACCCTGGTTTCCGATGAACTTGTAGAAGATGCAACTCTGCTCGAAACCGAGCGAGAGCGAACACTCGCGCCAGCGGATCACGTCGCCCACGGTCGCCGCGACGTCCAGCTCCCCGCCGGCCTGACCGCTTACCACATTACCCTGGGTCACGATCATGAAGATGTGCCGGAAGTCGATGAGTGGTGGATTCTCCGTGCTGTTGTTCTTGCCATAGCGATCCAGAATGGCCTTGGTATCAATGCTGACCAGCACATCAGTAACCTGTGACATCTTGTTCTCCACTAATAAGAGGAGGTTGAAAACACCGCCAGCCAGCGGGATGGCGGTCCGAAACTCCATATCGTGCGAATCCGTCAATCAGTCGAAGATCAGGTTGATCACTCATAGAAGCCTTGCCGGTGTCGGCGACATCCCAAACGGCCAGCAGCACGTGATAGCCAGTGCGCTGCGGTAGCGGGATCTCAACTCGTGTGATGCTCTCCGGCACAAGTTCTATCCGAGCATCCGGTCTTCAATAAGGACGGTATTCATTGGCCCTGGTATAGAGCAGCTACTTTTCAAACTGGTCGCGCGTGAGTCGCCGGTTCGTATACCACTCCGGCCTCGTCCAAGAGCCGAAGAATGCGATTGGTCGACATTTCCGACTTACGCCGCTCACCTGATGATGCATAGCAGTGTGTGCACCTGAGATTGCACAGGTTTGTCGTTTCGATGAAGGCGATCGCTGGGGCCGAGAGGTGGAATTGCCCTAGTTCGACCAGTGGCGAGTCGATGATGAAATCTTCCAAATCGAGTCCCACTGCCCGGGACAAGTTCTGGTTGTATGCATCGATAACCGGTTTTGCGGCGGGATGTAGGAAGCGAACTCGACCGTCAGGAAGCAGCGCGACCAGGCCAGTGGGATTTTCCTGATAAGGTACGGCACGTGACATCATGTATTCCCTTTGCCAGGTACACTACAAAATGCTGCGAGCAGAGTCAGGTACTACTAATGAGAAAAATTGTCGGTTCGTCATCCCCCTCCAACGACATGGGCCTTGACTGCACGTTTATTTTCTGAAACTTATATTTTTATATAGCCATTTCAACGCCGTTGGACAGCGAAATGGAGTTTATTTACGCTTCACAGTAGTTTACAAAATAAAAATACCACAATGAAAATTTTTAATTTCAGATTTTATGAAATTTAATTTCCTATCTCTTACTCATGGGTCGGTAAGTTAGTCGACAAGTTGGAACTTCATGGGCCCTGCATCGGTCGGATCGTGCATGAAGCGAGACGGACGGACATTTGA
>NZ_KB903024.1:0-2303 GCF_000379565.1 Cupriavidus sp. UYPR2.512 | reverse complement strand
CCACGCTGCCAGCGATCAAATCGGCAGCCTGACTGCCCCAGCGCTTCCACTTAAAAACTCCGGATCCCTGTCCGAACAAACGGTGCCACCTCTTTATATCGAAGATGCGCAGTTAGATGGATTCATCATAACCGGGACGCTTATGATAGCGGATTGGGCGTATCTTGGTCGCAGGCCCAGTGCGTCATCTGCGAAACCACCATCGGGATCCGTTTGATCGACTGCTGATCGCCCAGGCCCTCACCGAACCATTGCGACTGCTGTCGGCGGACGAACACGTCTGGAAGTATTCCGACCTCGTCATTCAGTTTTAGGGCCCACAGAAACTTCGGCAGTGACGGCATAGCCGCCGAGGGCGGCCCGATTTGACCGCTCCCCCAGCGTCGCCGATCTTTGAGAATGCGACGCCGTAGCAGGACAGCTCGGTCCCGGCTCCTGATTGGTCTAGCCTTTCCGGGTGTCCGGCCACGATGCGCAGGCCGCCGGCCATGCGCCCCCTGCGCTCTGACGAACGCAGGCGCGGCTTGGCGATGCCGCGCCGCCCGACGCATTGCGCACTCCTTGCGATACGTCAATCCCCGCCAAGATTTCCCTCCTAGACTTATACAGGCCTGCGCGCCCCGGGGGCAGGCCTGTCGATTGACTATAGGAGTTCCACCATGCCAGACCAGACCGATCCCGCCTTCGAGCTCGCGCGCTTTGCCGAGCAGTCCGCCCTGCGCATTTGGCTGCGCTGGGAAGAATCGCGCCAGATGCTGCTCAGGCTCCGCCTCAAGGCCCTGGACGAGAACATCAAAGGCGCCCGGCAGGCGCTCGCCCGCATCAACGATGCCCCCGACTGGAACGTCTTCCATGGTCTGCCCCCTCAAATTCTGGCCGCGCAGGTCGAGCGCAACGCCGCGCATGCACGCGACTTTGGCGGCCTTTACATAGAAATGGCCTCGGCCTTCATGAAGCACCTGCGCGAGTCGACCGAAACCTGGCAGGACTACCAGCGCAAGGTCATGGTTGAGGGAGGCGGCTACGCGCCCTTCGCGGAATCGGCGCGCGAGATATTCGACAACGTCGGCCGCCTGATGGCCGTCCCTACCCCAGACGCGCAGGCCCAGGCACGCGCCGCCGGTGCGGCACGGAGCTGACGAGATGGCCGGACAACGCATTGCCCTGGTGACGGAAGGCATTGGCGGCCTCGGCGAAGCCATTGCCGTGCGGCTGCTGGCGAATGGCGTGCGCGTCGTGGTGACACACTCCGAACACAATGACCATGTGGCCCAATGGTTCGGCGCGCAACGCAATGCCGGCCGCGAGTTCACGGCTTTCCCGGTCGACGTGACGGACTTCGCCTCTTGCCTGCGCTGCGTGTCGCACGTGCGCAGCGAGGTCGGCGACGTCGACATTCTGATCAACAATGCCGGGGTCACGCGCGACCGGACCCTGCGCAAGATGGACAAGGCTGACTGGGACTTCGCGCTGCGCACGGACCTCGACTCGCTCTTTCATATGACGCGCCGGCGTTGTCAACTTGGCGGGTGCGTGACGTTATGGGCGCCGGGGTCGCAAGCGCTCAGAAAACAGTCGAGGGATTTTGGGTGCACTCGGTCAAGTGATGACACGCAGCGAATCTCGCAGCGAGTTGTTTGCGATAAAGCGAAGCGCGCAACAGATGCCGTTTTGGGCGCGAAGTGTTGTCGGATTGGGCCGAAGTTCGACAGGAATACCTGTGTGCGCTTCGGGTCGCGAAATCCGCGCATGCGACGCTCGCGTTCGCGGGTAGGCTGGTGGCTGTTCTCGGCCCGATTGTTCACCCGAGCAGCGGCTTTGACGAACACATGGTTGACGTTCGCCAGTTCCGCGCAACGATGCGGAAGCCATTGTAGAAGCCGCGAGCCGACCCACCAGCATCCCGATGCGGAAACGGTACGCTTCATTGAAGCTCGGCGGGTAGATCACGATCCGCGGATCTTGTCACTGCTCAGCGAACAAAGGCGCGCACTTAAAAAATGCCTGGCCGGGTTGGTGGCTTTCGATCCGACTCAATAAGCGACGCGTTATCGGATAAAAGCCGCAGTGGCCAGTTGGAAGCGCAGCAGCAATCTGGAAAGCCGACGGTCAAATCAGGCATGCCACGGCTCAATAGATGGAGGCGCAGGCTTGGGAAGCTTCAGGCAGGCTAGTTCAAGCAGCAGAGGCGTGAGACCGAGCCGCGATGGCGGATTCAACCGGTCGTCGCAACACCTTTGATGGAGGAGGTGTTTATGGGGCGACCAGCGGGGTGGATGCAGAAGTTGACAGGGCGAGGAGCG
>NZ_KB903023.1:0-2315 GCF_000379565.1 Cupriavidus sp. UYPR2.512 | reverse complement strand
TCGTTTGTCCTCCAGAGGCATCACATCTTACCCGCGTCGCTTTGCGCACGCCAGGTCCACTTCGGGAAGTTATTTCTCACTCGTTCCTTAGCGGCCCTCAGAGGCCAAACCAGTTCGCCAGCCGCAAACCAGCCAATTCCGCAAAATCCTTGGTATTACGCGTCACCAGGGTCAGCCCGTGCGCGATCGCAACCGATGCAATCTGCCCATCCACGAATGGCAATGTGAATCCAGCCCGCTCGCGCGACTGGCGGAGCTCTGCGTGGATCCGCGCCGCGGCACCGTCATAAGGCAATATGGGCAACGTGCCAACGACATCTTGCACAAAACGACCAACAGCGTCCTTGCGTTGGCCCTCTGGCATGCGCAACCAACCATAGCGGAGCTCATGCCAGACTGGGGCCGGAATGGCTAGCTCACCATCGTAGCGGGCCAAATTCTCCATTACCGCGACCTCAGGTCTCGGCCGCATGGCCTCTGAAATAATGTTGGTGTCCAGCAACCAACTCACGGCGCTCACCATGAGAATTCCCTTCCCCCATCGGGTTGACGTAATTGCTCAAAGGGATCGCCCTCATCTTCCTCTGCCGCATAGCTTTTGCGCCACTCCGCTAAGCGCGCAGAAAAGCCAGATGACGAGCCAACAAGCTGCCGATATTGCGACCAAGACATCAAGACCCCGGCCGCCTGTCCGCGTCTGGAGATCATTAGTGGCTCTTGCGCCACTTCTACGCCCCGGAGCGCATCAGCGAGGTGCGCTCTTGCCTCAGAGAATGGGATCGTTTGCATGGGATGGTGCTCCTTGCCAGAAATGTACATTCCAATTGTACATGCAGCGCGAGCAGAAGTCCCGAATCAACGGCCGATCATGCGGGCGTGCCAAAGGGGGCTATAGAGCACCGGCGATCCGGCAAGGCATAGAAAACCCAGATCGCATCAGCTTCCGCCTCCCTGACCTCGCTGAGTGCGGGCTTCTTTTGCCAGTTTCGGCAAGCACGCGATAGGGAGGCGATTGCGTGAAGGCGGCTTGGCGGATATTGGGCTCGGGCAATTCAAATGGTTAAATAACGTCGTGTGCGGCGAATTGCTCTCCTGACCCGCGGCCCTTCACGGCAGCTTTCTGCGATCCTCGCGACCTGCGTTGTTCGAGCGATTTGCAATTGGCCAACAACTGCCGTTGGGCTTTGCTTCTGATCGCGGCCCATATGGAGCGCGTGCGCTTCAGCGAAGCCTTCGACGCGCCGCCCGCGCAGATGTTCCAGGCAGCCTGCCAGCTCGGTCTGGAAGGCCTGATGTTCAAGCGGGCAGACTCCCCCTATGTGTCGGCGCGCACCCAGAGCTGGCTGAAGGCGAAGTGCAAGCTTCGCCAGGAGTTTGTCATCGGCGGCTTCTCCGACCGCGAAGGCGCCCGCACTGAGATCGGCAGACTCTCTCTGGGTGTCTACGCCGAGGGCGAACTGCGATACACCGGCGGCGTTGGCACCGGCTGGGACAGCGTGGCGGCGACGGACCTGCGCCAGCGGCTCGCGAAACTGCAAGTGGACAAGAGCCCGTTTTCGACGGAAGCGCGGGCCAGCCGTCGCTGGGGCGGCCGTCGCGATGCGGCGGTCCAATGGGTCAAGCCGACGCTGGTCGCTGAAGTCGAATTCTCCGAGTGGACGCCGGAAGGCCAGGTTCGCCACGCCTCGTTCAAGGGCCTGCGCACGGACCATGCTGCGAAATCGATCCGGCGCGAGGCGGTCCAGACCGCCGTGACCCCACGGCATGGCCGCCATCAAGGTCACCAACCCGGAACGCGTCATCGACAAGTCCCAAGGCATCACGAAGGTCGAACTGGTGCGCTACTACGAGAGCGTCGCCGGCCGGATGCTGCCGCACCTGAAAGACCGTCCGCTGTCGCTGGTGCGCGCCCCTGACGGCATCGATGCCCCGACGTTTTTCCAGAAGCATGCCGAAGCCGCGATGCCGGGCCTGACCGAGCAGCCGGCGTCGCTCTGGCCCGGTCATGCGGCGCTGTTGACGGCCGACTCACCCGAAGCGATTGTCGCGGCCGCCCAGATGAATTTGGTGGAATTCCACACCTGGAACTCCACCGCCCGCGACATCGACCATCCGGACCGGGTCATCTTCGACCTGGATCCAGGCGCAGGCGTCGCCTGGGAGACAATTCCGCCTGCCGCAGCCAGAGCTGCTCCTCGAAGTCTTCCCGTCGAGATAGTCCACTAAGGAACGAGTGAGAAATAACTTCCCGAAGTGGACCTGGCGTGCGCAAAGCGACGCGGGTAAGATGTGATGCCTCTGGAGGACAAACGATG
>NZ_KB903022.1:0-2324 GCF_000379565.1 Cupriavidus sp. UYPR2.512 | reverse complement strand
GGTCAAGCACGTCAATAACCATGGTTGCCCCGGGGTGGCACAGATGACCAACATACTATCGGTAGAGGGCTTGGGAGACAACCGGATAAGCATGAGATGAAGCTTCAGATACGCACGGCGCCGGCAAGCGTGCGACTGCGCGTAGAAAGCGACAATCCGGGAACGCGCCTAGTTTGCCGATATTACGAGAGATGCTGTCAGCAAGCTGGCAGCCACATCTACTATATAATGCCCTCTCAATGATTCTGTGAATTCTTCCAAATCGATGAGAGGGGATGAGAAGACGCTCCCTGATCCTTCAAGGGCAGGGCACCGACTTGGCGAAGAGTATGCCCAATTGCACGCATACATGCTGGATGAATGCCCGGCGCGCCAGTCGGCCCAAGACTGCTCATTGACTGCTCCCGACAACGCGGTCGGTAGCGGAAATTACCGGTCCACATCGAATCCCGACAGCGGTTGGCCAACCGATCATTACTACGTAGCAAAATCAGGTGGATCAATTGGTTCAGTCAGGTGACTGGCGCAGCGCGATTACAAAAGAAAATTAAAAGTAAATTCTTGCGCTCCCTTGCCATCTTACTCCACCCGCCGACTTTATGGCACATCGTGCCGTTTATTTATTTCATCCATTAAATGTGCAAACTGCTGCGGATTCCTATCTTTCGATGAAATAAGGCCCGCTTTGATGCTATCAACCCGACTAGACAAAGTACCATATCTTACCTGCTTAATTTCCTCCACTTTCTCCAGAAACTCTTTGTTTGGCCCGAGCGCTTTCGGGGCCGGTGCCATCTAAATTCGTTTTGGACAGCGCACTGAGCGCGTCAACAATTTTTCCTATTTGAATATCGATGTTCGCGCCACCGAAACGCCAGGCCGGCGAGTATTGATTGAATCAACCACTCTGGCGAAAAAATTTCGCATAGGAATCAATCACCTCCCGCGCCGCACTAGACCATGCTGTAAGGAACATGGATGGAGTTTTTTCGTACCAAGACATAGGCTACCTCTCTCTGCGTTGGCATTAAATCGACAGAAGTTGATCGAAACCTAAATTAAATCTCGCCCGCAGTTCAGCTTCGAAGAATAGTGCGCGCAGGAACAAAACTTCTAACTGCCTTGGCACACAACGCGAATCCTACCCACGTTAATCCCGATCGACGTCCGCGTTGGCATCGTTGCGCACAAAACCGGCATCATGGAGTACAAAGGTATCGTCGCCAATTGGTCCATAATCAACCTCGGAGACACGCCACACGACCGAGTCTGTGCGGTCGGACCAAATCATCATCGGTAGATTCGCCCGCGCGCTCCAACAAATATGGTGCGTATCCTGACCCTCCGTGAGAGCGTACCAGCGGCAAGGTGTTAATGGCGCCGGCGATCCTACAGGTGCACGAGTAAGGGCAAGCTCATAGCGTCCAACCGGATGCCGCAGGCCATGTGCCAAGTCAAACCAGGCGCTGATGTGGCCGAGGCGAATCAAGTTGTTGCGGTTGATACGAGTAGTGATGCGCCTGCGGTAATCGACCACTATCATTTGGTATTCGAGCGAGTCGGCTGCCATGCGGGCCACGTATGTGTCGACGGCCTGATCTGTTTTACGGCGCAATCGGATCTGACCATCCCTCCATACCTGCAGCGTGTGCGCGCCATCCTTGCTTTCGAACGTGGCACGGTAGAACAGCGCTGCCGGCTCAGCACCGGCCCGAAAGACCGATTCGAAGGTTGGCGTCAACTGTCCAGCCTCGGCAACCTGGACCGCAAAAGAGCATACGAGTGCGGCGCTGACTAACAGCGCGCCGCAATTATCGACGAACAGCCTTGGCATAGTCGAAGTACCGATAGGTCTTGCCATCGACGATCAAGTCCTTGACGGCCAAGTTGATAGAGTAGGTACCCTGCGTAAGCGCCAAGTCCTTCGTACTACCGGTCGGGTCGGTCGGCAGCTCAAAACTTAGGCCGGTCGCCGGCGCCGTGGTTGCAATGGTTGCGGCCTTGACCACAGGCGTACTCATGCTTGCCGGCGTCTGTAGGGCTTCATTAAGGATGCGGCCGTCGGCCTGCGACATCGACACGCCCAACAGATAAGCCACCGTCGGTGCCACGTCGACGTTGCCAGTCGGGTTCGAGATGACAGCGCTAGTGCGGAACGACGGCCCACTGGCAATCAGCGTATTGTGCACGTCGGTAGTGCTGAAACTACCGTGTATGCCGCTGTATCCTCCTGAATCACCCCGGGAATCGAGGAGGCTGTTTTGTTTAAGTTGATGCCGGGGCCGCAGCGGTATCGCTGAGTTGCCGATAGTAGTTTGCCTCAG
>NZ_KB903021.1:0-2359 GCF_000379565.1 Cupriavidus sp. UYPR2.512 | reverse complement strand
CTATGGACTCTCTCAGAAACTTGTTAATTTATTAACGCCCAACCCGTCCCGCCGGACGACCGGGGATCCCGAAAATCCGACAGTCTCCTAGAAGCCATTGAACAATTTTGAATGCCCCCGAGGGTGCACTCCGCGACAAGGCACATCAGTCTTTTGCTGGCGTCTCGTCGCCGTAGAACATCACGCCCAGTTGGATGCGCTCGCGGCCACTTTCCACCCTGTGCCGGTTCGTGTCGCGCAGCGAGTAGACGCATCCGCAATACTCCTGCTGGTAGAAGTTCTCGCGTTTGCTGATCTCGATCATGCGCGCGGAGCCACCGCCTTTGCGCCAGTTGTATTCCCAGTAAGTCAGGTTAGGGTACTTCGCTGCAGCACGCATGCCGCAGTCATTGATCTGCTGCATGTTCTTCCAGCGCGAGATGCCCAGCGAGCTGGTAATCACCGGAAAGCCGTGCTCGTGAGCGTACAGCGCAGTGCGTTCAAAGCGCATGTCAAAGCACATGGTGCAGCGCACGCCGCGCTCGGGCTCGTGCTCCATGCCCCGGGCCCGTTCGAACCAGTTGTCCCGATCGTAATCCGCATCGATGAAGAGCACGCCGAACTGCTCGGCAAAGCGGATGTTCTCGTTCTTGCGCAGCTCGTATTCCTTGAGTGGGTGAATGTTGGGGTTGTAGAAGAAAATCGTGTAGTCGATACCCGAAGCGAGCATGGCCTCCATGACTTCACCCGAGCAGGGTGCGCAACAGGAGTGCAGCAACACCTTGTGGTGGCCACCGGGCAATGGAAGCGGTTCGCGTTCGACGGTGGTGCTCATCAGTTGGCTCCTTGTGCAAGGGTAATGGCGGGGGCAGGCTGGCGTGCCAGCTCGATGAAGGCCCGTACGTAGTCGATGCCAGTATCTGCCTCGCGTGCCCCCAGGAAGATCTGCTTGGCGATACCGCGCGCGCCCAGCCGCACGGGCACCACGTCCATTTTGGCTGCGTATTCCTCGACCAGCCAGCGCGGTAGCGCGGCCACACCCCGCCCGCTGGCCACCATTTGCAGCATGATGTCGGTGGTTTCGATGGCTTTATGGCGCCTGGGTGTGACACCGGCTGGCAACAGGAACTGGTTGTAGATGTCCAGGCGCTCGATGTCCACGTAGCTGATGAGCACCTCCTGGGTCAGTTGCTGGGGCTTCACATAGGTCGCCGAAGCCAGCGCATGGCCTCTGGGCACGACAAGCACCTGCTCGTAGTCGAACACTGGTTCGAACTTCAGCCCCGGCTTGAACAGTGGGTCAGGCGTGACCAGCAGGTCGATCTCGTAGCCGAAGAGCGCGCCGATCCCTCCAAACTGGAACTTCTGCTTGACGTCCACCTCCACCTCGGGCCATGCAGCCAGATAGGGAGAAACCACTTTGAGCAGCCACTGGTAGCAAGGGTGGCATTCCATACCGATGCGCAGCGCTCCGCGTTCGCCCTGCGCAAATTGGCCCAGGCGCTCTTCGGCCAGGTCCAGTTGCGGCAGCACCCGGTTCGCCACCGCCAGTAGGTACTGACCGGCCTGTGTCAGTCGCAGACTTCGCCCTTCGCGTAGCCAGACGTCGGTGCCCAGTTGCTGCTCCAGCTTTTTCATGCTGTGGCTTAGAGCCGATTGGGTCAGATTCAGCACGCCAGCGGCAGCCGTCAACGACCCTTGTTTCTCGACCTGCTGAATGATGCTGAGGTGAATACGCTCAAGCATTTGGATGACTCATATTCATGGATTTATGAAATAAAACCATTTTACATCATGGATTGCCGTCGATAGCATCCTCCCCATTGGCGCATGGGCCAAGCATCTGCAACTGCTGCAGGTGGTTTGCGTGACCCTCGAGCGCCGAATGGCAGAAGACAGCAAACAACATACCGACCCAGCTCACGAAACCATACTGCTGCGCGCGCGCAAATTGCGAGGTCGCGGCGCCGCGCAGATCAATCCATGAAAGCAAAAATGACACATCCACTCCGTGTAGTAGCGGTTTCCGGTGGACTGCAACGCCCCCACAAGTCCGCATTACTGGCAGAGCACCTGCTGGACCTGATCGCCGACGAAGTCCCATGCCAACAGCGCCTGATCGAAATGGGAAAGATTGCACCTCTGCTTCCTGGCGCGGTCTGGAGGTCCCAACTATCCGACACGGTGGAGCAGGAACTTGCAGCGGTCGAGCAAGCTGACGTGCTGGTTGTGGTAACCCCGGTTTTTCGCGGCTCCTACACGGGTGTGAATCGCCGGCATGATGNAGCCCGCAGGCTGGGCGTGCCAGTGGCCACGATGGGGAACTGGTGCCGGCGCCAGCGCGAGGAAGGCGCCAAGCCGACGGCCGCTGCGTCCCCGG
>NZ_KB903020.1:0-80433 GCF_000379565.1 Cupriavidus sp. UYPR2.512 | reverse complement strand
AGGCACCAGACAGGGAGCGTAGCTGGCTCGAACCACCAATCACATCAGCGGAAATCACCACCGCCCGAACCACCAACGCCGAGCAATTTATAGCCAGCCGCTCAGGCGACGCGTTCTTTGGTTACTTTCTGTCGCTCGGACAGAAAGTGACTCGCCGGCTACGCCGGCGAAACAGCCCACGCCCGCCAAGCACGATAACCAACCGTGGCGCCAGCAACCGCAGGAAACAATCACCCCTGCACCACCATGTCAGTCGTAAAAACCGAAACCCGAATCACCCACCCCCCATCCACCCGCACATACTCATCAGCATAACGCCCCGTCAGAAAGACCCGCGTCCCGCTGGCGTCATCCAGCGCCAGATAAGCCAGGTCCCAACTCCCGCAAGCCGTGCCATCGTCCCGCACCCGGATATCCCCTTGCCCTGCAAAATGCATCTCCCGCAACGTGGGCCGGCAGGCCAGATCCGCGAAGCACTGCACCAACGCATCGCGGCCCGCAAAGGTCCCGATCCGGTCATAGTGGATATGCGCGCCCTCGGCGACAAAGCACGCCCGCATGGCTTCGGGGTCCTTGTCATCGCAGGCACGCAGGTAGCGCAGCTTGAGCGCGCGGATCTGGTCGGCGGCTTCGAGCCGGTCCAGCCGCTGGGCAAGCGATCTCATGTCCGTCATTGCCTGTGCCCTCGTCACGATGCCCGCAACTGATACTTCAACACCTTGCCTGCCGCGCTGACCGGCAGCGACGTCACGAACAGCACCTCGCGCGGCACCTTGTAGTTGGCCATGTGCCGGCGCGCCCAGGCGATCAGGGTTTCGGCGTCCGTACGCGCGCCGTGGCGCAGCACCACGTAGGCACGCCCCACTTCGCCCAGCCGCTCATGCGGCATGCCCACCACCGCCACCTGGGCCACGGCCGGGTGGGCCACCAGCAGCTTCTCCACCTCCGCCGGGTAGCAATTGAAGCCGCCCACGATAAACATGTCCTTGATGCGGTCGGTGATGCGCAGGTAGCCGCGCGCATCGAGCGTGCCGACATCGCCGGTGTGCAGCCAGCCGTCGCAGTCGATGGCTTCGGCCGTGGCTTCGGGCAAGCCGAAGTAGCCGCGCATCACGTTGTAGCCGCGCACCAGCACCTCGCCCGGCTCGCCGGTGGCGACCGGCTGCCCCTGCGCATCGATGCAGCGGATCTCGATGCCCGGCATGGCGCGGCCGGAGGTGGCGGCGACGGTTTCGGCGTCGTCGCCGGCGCGGGTCAGCGTGGCAAAGCCGCACGATTCGGTCAGGCCGTAGCCGGTGATGATGGTGTCGAAGCCCAGTTCGTCGCGCATGCGCTGGATCAGCGCGGGCGCGATCGCCGAGGCACCGGTCACCGCGACACGCAGCGACGACAGGTCGAACTCACGCAGGCGCGGCGCGTTGAGCAGGGTCTGGTAGAGCGTCGGCGGTCCGGGCAGCACCGTGATGCGCTCGTTCTCCACGCGCGTCATCACGGCCTCGGCGTCGAACACCAGGTGGGGCAGCACCGTGGCCCCGCGTGACAGCGCGGCGAGCCATCCGGCCTTGTAGCCGAAGGTATGGAAGAACGGATTGACGATCAGGTAGCGGTCGCCCGGCCGCACCCCCGTGATGGCGGCCCAGCCGTCGATGGCGCGCAGGTTCTGCGCGTGGGCGGTCATCACGCCCTTGGGACGCCCGGTGGTGCCCGAGGTGAACATGATGTCCATCAGCGTGTCGCCGCGCACGCCGGCCTCGCGCCTTGCGAACGCCGCCATGTCCGCCTGTGGCGCCAGCGCGAGGAAGGCTTCCCATGCCAGCTCGTCGGGGCCGGGCACCCGGCCCTGCCCGGGGCGCAGGATCACCAGCCGCTCCAGCGTGGCGGGGCGGTGCGGGGCCAGCATCTGCGGATAGCTTTCGCCGAGGAAGCCGTCGACGCAGAACAGCAGGCGCGCGCCGCTGTCGGCCAGCACGGCACCGGCCTCGGCCCCCTTCATGCGTGTGTTCAGCGGCACCAGCGCGGCACCCACGCTGTGCGTGGCCAGTGCCGCAATGATCCATTCAGAGAAATTCGGGGCCCAGACCGCAATCCGGTCGCCCGGCTGCACGCCCAGGGCCATCAGCGCCCGCGCCGCCTGTATGCGGCTGGTGTCGAGCGCGGCGTA
Source organism: Cupriavidus sp. UYPR2.512 (assembly GCF_000379565.1). Taxonomy (NCBI): domain Bacteria; kingdom Pseudomonadati; phylum Pseudomonadota; class Betaproteobacteria; order Burkholderiales; family Burkholderiaceae; genus Cupriavidus; species Cupriavidus sp. UYPR2.512. The sequence goes on along the minus strand of NZ_KB903020.1, from coordinate 78,272 downwards.
GGTCAGGCGCAGCCCGTCTTCCTGGATGGCGATGCGCTCGCCGTGGCGGGCGGCCGCGCGCCGCAACAGCTCGGGAATGGTCGCGGCAATGTCGTCGTTGGCGGCGGCGAGGCCGGGGTCGCGGCCGAGGCCGGCCGGTGCCGCAATGGCGTCGATAGTGTCAGATGGGGTCATGTCAATCCGGGAACTTCAAGTGGATTTCGCCGCTGGCCGGGCGTGCCTGGCAGGCCAGGGTCCAGCCCGCCTCCAGATCGGCACGGTCCAGTACATGGTTCTCGCCGAGGGTCACGTCGCCCTGCGTCACCTGGCACATGCACGCGCCGCACAGCCCGGCGCGGCAGGAATTGGGCGCAGCCACGCCGGCGCGCTGCAGGGCGTCAAGCACGGTTTCGTCCGGCGCCACGCCGACCTGGTGGGTCTCGCCGTCCAGCTGCACGGTCAGTGCCGCACCGCGCATCGCGGGCGCCGGGGTGGCGTCCCCGGAGGCAACCGCCGCGCTTGCCGGCGCCGTTGCCGCCGGCATATCAGGCAAGGACACGAAGCGCTCCACATGCAGCTGCCCGCGCGGCACCCCCAGCGCCTGCAGCGCGGCCTGGGCACCGTCCATGAACGGGCCGGGACCGCAGACAAAGCATTGCGCCATGCTCCACGGCCGCACCAGCTCCTCGATCTGGCGCTGCGTGGGCGGCCCCTGCACACTGTCAAGCCAGTGGATCACGCGCAGCCGGCCAGGATGGCTGCGCGCCAGTTCCGCAAGCGCCTCGCGGAAGATGATGGAGCGCTCGTCGCGGTTGGCATAGACCAGCGTGACCGCGCCGCGCCCGTGGCGCAGCGCCGCCTTGGCGATCGACAGCACCGGCGTGATGCCGCTGCCGCCGGCCAGCAACAGGAAATCGCCATGCAGCGCGGGCGGGGTGAACACCCCGGCGGGCGGCATCACCTCGACCGTATCGCCCGCGCCCAGATGGTCGCAGATCCAGTTGGACACGCGCCCGCTCTGCACGCGCTTGATCGTCACACGCAGGGCGTTGTCCACCTCAGGCGTGCTCGACAGCGAATAGCAGCGCTGCAGCGGCACGCCGTCCACGGGCACGCGCAGGGTCAGGAACTGCCCGGGACGGTAGGCAAACGCATCGCGCAGGCCGTCTGGCAGCGCGAATACCAGCGAATGCGCCTGGTCCGTTTCCGTGACCACTTCGGCGATCTGCAGCCGGTGGAATTGCACTGGCGCCATGATGTCCTTCTTCTGCTCGGGGGCGGGGTCAGGCCACGCCCATGATGGTCTGCGCGTTGTCGATGCGCAGTTCCGCACCGTTGATAAAGCGCGATTCGTCGGAGGCGAGGAACAGCACCAGGTTGGCCACGTCGCGCGGATGGCACATGCGCTGCATCGGCTCGGCGCCGCCCACCTCCTCCGGCAGGGCCGCGGTGCCGCCCGGCAGGAAGGCCGCGGTCATCGGCGTGAGGATGCCGTCCGGGTGGATCGAGTTGCAGCGGATCCGGTAGCCGCTCTGCTTGCAGTGCCCCGCCACGGCACGCGTGAGCGCGGCCACCGCGCCCTTGCTTGCGCTGTAGGCGCAGAATGCGCCCATGCCGCCCAGCGCAGCCACCGACGACATATTGACGATGCTGCCGCCGCCCGCCTTCATCGCGGCCACGCCGTACTTGCAGCCGAGGAAGTAGCCGTCGGCGTTGATGCGCATCACGCGCTGCCATTGCTCCAGAGTGGCGTCCTCGACCGAACCCAGCAGCAGGATGGCGGCATTGTTGACCAGCACGCTGGGGGCGCCAAAGCGCTGCTCGGTGCGCGCCATCACTTGCTGCCAGCCGGCTTCGCTGGCGATGTCATGCGGCACGAACAGCGCCGTGTCGCCGATCTCGCGCGCCAGGGCATGGCCCGCTTCCTCGTTGAGGTCGGTCAGCACCACGCGCGCGCCTTCGCGCGCCAGCAGCAGTGCGTCTTCCTTGCCGACGCCGCTGGCGGCCCCGGTGACGATGGCGATCTTTCCTTCAGTACGTTGGCTCATGGGTAGTCTCCTCGTTGGTGTATGCCTGCCGGTCGCCGGCAGGCTGTCGTGTCAGGTGGCGGCCCGCGTTGCGCCCCGACCAGATGCAGTCGGCAAGCGACAGGCCGCTTACGTAATGGTTGGATGCGATGCCAACGGCAGTGCGGCCCACGGCGTAGAGCCCAGCTATGGGCGCCCCGCCAGCGGCGGCCAATACCCGCCCGCTGGACTCTTCCACCGACAATCCGCCCAGCGTGATGGCCGGACACGGAAAGACGCGGCTGTTGACCGAGATGTCGATGGCAAGCCACGGCCCGTTCTCGAGCGACGCGCACATCGGCGCCGACTTGCCGGCCGGATCGGGGATCTCGCCGCGGGCCGCGGCGTTACAGGCATCGACGGTGGCCCGCAGCGCCGCGCCGGGCATGCCCAGTTTGCTGGCAAGCGCTTCGAGACTGGAGGCGCGCCGCGCTCCCGCCAGCATCAGCAGCGCCGCGGGCAAGGCCTGGAACGCCCACAGCCGGCCGCCCAGGCATTCGCGCAGGGCGGCGCGCGCCAGTTCGCGGTTCAGGATCAGCCAGGCCCGCCCGCCGTGTCGTTCGCAGATGGCATGGCCAAGGGTGGCGCCATAGGTTTCCTCATTGCCGATGCGCGCACCCTGCGCGTCGACCACGCAGCCGCGCGCCCAGTCGAACGGCGGATTGATGAAGCGCCACGCCGAGACCCGCTCCAGGTGCCGCGTGGCCGCGCCCGCCGACTCACCGAGGCGGATGCCGCTGCCGTCGCAGCCGGTCGCGCCAAGGCGCCAGGCCTGCAGGTACTTGCCGGCGTGGCGCGCCACCATGGCGCGGTTGAAGACAAAGCCCCCGGTGGCCAGCACCACCGCGCCGGTGCGCACCGCAACCGGGCGCGCATGGCGCAGTTCCAGTTGCAGCACGCGCTCGCGCAGCAGGTCGGCCAGCCCCGGTGCGGCGTTGTGCAGGCGCTCGGCCAGGCGCGCCAGGCGGGCGTGGCGCTTCTGGTGGCGGCCCGGCGGCAGCTGCCACAGCTCGATACCGACAACCGCACCGCCCTGGTCGAGAATCAGCCGCCGCGCCGCGGTCTGGCGCATCACCGTCACCTCCGGCCGGGCCTGCACGGCGCCGCGCAGTACGGCGTACAGCGTGCGGCCGGACATGCCGGGGCCTTTCACGCGGTGACCGCGCGGCGCAGGCGCGGCATGCTGCGCATACGCGGCGACCGCTTCGTTGCCAGAGTAGTAGAGGTAATAGGGCTGCGCCGGATACGAGGTCTTGCGCGGCGGCACGGTGGCGGCAAAGCGCACACCCAGGCCTTCCAGCCAGCCGATCATCTCGCGGCTGCGCTGGCAGAACGCCTGCAGCGTGGCATCGCTGACGACCCCGCCCGTCTCCTGGCGCAGGTAGTCCGCCATCGCCTGCGGGGTATCGGCATAGCCCGCGGCGCACTGGTAGGGCGTGCCGCCGCCGGCGTAGACCACCCCGCCGCTCTTGGCGCTGGCGCCGCCGCCTTCGAAGCGTTCCGCGACAATCACGCGCGCGTCGCCATGCGCGGCTTCCAGCGCGGCGCAGGCCCCGGCAGCGCCGAAGCCCACCACCACGGCATCGCAGGTGGCCTGCCACGGATGTTCGTCCGGATCGTCCAGGCGCAGCGGCGCGTGGACCGGCGTGGCGGAATCGGGCGGAGGGTACATGCTGGCTTGCGCTCCCGGCTTATGCAGAACACAGTGCGCCAAGCGGCGCGGACGTGGTATAGGCACCGTCGACATAGACCAGCGGCGACACCTCGCCGGCCAGCTTTACCTCGCGCAGGCGCCCGATGAAGACCGCGTGCGTGCCATAGTCGAAGCGGCCATCCTGCTGGCAGACCAGGTTCGCCTGGGCGTCGCGCAGGTATGGCACGCCGAGCAGGTCGTCCTGCCACTCGCCACTGGTGAAGCGTTCCTCGCCCTTGAGCCGGCCGCTGCAATCCACCGCGATATCGCGGTGGTCGGCCGCCAGCAGGTTGATGCAGAAGTCCGCACCGGCATCCAGCGGCGGGTAGATCGAAGCATTGCGGTTGATGCAGATCAGGAGCGAAGGCGGGTCCGCGGACAGCGAATCGACTGCGGTCACGGACATCGAATAGCGGCGCTCGCCATGGCGGCAGCTGATCACCGCCACCGAGCGCGCCATGCGGCGCATCGCCATCAGCATGTCATCGCGCAACGCGATGCTGGGTTCGAGGTTGGCGCTCATAAGGCCTCCTGTACGGTTTGAGCTTGGGGCGCGGCGGCAGGCTGGCGTGTGTTCTGCGAGAGCACGTCGGCAGCAATAAAGCCGAAGGTCATGGCCGGGCCCAGTGTCGAGCCCGCGCCGGGATAGCTGGTGCCCATCATCGAGGCACTGGTATTGCCGATGGCGAACAGCCCGGCAATGGCGCTGCCGTCGTCGCGCAGCACGCGCGCACTGGCATCCGTCACCAGGCCGCCCTTGGTGCCGATATCGCCGGCATCGATGCGCACGGCGTAGAACGGCGCCTTGCCGATCGGCGCCAGGCACGGGTTGGGCTGCACTGCCGGGTCGCTGTAGTAGGTATCGAACAGGTTGTCGCCCTTGCCGAACTCCTCGTCCACGCCGGTGGCCGCGTAGCGGTTCATGCGGGCCACGCTGTCGGCCAGGCCGCCGGCATCGACACCGATCTGCCGCGCCAGCTGCGCCAGCGAGTCGGCACGCACCAGGATGCCGGCGAGGCTCGCCGGAATGCTGCGGTCCGGCATGACCGAGCCGGGCAGGATCGGCCCGCACGGGTATTTGTGGCGGAAGGTGGCGTCGAACACCATCCACGCCGGCACGCTGCTGCCGGTCTTCTCGTGGTCGCGGTACATGGCAGGCACGAACTCGGAATACGGCGCGGCCTCATTGACGAAGCGCCGGCCCTGCCCGTTCACCACCAGGCAGCCGGGCATGGCGCGTTCGATAAAGAGCGCGCGCTGCTTTTCCTCGCCCTGCACAGGCACGGTGGGTGCGCCCCAGACGTGGGACATCAGCGCCACGCCGGCACCGGCGGCCTGGGCGGCGCGGATGCCGTCGCCCGTGTTATTGGGCGGCGTCGCGCTCCAGGCGGCCTGGGTCGGTTGCGGCAGGTACTGTTCGCGCATGGCCTGATTGCGCTCGAAACCGCCGGCGGCCAGGATCACGCCGCGCAGCGCGCGAATCTCCACCACACGCCCGTCCTGCACCGCGCGCACGCCGCGGACGGTACCTTCCTCGACGATCAGGTCCTGCAGCGCGGTGTCGAGCCAAAGCGGAATCGCACGGTCCATCATCGCCCGCCGCAGGCCGCCGGCCAGGCTGTTGCCGAGCGTGAGCCGGCGGTCGCGCCGGGTCTTGCGGCGCCAGCCCAGGTCGAGCCAGTAACGGGCAAACTGGCGCACCGCCAGGCCAAACCAGCCGGGTGCGCGGCACAGCAGCGCATGCGCCTCGGCCGAGGTCACGGCCACGCGCCCGCCCACCAGCGTGCCCGGCGACGGCGGCCGCAGCCGCGAGAATTCCTCGCGCAGCTGCGCGCCGTCGAACGGCATCGGGTCGAGCGCGCGGTAGCCCGGCATCGCACCCGGAAGCTTCTGGAAGTAGTCAGCGTAGCGCGGCAGCGTGTAATAGCGCACGCCGGCCTGCTGCTCCAGGTACTGGAGCATGCGGGGCGCCTGCTCAAGATAGGCGCGTACCCGTTGCGGATCACCGTGCTCGCCGGCGCACGCCAGTATGTACTCCAGCGCCATGGCGTAGTCGTCGTGCCCCCCTGCCGGCGCGATATGGTGGTTGAGCGGAATCCAGATGCCGCCGCCGGACACCGCCGAGGTGCCGCCGTACTGGCCGCTCTTTTCCAGCACCACCACCGACAGTCCGCGGTCCACGGCGCGGCAGGCGGCCAGCATGCCGCCGGCGCCCGAGCCGACCACCACCACGTCAAACTCGCTGGGCTGCATGCGCGCTCTGCTCTGGCTCATATTGGGTCTCCGTGCCGGCGCGCGGCTCAGATGAAGAAGTCAGTGTTGGCGCGGCCCATCATTACGCCGCCCAGGTTCTGGCCGAAGCGGTCCAGGTTGTTGGCGTAGTGGGCGCGGGCCGCATGCAGGTCGAGGAAACGGCGCACCATCGGGTTGCTGCGGTAGATGCCGTTGCCGCCGGCATAGCGCAGCAGCCCATTGGCCAGCTGCGCGCAGCGCTCGGCCACTTGTGCGGACTGGTAGCGGAAATGCAGGCGGCGCGGGGTCTGCACCTGGCCGCCCTCACGCGCAATGGCCAGCAGCTCGTCGAAATTGCGCTCAAGGATGGTCCGCATCTCGTCGATGGCGAGCTGCGCGTTGGCGCAAGCCATCTGCGCGCCGCCGTCTTCCGCGGTCTTGCCGCCACCGTTGCTGCTGACGCGGCCGTCGGCATAGGCGACAAAGTCATCGAGCGTGCCTTCCAGCGCGCCAATGCAGGCGGTGCACACCGCGCGCACAAAGATCTGCGCGAACGGCAGCCGGTACAGCGGCGCGTCATTGACCGCCAGCCCCGGGCTGGTGCCCATGGCGCCATCGACGGCGCGGTGGGTGCGGTAATCGGGCACGAACACGTCGTCGACCACGATGTCATGGCTGCCGGTCGCACGCAGGCCCAGCACATCCCAGTTGCGCACGATCTTGTAGTCGGAGCGCGGCAGCAGGAAGGTGCGGTAGTCATAGGCGCCGCCCGGCTCTGCCGGCGGCACCAGCCCGCCCAGGAAGATCCAGTCGCACAACTCGCTGCCGCTGGAGAACTTCCAGTGGCCGGAGAAGCGATAGCCGCCTTCGACCGGCGTGACCTTGCCCACTGGCATATAGGTCGATGCGATCAGCGTGGCCGGATCGCGGCCCCACACTTCCTGCTGCGCGCGCTCATCGAACAGCGCCAGCTGCCAGTTGTGCACGCCGACCACGCCATAGACCCAGGCGGTGGACATGCAGCCCTTGGCCAGCGCCATCTGGATGCGGAAAAAGGTCTGCGGATCGAGCTCGTAGCCGCCGTGGCGGCGGGGCTGCAGCACCTTGAAGAAGCCCGCGGCCTGCATATCGGCAATGGTCTCGGCGGGAATGCGCGCTTCGGCCTCGGCCTGCGCGGCGCGCCCGGCCAGCACCGGAATCATCTGCTCGGCGCGCGCGATCAGCCGTGCCGCCAGTTCCTTGGGATTGTTGTCGTGATGCACCGCGGTCTCCTTGTTGCTATGTCGCTTTGTCTTGGGCTGGCATCGATGTTTGCACCGGCGGGGCGGGGTGCCATCGTCTGTTGGGACTAGCTATGTCGCGATTTGGTGAGTGGGACTTCGTGGATGCGCTGACCCTCTCCCCCGGCCCCTCTCCCGCAAGCGGGAGAGGGGAGCAAACCCGTCGGGGGAGGAAGCCCCGCGATCAGGCCAGCGCGCGCAGCTTGCGTCCCTGCTTGCGGAAGTGCGGGATCACGTGCTCGCCGATATTGCGGATGGTTTCCAGCTGCGCCCACTGCGGCACCGTGCCCATCTGGCAGATGAACAGGATCTCGTCGGCGCCCGAATCGATCAGGCGCTGCACGTAGCCGATGCAGTCCTCGACGGTGCCGTAGGCATGGTTGGGGTTGAGCATCATCATCGACGGATCGCTGAAATCCACCGAGACCTTCTCGGAGGCGAACTTCGTGTTGATGACGGCCTTGCCCTGCGCGTCCGTGGCGGTGACATGCTCGTCGTCCCAGGTGGACGGGTCGGGCCGCTCGCCGCCGGCATACCAGTACGACAGCGACTCCATGAAATAGCGCTGGCCCTTGATGCCGATCTTGCGCGCGGCCAGGCCGTCCTCCAGCACGATGGTCGGGCACAGCGCGGCCAGGTGCTGGTGCGGGCGGAAGCCCACCTGGTCCTCCGGCTTGCGGGTCTCCCACGCGGCACGGTAGATCTCGTTCTTCCTGGCGACATCCTCGGGGCCGCCAAAGCCGAGCACCAGCGCACCCATGCCGCGCGCGCCGGCGCGCTGCAGCGTTTCGGCATTGGTGCAGGCCAGGTACATCAGCGGGTGCGGATCCTGGCGCGGCTTGGGGTGGATCGGGCGGCGCGGGATCTTGATGAACTCGCCGTCGTGCTCGATCTCATCCTGGGTGAGGATCTTCGGGATCAGGTACATCGACTCGTCGATCATCGGGTGCAGGCTGTTCAGGTCGTAGCCGAAGGTGCCGGCCTCCTGCTGGGTGCCGCCCTTGCCCACGCCGAAGTGCACGCGGCCGCCGGACAGGATGTCCAGCGTGGCGATGCGCTCGGCCACCTTGACCGGATGGTTCATCGCCGGCGGCAGGCACACCACGCCGTGGCCGATGCCGATACGCTGCGTGCGCCCGGCAACGAAGGCCAGGAAGGTTTCCGGCGCGCTCATGTGCGCATAGTTGGTCAGTGCGGTGTGCTCGACCGCCCAGACCACGTCAAAGCCCATGTCCTCGGCCAGCACCACCTGTTCCATGATTTCATCGAACACCTTGTGGTCGCCGGCACGCGAGGCATCGACGGTCTGGGCTTCATAGATCAGTGAAAAACGCATTGCAGTCCCCTTCTCTGGCATTGATGGTTCAGGACCGCCGCCGGGGGCGCCGCCCGTTGCCGCGCCTCCGGCCCGAAGCGGCCTGTGTGATCGCAGTGTGGTCGGCGCAAGGCGTTGCAACATCGTCTGATTGGATTATGAGCAGTACATGGAGCGTCCCTATCATTGGCCACGGGCATCACGCCCGCATTCACCAGGAGGATCAGGACATCATGCAAGCCAGGCTGCTGCTTTACCCCGTCGCGGACATCGATACCGCGCTGCCGTTCTTCACGGAAGGACTCGGACTACCGGTGAAGTTTCGCGACGGAAACCGCTATTGCGCGCTCGACGCGGGCGCGCTGACGCTGGCGCTGGTGGCCGGCGAGGAACGCCTGGTGAACCAGCCCGCGCTGGCCTTCAAGGTGGATGACGGTGACGATATCGCCGCCGCGATCGGGCGTCTGGTGGACGCCGGGGCCAGCGTGACGCTGCCCGCGGCGCAGGGACCGCATGAGACCCGCGCGGTGCTGGAAACGCCGGAAGGCTTTGCGCTGGTGCTCAGCGCAAAGCCTTGACGTGCGTTACGTGGCTTAGCCCAGCGAAATCACGCTGCTCAGCAGCATGCGGACCAGCGTGGCCTGCCGGGTCACGCCGGTCTTGGAGAAGATGGCGCGCAGGTGCGCGCGCGCCGTGTTCTTGCTGATGCCGAGCTCGTCCGCGGCCTCATCGAGCGTGAGCCCGTTGGCCAGCTGCAGCGCCAGCTGCGTCTCGGCCGGGGTCAAGTCAAAGAGCTGGCGCACCACCTCGTGCGACGCCTGCGAGCGTCGCTCCGGATCGCGGATGAACACCACGCAGGCGGGGCGCTTGCGGTTGTCCTCGGACCACTCGCTGAGCGGGATGGTGCGGATCAGCACGCCCAGCCTGGCGCTGCCGGACGGGCGCGTGATCGACATCGCCTCCATCAGCGCCGGCGTGGTGCCCAGGTGGCCCATCATGGCCTGGCGCAGCAGGCGCTGGAACTTGCGGTTCTCCTGGCCGTATTCCACATCCAGCCCGCCTTTGGCGACGCGGATGCCATCCTTGGCGCCAAGGATTTCATCGGCGGCGGCATTGGTCTTGATAATGGCGCCGGACTCGTCCAGGATCACCATCCCGACCAGCATACGGTCGATGGCGCTGGCATACACGGTGCGCTCGGATTCAACCACGTCGATGCGCGAGTGCAGGTCCACCGCGCGCGTCAGGTGGGGCAGCAGCGCGGTGCACAGCGCCTTGTCCGCGGCGGAGAAGTCGCGGCCGTCATGCTGGCGGCAAACGCGGAAGCGGCATTCGACGCCGTCATCGGTACGCAGGTCCGCGCCAAGGATATAGCGGATGCCGATGTCCTTGAGGAACTGCTGGTAGAGCTCGCTCTGGCACCAGGCGCCGGGCCCGAGATGTTCATCGATGGTCACCACCCGGTCCGACGGCAGGCCGATGAACGGGTCGAGCGCGTAGTAGTAGTTGTTGTAGGAGGTCTCGCCCGGCAGGGTCGAGCCATGCTCGGACGCATTGATCATCAGCCCGGGCCGGTCCGTGGCCGGCGAGCGCAGGATCAGCGTGCAATAGTTGGCATTGAGCTGGCGGCGGATCTGTTCCAGTGCCTTGCCCCAGGGCACCTGCTCCATCGGCCCCTGGTAGATATTGCCCAGCAATGTGCTGAACTCCGACAGCGACACCGTCGCCTGCGCGAACAGGTGTGCGGCCGCCTGGTTCTGGCTAACCTCCATCAGCATTTCCTCTGTCTCCATTGTGGCGTGCGCAGCGCTTCGGACTTGCCGGGTCGGCGCTGGCCTGCTACGGGCTCTGTGGCCCTTTTTTGTGCCCTGATTATAGGGACGGCAAAGGGGTCGCGGCTTGCCCCCGCCTTCATGGTTTGCCCTAGTCCGCTGAATCACTGAAATTGGTCGGTGCCTGCCATGTCATGCGGGCGCATCGCGTCGTTGCAAATGCTCGCAATAGCCGTGCTATTGCTGCGCTTTGCCCTTGCAGGGCGCACATGCGCTTGCAAGCGCATGTCGCTACGCAGGCGGATTGCAATGCAATCCGAAACCCCTGCTTCGCCCTAGCGCTGCATCCCGCATGACATGTCCTTCACCTCCCATTTCAATGATTCAGCGGACTAGGCAAGACCGGCTAAAAACACTGGCCGGACTAGTCCTGCGGGACAGGCCAATCCTCACGCGCCGGCGGGCCGAACACATACTCCAAACAGACTAAGGACAGACCCATCCCTGCCGTTCAAGGGCAAACCCCTACACGCCGCGTGATGCCCCTGTCCTACCCAAACAGACGATGCCGTGCCGCCGCGCTGCCGCTACAAGTCAGCCATGCGCGGCGATTCCCGCCGCCTTCTTTTCACGGAGAACCACGACCATGGCGGCAAACCCGCGGCAGCAGGCCGCAGTGATCACCGGAGCGGCCAGCGGCATCGGCCGCGCGCTCGCGCAGGCGCTGGCCGCGCAAGGCTGGGCGCTGGCGCTGGCCGATATCGACGCCCGCGCGCTTGAGGCGGCGCGCGCGGCGCTTGCCGGCCAGGGGGAAAACGTCATCGCCGTGCCCACCGATGTCTGCGACGTGCGGCAGATCGAGCACCTGTGCGAGGAGAGCTTCCTGCGCCTGGGCCGCGTCGACCTGCTGGTCAACAACGCCGGCGTGCTCGCCACCGGCCGCTGCTGGGAACTGCCGCCGGAGGTGTTCGACCACGTGATGCGCGTCAACCTGTGGAGCGTGCTGCACGCGCTGCGCTGCTTCGTGCCGCGCATGGCGGCGCAAGGCGCGGGCCATATCGTCAACGTGGCCTCGATGGCCGGCCTGGCCGTGGGGCCTTGGCTGGCCCCCTACACGCTGTCCAAGCAAGCGGTGGTGGCGCTGAGCGAAGGGCTCGCGCTGGAGCTGCAGGCGGCGGGCCTGCCGCTGGGCGTGTCCGTGGTCTGCCCCGGGCCGGTGGCCACCGGCATCGCGGCCGGCCTTGACGGCGGCGGGCCGCAGGAGGTGGACCAGATGAACGGCGCGCTGCGCAACGGCATTGCCGCCGGCATGACGCCGGACGCGGTCGCGCGCCGCATCCTGGACGGGGTCTCGGCCGGCCAGTTCTGGATCCTGCCGCACGAGCAGGCCGTGCATGCGGCGCTGGCGCGCGCGCAAGGCATTGCCGCCGGCACCCCGCCGGCGTTCGCGCTTTGACACTGATTTCCCCACTGCAATCCAGGAGACTCCATGCCGCTCGATCCCCAGGCCCGCGCCGTGCTTGAGGCCATGGCCGCCATGCCCAGCCCCGACTTTTCCACCCTGCGCGCCGCCGACTACCGCGCCGCGCTGGCGGCCATGCCCGCGTTCGCGCCCGGCGACACCATCGCCACGCAGCAAGACCTGACCATCGATGGCGCGGCAGGCCCGCTGCGGGCCCGTCTTTATTGCCCCAACCAGCGGCCCGAAGGCAGCACGGCACTGCCGCTCGTGGTCTATTTCCATGGTGGCGGCTTTGTCCTCTGCGGCCTCGATTCGCACGACAACATCTGCCGCGGCCTGGCGCGCCGCAGCGGTGCGCTGGTGCTGTCGGTCGACTACCGGCTCGCGCCGGAGGCGCGCTTCCCGGCCGCCGCCGACGACGCCGTCGCAGCCGTGCGCTGGGCCGCCGCGCACGCGGCGCAACTGGGCGCCGACCCCGCCCGGCTGGCCGTGGCCGGCGACAGTGCCGGCGGCAACCTTGCCGCCGTGGCCTGCCAGCAGTTGCGCGGCAGCGGCATCGCGCTGCGGCACCAGTTGCTGCTCTACCCCTACCTGGACTGCAGCGACGCCGCGGCCGCCAGCGCGAGCTACCGCGAATGCGCGCAGGGCTATTTCCTCAGCGCCGCGGAACTGGACTGGTATCGCGCCCAGTACCTGGCCAACCCCGCCGACGCCGCCGATGTGCGCGCCAGCCCGCTGCACCAGCGCGAGCTGCACGGCCTGCCGCCGGCCACCATCATCACCGCGGAATACGACCCGCTGCGCGACCAGGGCGAGGCCTATGGCGAGGCGCTGCAGCGCGCGGGCGGCAGCGCCACCGTGCGCCGCTGGCCCGGCCAGTTCCACGGCTTTATCAGCATGCAAGGGATGATCGATGCCGCCAGCCATGCGCTGGATACGGCCGCGGCCTCACTGCGCCAGGCTTTCAGTGGCAACATCGGCGGCAACGGCCGGCAGGAGGCAGCATGAGCGCCGCCACCTCCCTGCCGCCGATGGCCGACGTGCTCGCGGCGCTGGCCGCGGGCCAGCGTGTGCTGGTGACCGAAGACGAGACCGACGAGGCCACCGGCTGCGTTCTGGTTGCCGCCGAGCGCGCCGGCGAGGCCGATGTCAACTTCATGGCCGCCGAGGCGCGCGGCCTGGTCTGCATGGCGATCACCGAGGCGCGCCGCGCGCTGCTGCAGCTGCCGCCAATGGCTGCAAACCACCGCCAGCGCGAGCGCTACACCGTGTCGATCGAAGCGGCCAGCGGCGTCAGCACCGGTATCTCCGCCGCCGACCGCGCGCTCACGCTGCGCGTGGCGGCGGCAGCGCGCGCGCAGCCGCATGACCTGGTCCAGCCCGGCCACATCTTCCCGGTGGTGGCACAGCCCGACGGCGTGCTGCGCCGCGCGGGCTTTGCCGAAGCGTGCTCCGACCTGCCGGCGCTGGCCGGGCGCGTCGCCGCCGGCGCCTACGCGATGCTGCTCGATGACGACGGCGACCTGCTGCGCGGCCCGGCCCTGCTGGCCTTCGCGCGGCACCACGGCCTGCCGGCGGTTTCGATCAGCGGGCTGATCCACCACCGGCTGCTGACCGAAGGCGCGCTACGCCGCACGCACTCGACGGAACTGGCCACGCCGTTCGGATGCTTCACCGTGCACGCCTACCATGACGCGCCGGTCGATGCGCTCCATCTGGCGCTGGTGCTGGGTCAGCCCGACCCGCAGCGCCCGGTGCTGACGCGCGTCCAGGCGGTGGAAATGCAGCGCGATGTGCTGGGCTTCGGCACGCCGGCCCTGCCCGCCTGGAACCTGGAGCGCTCGCTCGCCCGCATCGGCGCCGAAGGTTGCGGGGTGCTGGTGCTGCTGGATGAACGTGAATCGCCGCAGCAGCGGCTGGACCGGCTGGCAGCGCCGGCCGCCGCCACGCCGGCGCCGGCCTTCGCGCAACGCGCGCTGGGGGTCGGGGCGCAGATCCTGCGCGATGTGGGCGCGCACAAGCTGCGCCTGCTCAGCCATCCGGTGCCGTATCGCGCCGTCACCGGCTTCGACCTGGAGGTCACGGAGTTCGTGCCGCCGTGCTGATCAGTCAGGAACGGGGACCGAAGCAATCGGCAAAGCTGCGCGTGAAGCGCTCTACTTCGGCGTCTGGCAGGTGGTTGATGCCGCCTGCCAGGCGCCGCCCGCCGCCGGTCTCGAAGCCGCGGCAGAAATCGGCCGCCCCGGTGGCGCTGTGGGCGGGCACCCGCACGCTGACCGCAAAGCCGCCGCCGGACTTCGGCGAGAGCAGGCCGATGGCGTCGCCGGGCCGGCCGCGCACCAGTTCATTGGCCAGCACGCCGATCGCGCGCCGCGCCCACGGCGCGTCAGGCAGCACCAGCAGCGCGGCGCCGGGCACTTCATAGGCGGGCGCCAGGCAGCGGGCGCGGGCCATGTCGTCCTCGTAGCCGTCGCACAGCACCGCATAGGGCCCGCATTGCGCCGCGAAGGCCAGCGGGTCGGCAAACGGCAGCATGTGCCGCGCCAGCTCGGCGGGATCGAAATGCAGGTCCGCCACGCACTCGCCATAGGCGTTGTAGTTCAGGCACGTGCCCAGCTGTTCCAGCACCGCGGTTTCGCACTCGCCCAACCCCGACCGCGCCGCCAGCGCACGCGCCACGCCGCCCAGGTTATCGCCGAACGCGGCGGTGATTGCCCAGCGCCGGTGGCAGCCATCCAGGTGGCGGTCGACCAGGATGCTGGTACAGACCTCCGGCCCTTCGTCGATATGCGCGCGCAGACCGGCATGTCCGGGCAGTTCGCCGGCATGGTGGTGGTCGAAATAGTCCACCCGCGCACCGGCGCCGAGCAGCCGCATCAGGCCGGCGCGGTTCTGCTCGAGCGAAATGTCCAGTGCGGTCACGGTGTCGCCCGGCCCGGCGTCGATGCGTTCGAGCAGCCGGATATCGCGCTTGACGCCGGTGACCAGCGTGGCGTCGCCGGCATCCGCCAGGCGCAGTTGCTGCAGCGCGCACAGGCCGTCGGCATCGCCGTTGAAGGCAAAGTAGCGTGTCATGGCAGGCTTGCGGTGGTCAGGTCTCAGGGCATGAAATCGCCGCCGTTGGCATCCAGCGAGGCGCCGGTGATGGCCCTAGCGTAGTCTGACACGAGAAACAGCGCAGCGCGCGCGCAGTCGTCGTCGGTCGGCATGCGGCCCAGCGCAATCTGGGCGGTCACCGGCGCGATCACGGTGTCCTCGCTCACGCCCTGTTCCGCCGCGGCGTGGCGCACATAGCCCTGCACCGGCTCGCCCCACATCCACCCCATGAAAATGCTGTTGGCGCGGATGCCATGCGGGCCCAGTTCGCGCGCCAGGTACTTGACCGCCACCGCCAGCGCGCCCTTGGACGCCGCGTAGCCCGATTCGCCGGGCATCGGCTTGCGCGTGGCCTGGGTGTTGATCATGACGATGGCGCCGCCGCCCTGCGGCTTCATCAGCGCCGCCACTTCCTGCGTCAGCGTCATGGTGCCGAACACGTTGGTGTCGAACACCTGGCGCCAGACATCCAGATCAGCCGCTGCCACCGGCTCGGGGAAATTGCCGTGCTGGAAGGCGCTGTTGACCAGCGCGTCGATGCGGCCAAAGCGGCGCATGGTCTCGCTGGCCAGGTGCCGGGACTGGACCCGGTCGGTGATGTCGGTCACCACCTTGAGCACTTCGCAGTCGGCCCCCAGTGCATCGATGCGGGCCTGGGCGTCGTCCAGCTTCGCCGCGGTGCGCGCGGCGATGGCAACGGCACGGGCGCCTTCCCGCGCCGCTTCCACGGCGAGCTTGACACCCAGTCCGGGACCGATGCCGGATACGATGACGATCTTGTCCTTCAACAGCATGATGTTGTCTCCTGTGATGCGCAGTGCGCTGTCTTAGTTTTGCTTCAGGATATGCCGCGCGCGGTAGCCGGCGAAATCGCGTTCCAGTTGTTCCTGGCTCAGGCCGAACTGCTCCAGCGTATAGGCGTGGGCCGCGCGCTGGCTGCGCGGGTTGCCCTCCATCCATGCCCACATGCCGGCGCGGGCGGACTCGGTCAGCAGCATGCCGGCAAAGCGGTAGACCGCCTGCGCCACGCCGAAGGGATCCCTCACCGTATCTTCGAAGCGCACGTCGAGGAAGCGATCGGCAGGCAGCCCGTCGCGCACCGTCATGGCATGCGCGGTGGCACGCTGCATCTGCCCGCTCCACTGCCGCCCCACCGTGGCGGCATCGGGCGCATCGGCGTACAGCTTCCACAGCGTATGCGCCATGCTGGCCATCGACGCAATGGTCTGGGTGGGATCGCGATGGGTCAGCACGACCTGCGCGCCGGGGAAGACCCGGAACAGGATTTCCAGCGTATGCAGGTGCTGCGGCGCCTTCAGCACCCACCGCTGCGCCGGCGCCTCGCCGCGCTGCCGCTTCTGCCACTGCAGGAACTGCAGCATGGTCTTCAGGTAGGCATAGACCTGCGTGCGGTCCTGCCGCGCCAGCCAGTCGGTATAAGACGGCACGTTGGCATAGGAATCCATCGCGCACAGGAAGGAATGCTCCATCAGCATGAATTCCTCGTCGGCCGCCATGGCGTCGAGCGGATGGATGGCGAGGATGTCCGGGATAAAGCGGATCATCTGCGCGACTTCCTCGCGCGCCAGCCCGATGCGCCGGCCGGCGTCGCGCGCGTCCTCGCCGGGCAGCGGCGCCGGGTAGCGCGTTTCCCACCACGCCGCCGAGTGAAACCTTGCGTCCGTGGCCAGCATGCGCTGCAGCAGCGTGGTGCCGGTGCGCGGCAGGCCGACGATCACCAGCGGATCGTCGACGCGCTCTGCCAGGATCTCGGGATGGCGCCGGCAGTAGTCCTGGATCACCAGCCGGTTCACCAGTTGCGCCTGCAGCTTGCCTTGCAGCATCTGTGCGCCCTGTGGCGACAACCCGGCTTCACGTGCGAGCGAGCCGGACAGCACCGCCAGGGCCTCGCGGTAGTCGCCCGGGCCAAAGTCAGTCAGTCCGCCGGCCTGTTCGCTGGCCTGAGCCAGCAGGCGCTCCACGTCAAGCACCGTGGCGTGTCCGGATGCGATGGTGTTCATGCGTTCTCCCTGATTTCTTCCCTGAGCGATGCCAGCTTGACCACGCGCGTGCGCGGATGCACCGGTTGCGCCGCCCCCACCCAGCGCCAGCACATGGTGCCGTTGCGGTGCCCCGCGGTTTCCAGCCAGTTGGGCAGGCCCGGATCGCGCGCGCTGAGGATGACGGTGACGCCGCCGTTGGCATCCGGCCGGGCACTGTGCTTGTTCAGGCAGATGTCGTGGTAGCGGTAGTCGAGCGACTCCATCCAGTAGTTGTTGATCTGGAAGTTCCAGAAATCGCAAGGCGGCACCCGGTCCACCTCGACCACCAGCGCTTCGTCGTCCGCCAGTGCCCAGCGGGAGTGGTAGTAGAAGATGTTGGGATCGCCGCCTGCCGCCTGGCATACGGCCTGGTCGGCGGGCGGCAGTGCATTGACATGGCCGCCATAGCCCTGGGCCCAGTCGGCGAAGATGCGCGCGGTGCTCTCGACAAAGCCCGCGGCGCGCAGCAGGCCGCCATGCAGGCGCCCGGCATCGAGCAGCGGCGGCTTGTCTGCGCCATCGAGGCGCTCGATGCGCAGTTCGGCCGGGGTCTCCGCCTTGCGGTCCATAAAGGTCTGCCGCACCACCAGTGCATTGGTGCCCGCCTCCATGCGCACCCAGTTGCCTTCGTGCTGGCGCGCGCTGAGGACGATTTCGAAACTGCCATCCGCCCCCACCGCCAGCCCGTTGCTGTCGAGAAAGCCGGTCTGGACCATGCGCCCATCGGTTTCGTAGCCGCCCTTCTGCGTGCCGAAACTCAGGTAGGCCACCGTGCCGCGCCGGCCGCGGATGCGGTACTCGGCACTGCCGTCCAGGCGTGCGTAGCGATAGAGATTGTCCGGATTGTCCGCGCCGATCTTCGCGGTTTCGTGTGATGGCGAGAAGAAGCCGGGAAACGCCGGATCGGCAAACTCGACATGCATCTCCAGCGCAATGCGCAGCAAGCGGCTCAGGTAGCGGAAGCCCTCGGCGCGCGTGAGCGCGTCCGACGGGGCCTCCGGGCGCAGGATCTGCTGCCCGCTGCGCTTGAGCACCTCGCAAAACTCGGCCCAGGTCTGGCCGCACAGCAATTGTTCTTCGGCGGAGTTCGCCATCTGCCTGCTCCCGTGGTTCGTCGGCGCAGCAACGATACCCAGCGCGGGGCAGCTCCAGCCTCGTCCGGGTGGACTAGGAAATGCACGCCGCGGCCCGTGATTTCTTAGTCCGCCCGGACGAAGTGGCACAGGGCCCCGGCTCGCTACCTTGTGCCCATGCCGGACCACCGCGCCATCCCTGCACGGCGCCGGCAAACCAAGAGGAGATCCCGATGTTGACCCACCTGGAGCAACTGGAGGCGGAGAGCATCCACATCATGCGGGAGGTGGTGGCGGAATGCGAAAACCCCGTCATGCTCTATTCCATCGGCAAGGACAGCGCCGTGATGCTGCACCTCGCCATGAAGGCCTTCCACCCCGCGCGGCCGCCGTTCCCGCTGCTGCACGTCGATACCACGTGGAAGTTCGGCGAAATGATCGCGTTCCGCGACCAGACCGTCGCGCGGCTCGGACTGGACCTGCGCGTGCATGTCAACCCCGAAGGGCTGGCGCGCAACATCAGCCCGCACGAGCACGGCTCCGCCGTCCATACCGACGTGTGGAAAACCCAGGGCCTGAAGCAGGCGCTGGACCACTATGGCTTTGACGCCGCCTTCGGCGGCGCGCGGCGCGACGAGGAAAAGTCGCGCGCCAAGGAGCGCGTGTTCTCGGTACGCACCGCCCAGCACCGCTGGGACCCGAAGATGCAGCGCCCCGAGCTCTGGCGCCAGTACAACACCCGCAAACGCAAGGGCGAAAGCCTGCGCGTGTTCCCGCTGTCCAACTGGACCGAGCTGGACATCTGGCAATACATCTACCTGAACGACATCCCCATCGTGCCGCTCTACTACGCCAAGGAGCGCCCGGTGGTGGAGCGCGACGGCACGCTGATCATGGTCGACGACGAGCGCCTGCCGCTGCGCCCCGGAGAAACGCCGCAGTGGCGCAAGGTGCGCTTCCGCACGCTGGGCTGCTACCCGCTCACCGGCGCGATCGAGAGCGAGGCCGACACCCTCGGCGGCATCATCCAGGAAATGCTGCTGGCGACCACCTCGGAGCGCCAGGGACGGCTGATCGACAGCGACTCGGCCGGTTCGATGGAAAAGAAAAAGCAGGAGGGATACTTCTGATGGAAACCCTGATCGACACCGCGCCCGCGCTTTCGCAAGACGCCGCGCAACCCGCCGGCACATCGGGCGAGATCGCCCACTACCTGCGCGCCCAGCAAAGCAAGAGCCTGCTGCGCTTCATCACCTGCGGCAGCGTCGACGACGGCAAGAGCACGCTGATCGGCCGGCTGCTGTATGAATCCAAGATGCTGTTCGAAGACCAGCTCGCCCAGCTCGAGGCCGACTCGAAGAAGATGGGCACGCAAGGCGAGGACCTGGACTTCGCGCTGCTGGTGGACGGCCTGGCCGCCGAGCGCGAACAGGGCATCACCATCGACGTGGCGTACCGCTTCTTCGCCACCGACAAGCGCAAGTTCATCGTGGCCGACACGCCGGGGCACGAACAGTACACGCGCAACATGGTCACCGGCGCCTCCACCGCCGACCTCGCCATCCTGCTGGTGGATGCTCGCCGCGGCGTGCAGACCCAGACGCGCCGCCACAGCTACCTGGTGGCGACGCTTGGCATCCGCCGCGTGGTGCTGGCCGTCAACAAGCTGGACATGGTCGGCTACTCGCGCGAGGTCCATACGCGCATCGAGAACGAGTACCGGGAGTTTGCGCGGCAGATCGGCCTGACCGATATCACCTGCATTCCGATGTCGGCCCTGCGCGGCGACAACATCACCGCGCCCAGCGCGAATACGCCTTGGTACCACGGCCCGACGCTGATGGCCCACCTGGAGAACGTGCCGATCGACAACGCGCCCGTGCAAGGCGAGCCGTTCCGGCTGCCGGTGCAGTGGGTCAACCGGCCCAACCTGGACTTCCGCGGCTTTGCCGGCACTATCAGCGCCGGCGAAATCCGCCGTGGCGACCGCGTGCGCGCGCTGCCCTCGGGGCGCGAGAGCCGCGTGGCCGGCATCGTCGGCGCCGCCGGCGCGTGCGAACACGCCATGCGCGGCCAGGCGGTGACGCTGACGCTTGAGGACGAGATCGACATCAGCCGCGGCGACGTGCTGGCCTGCCCGGAAGACCCGCCGGCGGTGGCCGACCAGTTCGAGGCCACGCTGGTGTGGATGAACGAGGACGCCATGCTGCCCGGGCGCCCCTACCTGCTCAAGCTCGGCACGCGCACCGTGGGCGTGACTGTGGCGCAGCCCAAGTACAAGGTCAATGTCAACACGCTCGAACACCTGGCCGCGCGCACGCTGGAGCTGAACGAGATCGGCGTGTGCAACCTGCACCTGGACCAGCCGGTGGCCTTTGATCCCTACGCGCGCAACCGCGAGCTGGGCGGCTTTATCATCATCGACCGCCTCACCAACAACACGGTCGGCGCCGGCATGCTGCACTTTGCGCTGCGCCGGGCGCAGAACGTGCACTGGCAGGCCATCGACGTGGACCGCCACGCGCATGCCGCGCTCAAGCACCAGTCGCCGCGCATCGTCTGGTTTACCGGGCTCTCCGGCGCGGGCAAGTCCACCATTGCCAACCTGGTGGAAAAGCGCCTGCACGCGCTGGGCCACCACACCTACCTGCTCGACGGCGACAACGTTCGCCACGGCTTGAACAAGGACCTGGGCTTCGCCGAGGCCGACCGCGTCGAGAACATCCGGCGCGTGGCCGAAGTGGCAAGGCTGATGCTCGATGCCGGCCTGATCGTGCTGGTGTCCTTCATCTCGCCGTTCCGCTCGGAACGCGACATGGCCCGCGCACTGGCCGGCGACGGGGATTTTGTCGAAGTCTTCATCGACACGCCGCTGGCGGTGGCCGAGCAACGCGATCCCAAGGGCCTGTACCGCAAGGCGCGGCGCGGCGAGCTGAAGAACTTCACCGGCATCGATTCGCCGTACCAGCCGCCCGAGCGGCCAGAGATCCGCATCGACACCACCGCCGACACCGCGGAGCAGGCGGCGGAGCGGATCGTGGCGTGGCTGCGGGAGAAGCCCTAGGCCGAACGGACGATGAGGCGGCGGACGGGGTCGGTACGATGGGAACGGCGGGATTTGCGTCTCAGAGTGCGGACAAGCTTGCCAAGTGCCATTGAGTCTGAATGACCAGTTGTGTGCTCCCTCTCCCGCTTGCGGGAGAGGGTTGGGGAGAGGGCCGGTGTGTCGACGAAGTGCAGGCTGTCGATACTGCCAATGCCTGCCCTCTCCCCCGGCCCCTCTCCCGCAAGCGGGAGAGGGGAGCAAACCCGCGGCATGCGGGTTTTGTCAGCAATCAGGGCGAGATTCGCGCTTTTGACTGTTGCCACGACCCGACGGACCGCCATCATGCTGCCAGCCCCCCTGCCCGCCGCCGAGCTGAGCGCCCTGCTCGCCCAGCTCTACCAGGGCCCGACCGAAGCCGTGCCCTGGGCCGGCTTCCTGGAAAGCGTGCGCCAGCGCCTGGGCGCCGCCTTCGTCACGCTGGTGCTGCGCCACCCGGCCACCGACCGGCCGGGCCTGATCGTCAATGCCTCCGACTACGGCCCGCACCTGCCGGGCGAGCCGTCGTACAGCGAGCAGTACTACGCGCTGTGCCCCTTCCTGGACCTGCACCCGGACCGGCTCTTCAGCGCCGACGAACTGTTTGGCGAAACCGGCTGGCTGGCACACCCCTTCTACACGCAATACCTTCAACCGCTGGGCCTGCGCTATATCCTGGCGGCCAATCTGCTCACGCCCGATGGCGTGGAATGCGCGCTGTTCATCAGCCGCGCCCACGCGGGACCGGACTTCGGCGAGGCCGACAAGGCACTGCTGCACGGCCTGCTGCCGCACCTGAAGCGCGCCGTCGACCTCCATGCCGCGCTCGATGTGCTGGCCTCTGAAGGGTCCCTGTACGCGGACGCCGTGGACCGGCTGCAGGTCGGCACGGTGATCCTGGACGAGCACGGCAGGGCCATCCGGACCAACGACGTCGCCGGCCGCCTGCTGCAGGCGCGCGACGGCCTGTACCTGTCGGAGGGCGCGCTGCACGCGCACTGTCCGGTGGAAAACCGCAGGTTCCGCAAGATCCTGGAAGACGCGGCCCAGGCCCACGCGCTGGCCGCACCGCGCAGCGAAGTCACCACCCTGAGCCGGCCCGCCGCGCCCACGCCCCTGAGCGTGCTGGTGCGGCCGATCCCGCTCAGCTATCGCACCGAAGACAAGTCGCGCCGACCCGCGGTGGCGGTGTTCATCCGCGACCCGGCGGGATCGCCGCGCAACCCACACGCCAACCTGCGCAAGCTGTTCCAACTGACCCCGACCGAGATCGAACTGGCTTTGCTGATGGTCGATGGGCTGACGCTGGATGAAGCGGCGATACGGCTTGGCGTCAAGAAGAACACGGTGCGGGCGCACCTGCGCGGCATCTTTGCCAAGACCGGGGCGACGCGGCAGGCGGTGCTGGTGAAGATGTTGCTGTCCAGTGTGGTGGGGATGGGGTGAGGGGGAGCCGGTAGCTGGGTATCGATACCCAGCGCGGAAAGCCGCACCTGCAGGCCGGTACCAAAGCACACGCTGGCACGATGCGCGATGATGAGCGGTTCAGTCGTGGGCCGGTCATCGCTAACCCTCCGCTGTCGGCTACGCTCGGGCGATACATCATTGTGTATGCGCCTTTCCTCACGACTGTTGCCATAGTGAACTGATGAGCCGCAGACCGTATTCGACTGACGCGTCGGACGAAGATCAGAACTTTTCTGCTCCGTATTTGGCACCGAACAGCGTCCGCCAAGCACAAAATGCCATCGCAGACCAAAAACGTACCTTCAGATCAACGATTTGGGGGTGTGCATGTGGCCGGCTCCCTCAATGCGCCAGAAAATCCACCACCATCCGATTGAACGCGTCCGCATGTTCCCACTGCGCCCAGTGCCCGCAGCGGTTGAAGATATGCATCTGCGCATTCTGGATCCCGGCGATCAGCCGCAGGCCGACATCCATCGGCACGAAGCGATCATCACGCCCCCAGATCACGAGCGTGGGCGCCGCGATCTCGCCCAGACGCGGACCGTAGTCGGTGAACTGCTTGGGGTTCGCCGCCAGGCTCTTGACGAAGTTGTCGAGGTGATCGCGCCGCGCCAGCATATTGGCCAGGCGCGCCTGCATGAGGTCGTCGGTCAGTGAGCTGGCATCATAGACGAACACGTTCATCATGCGCTTGAGGTTTTCGATGGACGGCTCGCGGTAGAGGCCGTTGAGCAGCTTGATGCCTTCAGTCGGCATCGGCGCGAACAGGCTGGGGCCGCCGGTGCCGCCGCCCATCAGCACGAGCTTGCCGACGCGCTGCGGATTGGCCAGCGCGAACGCCACCGCGCTGTGGCCGCCCATCGAATTGCCGAGGATATGCACGCGCTCGATGTCAAGCGCGTCGAGCACGCCCTTGAGCACGCGGCCATTCAGTTCCGAGCGCGAGCCCGTGTTGACCACCGGGTCGCTCTTGCCCCAGCCCGGGCAGTCCACCAGCAGCACGCGGTAGCCGGCCGCCACCAGCGGCACGACGTTGCGGTTGAAGTTGGCCCAGCCGGTTGCGCCCGGACCCGAGCCGTGCAGCATGACGACGGTTTCGGCGCCGGACCCGACATCGTTGCAGTGGATGTGGAATTCGGTGTCGCCATCCTTCACGGTCACGAACCGGCTCGTGTTGGTTTCGGTGATGGCTTGTGCAGTGGCTTGCATGATGATCATCCTTGTTCGATTGAATCTGTACTGAACTGTATGTGTGCAGGTGGCGTGCGGCTCAGGCGCCGCGCCCGCCCGGCAATGCCGTCCCGGAACCCAGGCGCGGCGAGAATGAGCCCACCACCGTCAGCGCGGCGAGCGCCGCCACGACGATCAGCGGAATGCTGGCGGCCACCAGCATCGATGCGCTCTGGCCCAGTGCGAACAGCTGCCCGGCAACGAGCGGCCCGAGGATCGAGCCGAGCCGGCCGATCGCTACCGCCGCGCCCACGCCGGTACCGCGTACTTCCGTCGGATAGGCCTGCCCGGCCAGCGCATACAGCACCGACTGGCCGCCCACCAGGAACAGGCCGCAGAAGAACGCGCCCCACGCCATTGACAGGCTCCCGCTCGCCCCGGCCAGTCCCGCCAGCGCAACCGCGATGCCCGCGTACATGCCCACCACCGTGAGGCGTCGCCCGAAGCGGTCCATCACGTTGGCGATGCCGACCGCGCCGATACCGCCGCCGATGTTGAACATCATCATGGCGATGCCGGCCTGCACGCGCGTCAGGCCGTTGGACAGCACCATCGACGGCAGCCAGTTCATCAGGAAGTACAGCACGATCAGCGTGCCCAGGTAGCTGACCCAGAGCGCAAGCGTGGTGCGCGTACGGTCGCTGCCGTATAGCGCCTCGATAAAGCCGGGCGTGGGTTCGGCGCTATTCGCGGACTGGGACTTCGCCCGGACGAACTGCGCCGACTCGCGCAGCCAAAGCGCGAGCAGCGGCACCATCAGCAGCGGCCCGAGACCGCCCACGTAGAAGATGTGCCGCCAGCCTTCGTCGGCGGGACTGATGATGCCGATCGCTGCCGCCAGCGCGGCGCCGAACGGCATGCCGCAGTACATGGCGCCGACGGCCGTGCTGCGCTGCGCGGGTGAAGCCGCTTCAGAGCACAGCGCGATCAGGTTCGGCATGGCGGCGCCCAGGCCCAGGCCTGTCAGCAGGCGCGCGGCCAGCAGGCTTTCAAAGTTCCACACCAGCGTCGTCGCCAGCGAGAACGCGCCGAACAGCGCCACCGACAGCATCAGCACGCGCTTGCGGCCCAGGCGGTCGGCCAGGCGCCCGCCCAGCGCCGCGCCCGGCAGCAGGCCGATCGCGCCGGCGCTGAAGGCCCAGCCCATCTGCGCCACAGACAGCGAGAATTCCTTCGCGATGCGCGGCGCGGCAACGCCCGCCGACTGCAGGTCAAGTCCTTCCAGCAAGGCAATGGCCAGGCACAGGGCGATCGTGGTGATGCTGTCCTTCGTGCTCGGGTTGGCCCCGCTGGGTTGAAATCTGTTCATTGGTTGTCTCCGTTCGTTCTGCGAGCCGCTCTTGGTGGCGGTTCTGTTGCGGGTATAGGTGCCAGCCGGGTTTCTCCCCTCCCGCTTGCGCGAGAGGGGAGAGACTCCGCGGTGATCCCCATAGCCTTTCTTACTGCTGGGCTTCAGCCGCGCGCTTCTTCAGGTCCAGCGCGACATCGACAATCATGTCCTCCTGCCCGCCCACCATCCGGCGCTTGCCGAGTTCGACCAGAATGTCCACAGTCTTCACCCCGTACTTGTTCGCGGCCACTTCCGAATGCCGCAGGAAGCTCGAATAGACGCCGGCATAGCCGAGCGCGAGCGTTTCGCGGTCCACGCGCACCGGACGGTCCTGCAGCGGACGCACGATGTCGTCAGCCGCATCCATCAGCGTGTAAAGGTCGGTGCCATGGTTCCAGCCCATGCGTTCCGCGGCGGCGATAAACACCTCCAGTGGCGCATTGCCCGCGCCCGCGCCCATGCCGGCCAGCGAGGCGTCGATGCGGTCGCAGCCTTCCTCGACCGCGGCGATCGAGTTGGCCACGCCGAGCGACAGGTTGTGGTGCGCATGCATGCCGGTCTGCGTGTCGGCGTTCAGCACAGCCTTGAGCGCGCGGAAGCGGTCCCGCACGTCGTTCATCGTCAGCGCGCCGCCGGAGTCCACCACATAGATGCAGGTCGCGCCGTAGCTTTCCATCTTCTTCGCCTCGACGGCCAGGTTCTCCGGCGTGGTCATGTGGCTCATCATCAGGAAGCCGACCGTGTCCATGCCGAGCTCGCGTGCGTACTCGATGTGCTGCTTCGAGATGTCCGCCTCGGTGCAGTGCGTGGCCACGCGCACGACACGTGCACCGGCGTCGTAGGCGGCCTTCAGGTCATGCGTGGTGCCGATGCCCGGTAGCAGCAGCGTGGCGATCTTCGCGTGCTCCACCACGTCGGCGACGGCGGCGATCCATTCGAGATCGCTGTGCGCACCAAAGCCGTAGTTGAAGCTGGAGCCTTGCAGGCCGTCGCCATGCGCGACCTCGATACTGTCGACCTTCGCGCGGTCAAGCGCTCGTGCGATGTCCTGCACGTTTTTGATCGAGTATTGATGGCGAACCGCGTGGCTGCCATCGCGCAGCGTCACGTCGGAGATATAGAGTTTCTTGGCCGTGTTGCTCATGCGCAGGCTCCTTCAGTGGTGGCGTTGGCACTCAGCATCGCTTGCGCCATGCGCTCGGCCGTGGCCAGCGCGGCGGAAGTCATGATGTCGAGGTTGCCCGCGTAGGCAGGCAGGTAGTGGGCGGCGCCCTCCACTTCGATGAACACCGAAGTCTTCAGTCCGCTGAAGCGGCCCAGGCCCGGCACATTGAGCGGCGCGCTGGCCGGGATCTCGTCGAACTGCACGGTCTGCTTGAGGCGGTAGCCGGGCACGTAGGCGTGCACCGCACGGACGATCTCCTCGATCGAGGCCTCGACCTTGTCGCGGTCGGCCAGCTCGGACAGCGTGTAGACGGTGTCGCGCATCATTACCGGCGGCTCGGCCGGGTTGAGCACGATGATGGCCTTGCCCTTCGCGGCGCCGCCGACAACCTCGATCGCCTTCGACGTGGTCTCGGTGAACTCGTCGATATTGGCGCGGGTGCCCGGACCGGCCGACTTGCTGCTGATCGACGCGACGATTTCAGCGTAGTGGACCTTCGCCACGCGCGACACGGCCGCGACGATGGGGATCGTGGCCTGGCCGCCGCAGGTGACCATGTTGACGTTCGGTGCGCCGAGGTGCGCGTCGAGGTTGACCACCGGTACGCAGTACGGGCCGATCGCTGCGGGCGTCAGGTCGATCATGCGCAGGCCCGGCTTGAGCTTGCGCAGCAGCGCGTCGTTCTTGATGTGCGCGCCGGCGGACGTGGCGTCGAAGACGAAGTCGATGTCGTCGAACACCGGCAGGCGCGTGAGCCCTTCGGCGCCCTCATGCGTAGTCGCGACACCAAGCCGGGCCGCACGTGCAAGCCCGTCGGAGGCCGGATCGATGCCGACCATCGCCGCCATCTCCAGATGCCGGCTGTTGCGCAGGATCTTGATCATCAGGTCCGTGCCGATATTGCCGGAGCCGATGATTGCTGCCTTGAGTTTTTCGGAAGCCATGTGTGTTCCTGGTTATGCGGCAAACGTCGCGCGGACGCTGCCGAGTCCTTCAATCTCGGTGGTGTAGGTGCCCGGCTCGGTGACCGCGACCATCGGGCCAAGCGCGCCGGTCAGCACCACGTCGCCGGCGCGCAGCGGCGTGCCGAGCTGCACCATGCGGTCCGCGAGCCAGACCGCTGCGTTGAGTGGGTTGCCAAGGCAGGCCGCGCCGTTGCCGCGCGACAGCACCTCGCCGTCGCGCGAGAGCGTCATCGCGCACGCGGTGAGGTCGACCGCAGACAGCGGCACCGGGCGGCTGCCGAGCACGAACACGGCGCTCGACGCGTTGTCGGCCACGGTGTCGACGAAGCGGATGTCCCAGTTCTGGATGCGGCTGTCGACAACTTCGATCGCCGCCAGCGCATAGGCACTGGCGCGCAGGATGTCGGCAAACGTGTGGCGCTCGTGCGTCAGGTCGTGCTCGAGCACCAGCGCGATCTCGGCCTCGACCTTGGGCTGAATCAGGCGCGACAGCGGCATCGGCTGGCTGTCGCCATAGGCCATGCTCGCGAACAGCGCGCCGAAGTCCGGCTGGTCGACGCCGAGCTGCTTCTGCACGGCCAGCGAAGTCAGGCCGACCTTGCGGCCGACGATGCGCTCACCGCTAGCTACGCGTGCGTCGACGTTGGCCTGCTGCACGGCATAGGCCGTGGTAATGTCGTCCAGCGCGATCTCGCCGCGCACCGGAGCAATGGTCTGGCGCGAGGCCTCGGCGTCGCGCAGGCGCGCGGCGATGTCGTTGACGAAGTTCCGGTCTGTCATCGGGTTCTCCTTGATCGGGTCAGGCAGCTGCGGCGAGCTCGGCGCGCGGCTCGGCGTGCATGGTGGCGAAGCCCGCGATCCACTCGGGAATGGCGCGGTAGAAATCGAGTGACGCGCGGTACGGCCCAAACGCGGCCAGCGCGCCGAACGCTGCCACCCAGGTGCGAATCTCGTGCGCCGACTTGCCGCCGTGGCGCGTGATGGCGTCGTTGGTCATGCCGTCGACGGCGGTCAGTTCGCCGGAAGCGAGCAGCGACAGGAAGGCGCGGTCCCACTCCGGATTGAGTGGATGCAGGTGGCTGTCGCCGGCGACGAAAGCCTGCGCGGCAGCAACGGTGCGTGCCTGGCGCGCGGCGCGCGATTCGGCCGATGGGTTGCGTCCGGCGATCAGGCGCTCCGCGACCTCCTCGCTCGCGCCGGACAGTTCCGGCACCGGCGGCTCGTGCGAGATGCCGCCCGAGCCAACCACCAGCACGCGCTTGCCGGTGCGCGACAGGAAGCGGCCGACCGCGTCGCCGAGCAGCCGCGCGCGGCGCAGCGTCGCCATCGGTGGCGCCACGGAATTGATGAAGACGGGGATGACCGGGTAGCGGTCCAGCCCGCCGGTCAGCACCGCGAGCGCATCGGCGCAGCCATGGTCGACCTGCATCCGATACGACAGCGAGACATCGATCTCGGCGGCCATCACGCTTTCGGCCAGCGACTGCGCCAGGCCCGCAGGCACCGGCAGCTTGCCGGCCAGGCTCCTGAAATCGCCGATCGCGGTAGCGGCCGCGCCGATGCAGAACGGCGGCATGACGTCATAGAAGAAGCCGTTGAAGTGGTCCGGCGCAAACACGACGACCAGTTCGGGATCGAACGCGCGCACGCGCTCGCGCGCCGCGGCCTGCACGCGCTCGACCTCGGCGACGACTTCAGGCGCGGGGTCGACATAACCGTGCAACGGCGTGTGCGACAGACATTCCAGGTGAATCGGCATCCTCATGCTCCTGCTGCTTGGGTAACGGTGATGGGGTCACGCGCCGGGCGCGACGACATGGAAGGGCTGGAGGCGCCGGCGTACGGCGGCACCTGCGTCATGCCGAGCCTGCCGGCCAGTTCCGTGATGGCGTCTGACACCTGCTGCGGCGAACACACGCCCGCGACAAAGCGGTCGGGGCGCAGCAGCACCACCGATTGCGGCAGGCGGCTGAACCACTCCTTCAAGCGGCCACTGGCGTCGCCGATCGCGAGCACGCCCTCGGGCACGTCGTCGGCATGGCGCAGCTGCACGTCAGGCTTGGCCAGCACGAAGCGCATGCCGGCCTTCTCCGCCAGGGCACGCGCCTGCGGCGTCAGGCCAAAGGTCGGGTCGGTGCCCCAGCCGATCACGGCAAAGCCGTTGCCGATGGCGTCGTCGAGCAGCGTGAGGCGATCATCGCTGGTGCGCACGCGCGGCTGGATGAACATGCGGCCCACCGGCGAACCAGCCAGCGGGTCGTTCCCATAGACCAGGCGCCCGAGCAAGGA
Source organism: Cupriavidus sp. UYPR2.512 (assembly GCF_000379565.1). Lineage (NCBI taxonomy): Bacteria > Pseudomonadati > Pseudomonadota > Betaproteobacteria > Burkholderiales > Burkholderiaceae > Cupriavidus > Cupriavidus sp. UYPR2.512. The sequence continues at coordinate 48,731 of NZ_KB903020.1, read as the reverse complement.
ATCGCGCTTCTCGCTCATCAGCCCCAGCAGGCGGCCCGGTGCCGAATTGCCGGAGCGCTCCAGCACGCGCGCCAGCCAGCCACTGCGCGGCTGCGGCGGCGGCAGCAGCACCACGCCTTCCTCGTAGCGCGGCATCGGCTTGAAGCGCATCTCGACGAAGTAGCGCTTGACCGATGGCAGCACGTTGAAGCTGCGCACGAAGGCATCGCGGAAGCGCGCGCCAAAGCGCGTGGTCGGCGCGAAGATGTCGCCCGCCACCTCGGACAGGTGGATCATCGAACGCGCATGGGCGCGACGCTCTGCGGTATAGGTGTCGAGCAGGCGACCATCGGCCAGCCCCTTCGTCACCATCGCGAGCTTCCAGCCGAGGTTGTTGGCATCGCGGATGCCGCTGTTATAGCCCTGCCCCTGCCACACCGGCATGATGTGCGCGGCGTCGCCGGCCAGTAGCACGCGATCGACGCGGAATGTCGAGGCGAGCCGGGCGTTGTGCGTGTAGACGCGCTGACGGATGTAGTCGACCTTGTCCGGATCGGCCACCACCTTGCGGATCAGCGCGGCCATGTTCTCCGGTTTCGACAGCTCTTCCTCGGTCTCGCCGGGCATCACCATGAATTCGAAGCGGCGGATGCCATGCGGCAGCGCGGCCGAGACATAGGGGCGCTCGTGGTCGCAATGCATGTAGATGTGCGGCGAACCGACCGGGTCATTGCGCACATCGACGACGATCCACTGGTTCGGCTTGGTGCGGCCCTCGAAGGGCACCTCCAGTGCGCGGCGCGCCAGGCTGTTGCCGCCGTCGGCGCCGACCATGTAGGCGGCGCGGATGGTGCGGCGCTGGCTGCCGCTCGTGGTCACCTCGACGCTCACCCCGGCGCTGTCCTGCGTGAAGGAATCGACGCCATGGCCGAACAGCACCTGCACGTGATCGAAGCGCTGCAGCCCCTCATACAACACCCGGTCGGCCAGCGGCTGGATGAACGCATTGCGGCGCGGCCAGCCGAACTCGTCGGTGCGTGGCTCGATGGACGCGAAGCAATGGCCGTCCTTCGTGACGAAGCGCATCCAGTGGTCAGGGGTGGTGTGCGGCAGCAGCGTGTCGGCAAGCCCGACCGCCTGGAATACGCGCAGCGCTTCATCGTCGAGGCCGATGGCGCGCGGATAATCGATGAGCTGGTCCAGCTTCTCGACGACCGTGACGCGCACGCCCTGCAGGCCGAGAATATTGGCGATCATCAGCCCGACCGGGCCGGCGCCGATGATGGCGACGTCGGTTTCGACATCGGGAAGACGGTCGGCGTGCACCGTCTGCGTGGCCGTGGTGTTCATAGGTCTCCTACTGGCAAGGCACGAGCGCACCCCCGCGCCGCTCTGGCGCGTACCGGCTGTGCTGCGATGAATGGGAATTGTGCGGCCGGCGGTGCCGGCTACGGGTCAGGCGCCGGAAATGCGGCGCCGGCGACGGATCAGGCAGGACATTGGGGGGCGTCTCCGTGGATTTGCGATTTTCAGAAGAGTCTAGGCATCCGCCAGCGCGCGCTCAAACATTTCTATAAAATGTGCAAGGATTGCACATGATTGATTTTTAAGGATTTTCCATGACCAAGTACGCGAACGTGCGGGGCCTGTCACGCGGCCTACTGGTGCTGCGGGCGCTCAACGCCATGGAAAACGGCCGCGCCACCAGCCAGCAGCTGAGCGAATCGACCGGCCTGCACCGGACCACCGTGCGGCGCCTGCTGGAAACGCTGGTCGAAGAAGGATTCGTGCGGCGTAGTACGTCGGACGACAGCTTTCGCCTGACGCTCGACGTGCGCGCGCTCAGCGAAGGCTTCACCGACGACGAACGCATCGCCACTGTCGCGCCGCCGATCATGGGACGACTGCTGCAGCGCGTTGTCTGGCCGTCTGACCTGACCACGCCCGACGGCGACGCCATGATCATCCGCGAGACTACGCACCGGTTCAGCCCGTTGTCGTTTCACCGCGCCATGGTTGGGCGGCGCCTGCCGATCCTGCTGACCTCGGCCGGCCGCGTGTACTTCTCGATGTGCCCGGATGCCGAGCGCGAAGACATTCTCGAAGTACTGCGTTCAGGCGCGGGCGGCGAACAGCAGCTCAAGCTCGCGATGGATGACGCCTATATCCGCAACCTCATCCGGCAAACGCGCAAGGACGGATTCGGGTCCAACCATGGCGACTGGGCGGACCAGCGCAAGATCGGCGCCCTGGCCGTCGCCATCCAGGCGGAAGGCCGCGTCCTGGCCAGCCTGAACGTCATCTATCTCGAGCAGGCGATCAGTCCCCCAGAAGCAACGCGACGGTTCGTGCCGGAGCTGCAGCGGGCGGCAAAGGAGATGGTCCAGGCGCTGGAGAGTAGTGATGGTTAGTCGGGAAAGGGGAGCCGCGGCGCCTGTCAAGCACGACAGCGCCCAACCTCACATCGACGCCACATGCTCCCGGACCAAGGCCAGCAACCCGTCCAACTCCGCCGAATGCGCTTCCGCGCGTGACACCATCGGCCCGGGATGCCGGTGGGGGACAATGCTCAGTCTGGAAAGGGACCGCCTGCGCATGCCTAGCAAAGGTGGGCGAGCCTACGTGCGACACATCCTGCCCGTGCCGCCGGACCGCCCGCATCAGCTGGGCTGGTCCACAGCATCGGCGCAGAATGTCAGCGCTTCTGGCAAGCGCATTCCTGGCCGCAGCGGCATTGCGGCCCGCAGGTACAGGCGGTTTGTTCGGCGGGCTTCTGGCAACCACGGTATGCCGCCCAGTCATCCCCTGGGCTCCGGACTCGGCGCAGGTCATGGCAGCGAGCATCAGGGGCTGGCTAGCGTAACGATCCGCATAAGCCGCATTGCGCGACGCGACGTCCGCATTATGGCCGGGCAGCCGGCCATAATGCGTAGCGCGTAGCAAGCAGCGCCTCTGCTGTTCCGCCTCTTTGCGAAAGCGCTCGCCTACGCCGGCCGGACCACCATGCAGGTCGCCGTAGCGGTCGCCACCACCTCACCGTCCTGGCGCAACTCCCCCACCACGTTGCAGACATTGCGGCCGCGCCGTTCCAGGCGCGCGCGTCCTTGCAGCGGGCCGGCTTGCGCCGGGCGCAGGAACGAGAGATTCAGGTTCAGCGTGGAGCAGTACTCGCCATCGGCCAGCGTTGCCGTAACCAGCATCGCCGTCACGTCGTCCAGCATGGCGCCCAGCATGCCGCCCTGCACCTGGCCGGCCGGGTTGAGGAACGCCTCGGTGGCAACGTAGTCGGATTCGAGCGAGCCGGCCTCCAGGTCGGCCCGGCGGACGCTGCCGCCGAGCAGGCCGGCGACTGCGGGCACAGGAGCCTGCCCGCGCAGCATGCGCGTGAAATAGTTGGTATTGCTCATCATGCGCGTCCCCAATCAACGGCCAGTGAAGCGCGGCGCGCGCTTCTCGCGCCAGGCCAGTGCGCCTTCGCACAGGTCTTCGGAAGCATCCGCCTCGGTGATGTCCCGTGCCAGCCCGGCGGCGTCGAGTTCGCCGCGGGCAATGCGGTTCATGTGCTTCTTCATGCCAAGCAGTGCCAGCGGTGCCATGCCCGCGAGTGCCTCGCTCCACTGCGCGGCAAGCGCGCGCAGCGCCTCGGGGCCGTCTTCCAGCCGGTCCAGGTAACCGCAGGCCAGCATGGCGGCCGCGTCGAACTTGTCGGCCATCAGCAGGATGCGCTTGGCCGTGGCCAAGCCCAGGCGCGTGACGTAGCGCTCCATGCCGCCGCGGTAGAACAGCAGCCCAAGGCGCGCGGCCGGCACCGACATCTCGGCGCCAGCCGCGCCGAAGCGAAAGTCGCATGCGAGCGCCAGGTCCGTGGCGCCGCCGTACACGCCGCCATGCAGCACGGCAATGGTGACCGGCCGCGCCTGTTCCAGTGCGTTGGCCAGCGCCTCGAAGCGGGCACCGACATCGTCCCCGCCGAGGCGGCCGATGTTGAACCCGCTGCAGAAGTGGCGGCCCTGCCCCTCGAGGCGCAGCACGCGGACCCGGCTATCCGCGTTGACGGTCTCCAGGTAAGTGCGCAGCAGGTCGAGGTCTTCCGGCTCCAGCCGGTTTGCCACCTCTGGGCGGCGCAACGTGATGACGGCGACGTGGCCATCGACGACCAGTTCGGGCACCTGTCCTTGCGGGTTCTCGCTCATGACATCCGCCCCGCTCAGCGAAAGCCGTATATCCGCATGGTGGTCTCGCCAGCCTCCACCCGCTTGAGAATCGCGGCCTCGGTGGCCTCGCGGTCCTGCGCCTTGCCGACGACCTCCGCCGCACGCTTGCGCGGCACCACCACCACGCCGTCACGGTCGCCCACGACGAGGTCCCCCGCTTCCACGCATGTACCGCCGATCAACACCGGTGCATTGAGCCAGCCAATCGCGCCATAGTCCTTGCCGGTCCCGCGGATGCACAGGCCGCGCGCGAACACCGGGAAGCCGATTTCCTCGAGCAACACGCCATCGCGCACGCAGCCGTCGATGACCAGCCCGCCAAGTTGCTTCACCTTTGCCGCTGTGGTCATGATCTCGCCCCAGTAGCCGTGCTCGTAGGCGCCACTCACATGCACCACCAGCACGTCGCCCGGTTGCGCGATGTCCAGCGCGCGGTGCAGCCACAGGTTGTCGCCGCCGGGCGAATGGACCGTCAGTGCCGGGCCGCAGATGCGAAATCCCGGTGCGACAGGCTTGATGGCGGGCGAAACCACGCCGATCTTGCCGCCCGCTTCATGCAGCGTGGCAGTGGGCAACGCGCGCGCATCGCTGACGATATCGGCGCTGACCCGTTCGAATTCGCAGGTCGTGGTGCTGGTTGCATCGTGTTCCGCCATGGTCAGGCTCCCTTGGTCTGCAGCTGGTGGTAACGGAACTGGCGGCGCGCTTCGTCCAGGCGCATGCCGCCGCGCACGGCTTCGCGGATCGCGTTTTCCGCGTGCTCGATCTGCTCGGCGGTGTCGAGCACCGCAGCCTCGTGCTCGCACGGGATGACCACCACGCCGTCGGCATCGCCGCGCAGGATGTCGCCGGGCTGCACGCGCGCGTCGCCGATATTGACTACCACATTGGTGGCTTCGACCTGGACGCGGTCCTTGCCCGTGCGCATCCAGTGGTCCTTGCTGAACACCGGGTAGCCGAGCTGGCGGCACAGCGCGACATCGCGGCACACGCCGTCGATGACGGTGCCGGCAATGCCACGGCGGTGCGCGATCTCGGTCAGGATGTCGCCCCAGACCGTGGCGTTGTCGCGGCCGCCGTTGTCGAGCACGAGGATGCTGCCCGGCGGCACATCGTCAATGTAGTCGCCCACGGTGCCCGCCGGATTCGACGCCGGACCGTACAGCAGCGTATAAGCGCGGCCCGCCGTGGCAAAGCCCTCGCCGCGCGCCTTGATGCGGTAGCACTGGCCGGCGATGCCGTGCTTGTCCAGCGCATCGCTCAGCGTGGCGGTGTCCAGCTTCGCGGCGCGCGCGACGTTGATGTCCTGTTGTTCGCTCATCTCTCTCAACCCTTCAGCATATCTTCGTAGTTGCCGCTCATGACGTCGCCGATCGGTGTGCCGCCCAAGATGGCTTTCGCCATCACGGCCTCCTTGCGCACAATGGCTTCGGCGGTCTCCAGTACGCGGGCGATGTCGCGCGCGGCGATGAAGATCACCGCGCTGCGGTCGGCCACCACGTAGTCGCCCTCTTCCACCGTCACGTTGCCGATCTGCACCGCGACATTGGTGCCCTGCTCCACCACACGGCTGCGCGCGGTGAACGCAGTCAGCGCGCGGCTGAACACCGGGAAGTCGAAATCTAGCGCTTCATCGATGTCGCGCACGGGGCCGTCTGCCACGACACCGGCAACGCCGCGTACCTTTGCGCCCAGCGATAGCAGTCCGCCCCAGCTGCCGGCTTCCACGCCGGTGCGCTGCTCGACGACGATGATGTTGTCCGGCCCCGCCAGCTCGATGGCCGTGCAGCCGAGATGACGGGTCGGTCCCGGCGGCGGCGCACCGGTGCCGAGCTTGACGGTAATGGCACGGCCGGCAATGCGCCCGGCGCCGGAGCGCTGCGGCAGGCCGGTCACAGTGCCCGGCAATTGCAGCTTGTCGAGCGCGTCTGACACCGCGCAGCAGTCGAGCCGGCGCAGGCGTTGTACATAGGATTCGGTTTCACTCATGGTCGTCTTGGAGTCCGGTTCAGCAGTTCAGTCGAGGGTGCGCCAGGCAGCGAAACACAGCCCGGTGCCGGTCATGGCGGGCGTGCGGTAGCCCGGCACATAGGAAGCCCATTCAAGGTCGAGGTCGCGCACGGCTTCCACGGCGATCAGCCAGTTGCGGATCTCCGAACTGCCCGCCTGGAGCTGGCGCGGATCCAGCGAGGCCAGGAAGCCGGTGTCCTTCCTGCGGATGGCATCGATGATCGCGTTGTCGAGTTCGGCATCCACCACGAAGTGGCTCAGGCCGCCCGAGGCCAGCACGCCCACGCGCAGGTCTTCGGGATAGGCGGCGATCAGCTCGCGCAGCGCGGCACCAAGCTGGATGCAACGGCGCGGCGTGGGCTGGTTCGGCGGATCGAAGGTATTGACGATGACCGGCACCACGGGCAGGTCCAGCCCCTGCAGATAGCGCCGGTGGATGAACGAAAACGCATGGCCTTCGAACTGGCCGCGCTCGAGCCCGTCCATCGCGGCGATGTCGAAGTCGCGGTCGCACAGCTCGCGGATCAGCCAGCGGCCCAGGTCGGCATTGACCGGGTAGTCGCGGTCGGCGTCGGGCTCATGGCGCGCCATGCGGGCCTTCTTGTACCAGCCGTCGGATGGGCTTTCATCGCGTTTCGCGTTGCGGATGGTGTCGCCGTAGTAGATCGCGAAGGCCGGGTTGTTGGTGGTGCGAAACAGCTCGGTCTGGTCGTCCCCGACCACCAGCAGCACGTCGAGGCGGGCGGCGCGGATGCGCTCGCGCAGCTCGTCCATGGCCGCTTCGGCCTGGTCGTAGCGCTCGCCCATGCGCTCGGGCGTCACCATGGCCTCGGCATCGGCCGGGGCGATGGCCAGCAGGGCCTCATAGGTGGTCGGGTTGCCGGCCCGGTCGAAATAGTGCGGGTTCTTCGGGTCGACCTGGCGGAATCCGTGCTGCCAGTCTTCACGCTGGCAAACCAGCATGATGCTGTGAGAAGAGCCGAATGCGGCGACGAGTCTTGCCATGGGAGTGTCCTTCGTTCAAACGATGTAGGCGGCGCGCAGCTTATCCACCTGCCCGGCGCTATAGCCAAGCTCGCGGAGGATGTCGTCGGTGTTGGCGCCCTGTTCCGGTGCCGGCTGCGGCGGCAGGTCGCGCGGATAACGCGACAGGCGCATTGGCTGCCCCACCAGGGCAACATCGCCAAGCTCGTCGTGGTGCATCGGCCAGGCGACCCCGAGGTGCTTCACCTGCGCGTCGGCGAACACCTGGTCGACGCGATGGATGGGACCGCACGGCACGCCGGCCTTGAGCAGCCGCTCGGTCCATTCGGCGGTGGTGCGCGTGCGCAGCGCGGCCTCGATCGCCGCATTAACCTTGTCGCGGTTGCGCACGCGCTCGGGATCGGAACCGAGGCCGGGTTCCTCGACGAGATGCGGCACTTCCAGGGCTTCGCACAGCCGCTTCCACATGGTCTGGCCAATGGCGGCGATGTTCAGGTAGCCGTCGCTCGTCGCAAACACTCCCGTGGGCACGGTCAGCGGATGCTCGTTGCCGGTCTGCTCGGGGATCTTCTGGTCCACCAGCCACTGTGCGGCCTGGAAATCGAGCATCGCGATCTGCGCTTCGAGCAGCGACGTCTGCACCCACTGACCTTCGCCCGATGCCTCGCGTTCCAGCAGCGCGGTGAGAATGCCCATTGCGCAGAAGTGCCCCGCGCACAGGTCCGCGAGCGGAATGCCGACGCGCATCGGGCCTTCGCCCGGCTTGCCGGTCACGCTCATCAGCCCGCCCATGCCCTGCGCGATGGAGTCGAAGCCGGGCCAACCGGCGTAGGGGCCATCCTGTCCGAAGCCCGAGATGCTCGCGTAGACCAGGCGCGGGTTGATCGCGCGCAGCGCATCGGGCCCGATGCCGAGGCGGTGCTTCACATCGGGGCGGTAGTTCTCGATAAAGACGTCGGCGCGGCTGACCAGCTCGTGCAGGATTTTCACGCCCTCCGGGGTCTTCATGTTGAGCGTGAGGCTCTCCTTGTTGCGGTGGAGGTTCTCGTAGTCGGCGCGATTGTGGTCGCGTCCGCCGATCATGTCGTCGCCGCCGGGCGCACCGGGCGGGATCTCGAGCTTGATCACGCGCGCGCCCATGTCGGCGAACAGCCTGACCGCGGTGGGGCCGGCGCGCACGCGGGACGCGTCGAGAATCGTGAAGCGGGACAGCGGGCCCTTGCGAACGGCAGTGCCGCGCTCGTCTTGTCTGGTGTCAGCCATGGTCATTACCTCAGGTCGTCATGCCGGGGTGAACATCGGCACGGCGTGGCCGCCGTCGCTCGGCTTGAACACGACTTTCACACGCTGGCCGATCTCGATGTCGCGCGGATCGCAGTCCACCAGGTTGCTCATCATCGTCACGCCTTCGTCCAGCTTGATATAGGCGAGCGTCCAGGCGGCTTCGCCCTTGCCCATGGTGCTGAACGAATAGACCGTGCCGATGCCGCTGGCATCACGCCATTCGGTGCGATCGGACTGGCAGTGCGGGCAGATGTCGCGCGGGTAGTAGTGCGGCGCGTGGCAGTCCAGGCAGACCTTCAGCAGCAGGCGGCCGGTGTCGGCGGCATCCCAGAACGGCTGGCTTTCCGGCAGCGTGCGCGGCGCGGGGATCTTGCGCGGACCGGCGGGCGGCGCCTTGGCAGCGGCGTTGGCAGGCGTGGCAGGTGTGCTCATGTTGATCATTCCCTTTCAAGAATCAGCGTGGCTGCGGTGTGGCGGGAAGCGAGCGCGCCGCCGATGCCGCTGGCAAGTGCCAGGTCGCAGTTGCTGACCTGCACTGCGGGATGCGCCTCGCCGCGCAGCTGGCGCACGGCTTCGATCACCTTGGTGACACCGCCGCGGTTGGCCGGATGGTTGTTGCACAGGCCGCCGCCGTCGGTGTTGAAGGGAAGGCGTCCCACGCCGGAGATGAGCCCGCCGTCGGCGACGAACTTGCCGCCCTCGCCCTTCTTGCAGAAGCCCAGGTCTTCCAGCTGCATCAGCACGGTGATGGTGAAGCTGTCGTACAGCGATGCGTACTTGATGTCGGCAGGCGTGACACCCGCTTCCGCGAACGCTGCCGGGCCCGACCATGCGGCGGCCGACCATGTCAGGTCGATATTGCCGCCCATGGCATGCTTGGGCGCTTCACCGGCTCCTCGCACCTTTACAAGCGGGCGCTTGAGCTGGCGTGCGATCTCGGGGCGCGCCACGATCAGCGCGCCGCCGCCGTCGCTCATCACGCAGCAGTCCAGGCGATGCAGCGGGTCGGCCACCATCGGCGAATTGACGACGTCTTCGACGGTGACCACATAGCGCAGCATCGCGTGCGGGTTGTGCTGGGCGTGATGGGACGCTGCCACCTTGATCCACGCGAGCTGTTCGCTGGTGGTGCCGAATTCGTACATATGGCGCTTCGCGACCATGCCGTACAGGTTCTGCGTGGCCGGGCCGAACGGCAGCTCGAATGCCACGTCGGGCGCATCCGGGTCCGGCGCACGCAGCGCCAGCGCAGCGCCCGCCGCGCGCGGCCGTCCGGCCAGCGTGATCAGCGCGACATTGCAGCGCCCCGCGGCAATGGCCTCGGCGGCATGCGCAACGTGCAGGATCGGCGCGGAGCCGCCACATTCGGTGGAATCCACGTGGCGCGGCTTCAGGCCGAGGTATTCGACGATCGTTGTCGTTCCGAGGCCGGGCGCATCGCCGGCGCAGAAATAACCGTCGACGTCTGCTGCGGTGAGGCCGGCGTCGGCCAGCGCGCCGCGCGCCACGTCGGCATGCAGACGCGCGACCGACAGGTCATCGGCTTTGCGCGTGGGATGCTCGTAGGCCCCCACGATGTAGGCGGATCCGTTCAGGGTCATGATGAAAGGCAGGAACTAGGTGAGATGGCTGGCGTGGCGCGCGTGATCACTGGTCAGGCGAAAAGCCGCTGGCCTTGATGACGGGGCCCCAGTAGGCGAGTTCCTTGCGCTGCAGACGATCCAGATCTGCAGCCGGCCGGAAGTCGGGATTCAGCGTGGCGCGCTGCTGCAGCGTGGTGCGCACGTCAGGCATGGCGAGTACCTTGCCCAGCGCCGCCTGCATGCGATCGAGCTCTGCTTTGGGCGTGCGTGCGGGTGCCCAGATGCCGGCCCACGCTTCGCCACTGTCGACGGCCACGCCCTGCTCGGTTGCGGTCGGCACGCCCGGCAGCAGCGGCGAGCGTGCGGCACCAAACACGGCGAGGATGCGGACCTTGCCGCTCTTGGCATGCGGCAGGATGTCGCCGGCGGTCATCACGGCTGCAGCGAGTTGCCCGCCGAGCAGGTCGGTGACGAGCGGGCCGTTGCCCTTGTAGGGCACGACATTCATTGGCACGCCGATCGCCTTGCCGAACTGCAGGCCCGTGAAGTGGGTCTGGCCGCCGAGCCCGGCCGTGCCGAACATGGCCTTTCCGGGATGCGCCTTCACCCATTCCACGAAGCCCTTCACGTCGGTGACGCCAGTCTGGGTGCTCACGACCAGCGCCAGCGGATACGAAATCACCACCGCGACCGGTGACAGGTCGGCCAGCAGGTCGTACTTGAGCATGGCCGGCGGATACAGCAGCGTCGGGAAGATCGCGGTCGCATTCGGCGCGACCATGTAGGTCAGTCCGTCGGGAGCGCTGTGCTTGAGCATGCCGGTCGCGACGCGGCCACCTGCGCCGGGGCGGTTGTCGACGATCACGGTCTGCCCGAGTTCGCCTTGCAGCTTCTCGGCCAGCACGCGCGCCACGGTGTCGGTCGAGCCGCCGGGCGGGAAGCCGACCAGGAACTTGATCGGCTGTTTCTCTTGCGCCTGCGCGCCGCAGGCAAGCGCCAATCCCAGCGCTAGCAAGCCGCAGGCGGATCTGAGGGTACGGATGAGGGCCATGTCTTTGTCTCCTGTGTATTTCTTGTGTGAACCGGCCAGGTCAGGCCTGCCGGGCAAAACAAGCCAGGTGATGCCCGGCGTCGCCGAACAGCTGGTTGATGACCATCAGGCGCTTGGCGTAATGGCCCACGCGGCACTCGTCCGTCATGCCCATGGCACCGTGCATCTGGATCGCCCACTGCCCGACCTGCCGGCCCGCCTGTCCGATCATCACCTTGGCAGCGGACACCAGCCGGCGGCGCTGCACGGGGTCGCCATCGGCCACCGCCATGGCGGCCACGCAGGCCATCGACTTGCACTGCTCGAGCGCGATCAGCATGTCCGCCACGCGGTGCTGCAATACCTGGAACTTCGCGAGCTGTGTGCCGAACTGCTTGCGCGTCTTCAGTTGCTCCGCGGTCAGGTCCAGCAATGCTTCCAGCGCGCCGACGGCTTCCGCGCACAGCGCGGCGTTGGCGCGGTCCGCAGCGGCGACAATCGACGGCAACGCGGCGCCGGCCTGGCCCAGGACCGTGTCGGCGCCCACGCTGACTTTTGTCAGCGTGAGGTGCGCGGCGCTGCGGCCGTCCAGCGTGCGGAACTCACGCACGATCGCTCCGGGTGCATCGGACGGAACGAGGAAGAGCGTCACGCCCTGTTCGTCCGTGGCATCGCCGGCAGTGCGCGCCGCCACGAGGAAGGCATCGGCCTGCGCGCCATCGAGCACCAGCGACTTGGCCCCGTCGATGACCCAGCCATCGCCAGCGCGGCGCGCCTGTGTACCAACGCGCGACAGGTCATAGCGGGCGTCGGCCTCGTGGATGGCAAGAGCCAGCCGCGCCTGCCCCGCCGCCAGCGCCGGCAGCCACTGCTGCCGTTGCGCGGGCGTGCCGGCTTCGTCGAGCAGTTGCCCGGCCAGCACCACGCTCGACAGCCACCCGTCGCCGCCGAGCGCCCGGCCCAGTTCCTGGGCCACCAGCATCATTTCGGTCGGGCCCTGCCCGCTGCCGCCGACGTCTGCTGCAAGCGGCAGGCCCAGCAGGCCAAGGTCGGCCATGGCGGCCCAGCGCGCGGCGGCTTCGCCGCCGGTCTCGGCATCGCCGCGGCGGTGCGCGGGGTACTCGCCGTCGCAGAAGCGGCGCACCGCATCGCGCAGCGCGATATGTTCGTCGTTGAGAGAGAAATCCATGGTCTCGGGTACGGTGTCAGGCCGCGAGGAAGGCCTTGCTGATCAAATTGCGCTGCACTTCGTTGACGCCGCCGTAGATCGACAGCTTGCGCGCGTCGAGGTAGTTGGCGGCCAGCGCCGACAGTTCGAGCGGGCTGGCCGGATCGTCCAGCTCGCCGCGCAGCGCTGCTTCTTCGAACGGCACCGCATGCGGACCCGCCACTTCCACCAGCAGCTCGTAGATGGCCTGGCGCAGTTCGGTACCGCGCACCTTGAGCATCGACGCTTCCACGGCCGGCACGCGGCTCTGCTGGTTGGCGCTGAGCAGGCGCAGCGCGGTGAATTCGAGCGCCAGCAATTCGATCTCGAATTGCGCCAGGCGCGACTGCAGCACCGGATCGCCGTCCAGCCCTTCGCTGGCCGCCAGCGCGCGGGCGCGCTGCAATTGCTGCTTGCACGAGCCGATGCCCGCGATGCCCGTGCGCTCATGGCCGAGCAGATACTTGCCGTAGGACCAACCCTTGTGTAGCTCGCCGACCAGGTTCTCCACCGGCACCCGCACGTTGTCGAGATAGCACTCGTTCAGGTCGGTGCCGCCTTCCAGCATGCGGATGGGACGGACCTGCACGCCCGGCGTGTTCATGTCGATCAGCAGGAACGAGATGCCCTCCTGCGGCTTGGCCGCGTTCGGGTCGGTGCGCACCAGCGCAAACATCATCGAGCACCAGTGCGCATACGAGGTCCACACCTTGTGGCCATTGACTACGAAGTGCTTGCCATCAGGCTCAAGCACCGCGGTGGTCCTCACCGCGGCGAGGTCCGAACCGGCGCCCGGCTCGGAAAATCCCTGCGCCCACCACGTATTGCTCTGGCGGATATCGGGCAGATACTTCGCCTTCTGTTCGGGCGTGCCGAACGCAATCAGCACCGGCCCCAGCATCTGGATGCCGCTCGCGATGATGCGCGGCGCGCCGCCGAGCATGGTTTCCTCGTCGAAGATATAGCGCTGCACGTGGTTCCAGCCCGGCCCGCCGTGTTCGACAGGCCAGCCCGGCGTCAGCCAGCCGCGGGCTTCGAGGATGCGGAACCACGTCACGTAGTCGGCATGCTCCAGGCGCAGGCCGAGTTCGACCTTGCGCCGGATATCGGCGGGCAGGTTCGCCTTGACGAACGCGCGCACCTCCTGGCGGAACGCCTCGTCGGCGGGAGAGAAAGTCAGCTTCATGGTGTATGCGTAAGTTCAGGCTTGCGGAGCGCAGACGACCAGCGCGTCGAGCGCGAGCACGCGGTCGGGATAGGCCACCAGCGGGTTGACGTCGATCTCGACAATGGCCGGGTTGGCGCGCATTTGCCCGCCGATCAGCGTCACGGCGCGCGCGATGGCGGCCACGTCAATCGCGGCCGCGCCGCGGATGCCCCGCAGCAGGGAAGCCGCCTTGAGCCGGCCCAGTTCCTGTACGACATCGGCCTCGGCGATATCCGCCGGGATCAGCCGCACATCCTTGAGCGCCTCGATCCACACGCCGCCCAGGCCCACCAGCACCACCGGGCCCCAGCCGGCATCGCGCCGCGCGCCGACCACGAGTTCCAGTCCGCGCGGCCCCATGGCCTCGACCAGCACCCCGTCGAGCGTGAGGTCCGGGCGATGGGTGGCGATGTTCTGCTGCAGGCGATCCCAGCCGGCACGCAGTGCGGCTTCATCGGCCAGCCCGACGATCACGCCGCCGACGTCGCTCTTATGCGGCAGTTCGCTGGCCTGCGCCTTGATGACCACGGGGTAGCCGATGCGCGTGGCAATCGCGGCGGCATCATCGGCGCTCGTCGCCAGCGCGCCTTCGGGCACAGTCAGCCCCGCAGCGGCCAGCCATGCCTTGCCCTGATACTCGGCGAAGACGCCCGAAGTCGGAACGGCGCCGGGCAGCGGCACCGCCGCAGGAACGGACTGGCTGGCGCGGCCGGCGCGCTGCAGCGCCTCGCCATAGGCCGAAACGCGGGCGAGCGCGCGCAGCGCGCGGTCGGGCGAGCGGAAGAACGGCACGCCGCTGGCGCGGATCGCCTCGACAAAGAACGGTTCGATGGGACCGCTGTCGCCGGTCACGACCAGCACAGCCGGCTTGCCGGCGCGGGCCAGCGCCGGGACGATGTGCTCGGCCTTGTCGCGCTGGGCCACTTCGGGCCCGGCAGGAATGCTCAGGACGATGCTGCCCACGGCCGGATCGGACAGCATGGTCAGCAGGACCTCGCCGACCAGCCCGGGCTGGCGCACGCCAATGGTGGTGTAGTCGAGCGGGTTCTCGGCCACCGCGTAGTCCGGCAGCATGGCCTTGAGACTTGCCGTTGTCTGCGCGCCGAGCGGGGGCAGTTCCAGACCGAGCCCATCGCAGAAGTCCAGCGCGACGTTCTTCATCGCGCCCGAACCGGTCATAAAAGCCGGGCCGCCAGCTGGCGGCACCGGGAAACGCAGCAGGATTGCTGCAGCGTCGACAAGCTCGTCAGGGGTATCGACCAGCACCACGGCCTCGCGCGCCAGCGCCACGCAAGCAGTGGCGTGATCGCCGGCCAGTGCGCCGGTGTGCGACTGGGCGGCTTCGCGGGCACGCTCGCTGCGGCCCGGCATCAGCATCACGATCGGTTTGCCGGCCTCGCGCGCCTTGCGCGCCAGCGCCAGGAAGGTACGCGGACGGCGCACCTGTTCGGCGTACACGGCCAGCACGCGGGTCTGCGGGTCGTCGATGTAGTGGGCAACGAAATCCTCCGCGCCGAGCGAGGCCTCGTTGCCCGTGGATACCACTGCGGTCAGCGGCAGCCCGCGCCCGATGAAGGCGTCGCGCATGTTCGCGGCCATCGCCCCGCTCTGCGCCACCACGCCGATACCGGGGCGTCCGCCGCACGGATAGGGCTGGACCGCTTCGAAGGTCACGGGCACGTTGCCCTCGAAATTCGTGAAGCCCATGCAGTTCGGCCCCAGCAGCGCCATGCCGGCGTCGCGTGCGGCGGCCGCAAGCTGGTCTTGCCGTTCACGGCCGGCGTCGCCGGTCTCCGCATAGCCGGAGGCGAACAGCACCGCGGCTTTTGTGCCCTTCGCGGCCAGGCTGCGCACCGCGTCGAGCACGCCTGCCTCGGGAATTGCCAGCACGGCCAGATCGATGCCTGCCGGCAGTTCGTCCACCGTCTTCACGCAAGTGCGGCCATTGATCTCGGCGCTGCTGCGGCTGACCAGGTGAATCGCGCCGGCGTAGCCAAAGCGCTCCAGGTTCGCCAGCACGAAGCCGCCAAATGAACGCGGGTCCGCCGAAGCGCCGACGATCGCCACGGAAGCCGGACGCAGGACGCTGGTCACGGCAGCCACCGCGGCTTCGGCCGCCGGTTCGCGCTGTCCGGCCTGCGCGCCGGAAAAGTCTGAGGTCTTCATGGGTTGGGTTTCTTCCAGAAAAGGGCGTTTGCCTCGTGTTGAACGAATTCTGGCATACCAGAACAGCAGTTTCAATACACCAGAAAACGCAAACTCCGAAAAACTGGTAGGGGCTTTCCCCTAGCCGCACACCCGTTCTGAAGGGACTCCCAGTCATGCAAGAGACTGATAAATCACTGCGGCGAAGCGCTTGCGCCGCTCCGCCGCGCACCAGCCTCAAAGCCAGAAAGCCATACGCAGAGCGGATTTCCGAGATATCTTCCGTTCCTCATCCGGCCTTCCTGTCTCTCAGCATAGAAGACGAATGTCGAATAATCCCGAGCCTGTTCGATGCGATCATTAGTCACCGTCTTTGCATACCAGTATTTTTTTGTTGTATATTTTCGACCAACAACCACATGCTTGTCGTCGTTCAACCGTATGCAAACAACCCATCCCACCCTGATTCCGCCGCGCCACAGCCGGGCCGAAGACATCCGGGCCACGCTGGAGGCCGAGATCGAGGCAGGCGTGCTGTGTCCCGGCGCACCGCTCGACGAGCGGGAACTGGCGCAGCGCTTTGGCGTATCGCGCACGCCGGTGCGTGAAGCGCTGCAGCAACTGGCCGCGCACGAACTGGTCAGCATTGCCCCGCGCCAGGGTGCGGCGGTGGCGCGCCTGTCCGTCGGCAAGGTGCGGGCGATGCTCGAATACGTGGGCGAACTGGAATCGCTGGCCGCGCGGTTGGCGGCACGCCGCGGGGATGAAGCGCTGCACGCCGCACTCGACGCGGGCCTGTCGTTGGGCCGGCGCGTGGCAGCAGCGCCCGGTGCGGTTGGCTACGCCACCGCGAACGCGGCCTTTCACGAAGCCATCTACCAGGGCTGCTGCAACGAAATCCTCGCCGGCCATATTCGCGCGGCGCGGCGCTGCCTGCAGCGCTACCGCATGCGCGACTTCGCTACCGGCCAGCAGGTGGCGAAGTCGCTGGAAGAACACCAGCGCATTGCCGACGCCATCCGCGCCGGCGACGAACAGCAGGCTGCCGCGGCCATGACGCTGCATGTGCCCGCGGGCACCACTGGCTTCGCCGAATTCCTGGCGACCGTGCCGGCCCATTTCTTCGACGGCGGCCATGCCGCCGTCTCCTGATCCCGAATCCCGGAACCCGCTACTTCAGGCATCCCATGACCAGACCTCTCCGTTCGATCGACGTGCCCGGCCTTGCGCACAACGCCCCCATTCCCACCGGCGCGCGCGTGGGCAATGTCATCTGCACCTCCGCCATCTCGGGCAAGGATGCGGCCACCGGCGAACTGCCGACCGGGGCCGACGCACAGGCCGCGCACGCGTTCCGCAATCTCGCGAGCGTGCTCGCGGCGGGCGGCGGCAGCGTGGCGGACGTGGTCAAGCTGACCATCTACGTGAAGGACAACAGCGTGCGCGAAGCCATCAACACCGAATGGCTGCAGTGCTTCCCGAACCCCGAAGACCGCCCCGCGCGGCACATCGTCGTGCATGAACTGCAGCACGGCATGCTCCTGCAACTCGAATGCCTGGCCGTTCTGGCCGGCGCCAACCAAGGCTGAACACCATGATCATCGATTCCCACGCCCACGTCGTCATGCCCCCGGAGAGCTTCCGCTACATGGCGGAACTGATCGGCGGACGCGCCAACCCGTCCACCACCCCGAAGATTCCGGACGCCTCGGTGCGCAAGGCCGCGGAAGAACTGGTGCGCAGCATGGATGCCGTCGGCACCGACGTGCAGTTCATCTCGCCGCGCCCCTACCTGCAGATGCATTCGGTCAAGCCGGGCCGCGTGACCGAGCTGTGGTCGCGCCACTGCAACGACATCATCGCGCGCTTCGTCACCATGTTCCCGGACCGCTTCCGCGGCGTGGCCGGCTTGCCGCAGCACATGCTGGAATCGCCGGCCGAGCGCGCGGTGCCCGAGCTGGAGCGTTGCGTCAATGAACTCGGCTTCGTCGGCTGCCTGATCAACCCGGATCCGACCGAGAGCGAAGGCCCGACGCCGCCGGGCCTTGGCGATCCGTTCTGGTATCCGCTCTACGAAGCCATGACGCGCCTGGACGTGCCGGGCCTGATCCACTCCGCAGGAAGCTGCAGCGCGCGCGAGTCGTACACGCTCAAGTTCATCAACGAAGAAAGCATTGCCGTGATCTCGCTGCTGAACTCCAAGGTCTTCCAGGACTTCCCGAACCTGAAGATCGTCGTGGCACACGGCGGCGGCGCGATTCCGTACCAGATGGGCCGCTTCCGTTCGTGGTCGGTGCGCAAGGGCGAGACCGTCACGTTCGACGAGCAGCTGCGCAAGCTGTATTTCGACACCTGCAACTACTCGACCGAAGCGATCGACCTGCTGCTCAAGGTGGCCGGCACCGACAACGTGCTGTTCGGCACCGAGAAGCCCGGTACCGGCAGCGCGCGCGACCCGCTGACCGACCGCGACTACGACGACATGAAGCCGGTCATCGAAGGCATCTCGTGGCTGACGGACCAGCAGCGCAAGAACATTTTCGAATGCAACTGCCGGCGCCTGTACTCGCGCGCTTTCCGCACCGACGAGGAGTGCTGAGATGCCGCTGACCCGCGAAGACAACGACCTGCTCACGCGCGTGGAGAACGGCGCGCCGATGGGCGAGATGATCCGCCAGCATTACTGGATCCCCGCCGTGCCCTCGGCCAAGCTGGTGGCTGACGGCGCGCCCGTGCGCGTGCGGCTGCTCGGCAGCAATTATGTCGCGTTCCGCCGCACCGACGGCGCGGTGGGCGTGCTCGATGAACTTTGCCCGCACCGCAAGACGTCGCTGCTGATGGCGCGCAACGAAGACAACGGCCTGCGCTGCATCTTCCACGGCTGGAAGCTCGGCACCACCGGCGAGGTCATCGAAGCGCCGAACCACGTCGGCGACCAGGCGCAGTTCTGCAAGCACGTGCGCGTGAACCGCTACGGCGTGCAGGAGCGCGGCGGCATCGTCTGGGTGTGGCTCGGCAAGGGGGAACAGGCACCGAAGTTCCCCGACCTGCCCTTCACCTCGCTGCCCGAAGACCAGCGTTCGGTCACGAGCCAGGAAGTGCCGACCAACTGGGTGCAGGGCGTGGAAGCATCGATGGATTCCTCGCACGTCGGCGTGCTGCATGAATCGACCACGCAGATCACGGCAGGCTCGGGCAACCAGCGCATGCACATGACGCAGGCGCTTGCACCGCGCCTGGAGTTCGAGGACCGCCCTTATGGCTACCGCTATGCGGCGCTGCGTCCGCTGCCCGACGACAAGCTCTATGCGCGCGTGAACAACTTCGTCATGCCGTGGTACGGCATCATCTGCGCGCCCGATGAAAAGGGCCCGAGCACGGTGTTTTTCTCCACTCCGGTAGACGATGTCACGCACCGTGCCTGGTTCGTGCATTTCAATCCGCACCGCCCGCTCGGCATGACGATCATGTCGGCCACGCCCGACGTGTGGAACTTCCCGCCGCTGCCGCCGGGCACGCCCGCCGACAACTGGGGCCAGAACCGCGACCTGATGCGCCGCGGCCATGCCACCGGGTTCCCGCAGCATCTGGGCACCGAGGACTTCGCCATGTTCATCGGTCAGGGCCCGATTGCCGACCGCACCACCGAGCAGCTCTGCTCGGCCGACGGCGCGGTGCTGCGCGTGCGCCAGGCGCTGCTGAAGTCGGTGCGCGAGTTCGCGTCTGGCAAGACCCCGACGCTCGCCGACAACCCCGAGCTCGACTACAGCCGGATCGTCTCGATCGGCGGCGTGCTGCCCGCCGGCGAAGACTGGCGTTCGCTGGCCACGGCACCCTGAGCCGGCCGGCACAAGACTGACAAGAAGACGGAGACAATGATGACCAGCCCCCGCCTCCGCTCGCGTCGCCGGCTGCTACTGGCGGCGTGCGCGGGCCTCGCCGCACCCGCGGCCTCGTTCGCCCAGCTTCGTGGCAAGCCGCCCATCCGGATCCTGGTGGGCCTGCCGCCCGGCGGCGGTACCGATGCCATCGCGCGGTACTTCTCGGATTCCCTGCCCGCGCTGCTGGGCCAGCCCGTGATCGTGGAGAACCATGTCGGCGCCGGTGGCCGGCTGGCGGCGGATGTGCTCAAGTCCGCCGAGCCGGACGGCCTCACCTACATGATCGCGCCCAATGCCACGCCCACGTTCCAGACGCTGGTGTTCGGCAAGCAGCTCAAGTGGGACCTGTGGCGCGATTTCGCACCGGTGGCCGGACTGGTGTCCTATCCGACCGGCATGGCCGCGGGATCGACGACTGGTGTGTCGACCGCGGCTGCATTCGTGCAGTGGGCGCGCGCCCATTCGCAGGAAGCCAGCTTCGGCACGCCGGGCCTCGGCGGCCAGAACCATTTCCTCGGCATGCAATTCGCCAAGGCGGCTGGCATTTCGTTGTCGGTGACGCCGTACAAGGGCACGCCGCCGATGATCACCGACCTGCTGGGCGGCCATATTCCATCGGCCGTCACGCTGCTGCAGGACCTGCTGCGCCATCACCGCGCGGGCAAGGTTCGCCTGCTCGGCATCTTCAGCGACAAGCGTTCGCCGCTCGCGCCGGATATCCCGACCATGGCCGAGCAGGGCATTGCGGTGCGCTCCGGCGACGCGTGGACAGCCATGTGGGCACCCGTGCGCACGCCACAGGCCGAGGTTGCCCGCATGCAGACGGCGCTAAAAACCATCCTGGCCGCGCCGCAGGCACGCCTGTCGCTGATGGCCCAGCTCTCGGTGGTGCCCGACTACCTCGACGGCGAACAGATGGCACGGCGCCAGCGCGCCGAGCTGGAAACGTGGGCACCGATCATCCGCGCCTCGGGCTTTCGCGCGGAGCTGTAGAAGCCGGGACCACAAGACTTTCGCGGCCATGCATGCCGTGCGTGCATGACGGCCCCCCGCTTCGACCGGAGACATCCATGAGCATTACCGACACCCTGCAAGTCCGGGTCAAGTCCATCAACTGGGAGGCCGAAGGCATCCTGGCCTTCGACCTGCGGCCCGAACCGCCGCTGCGCAGCCTGCCCGCCTTTACGGCCGGCGCCCATATCGATCTGCACCTGCCGAACGGCCTGATCCGCAGCTACTCGCTGCTCAACGCGCAAAGCGAGCCGCACCGCTATGTAATCGGCGTCAACCGCGACGCGCAGAGCCGCGGCGGCTCTCGCTACCTGCACGAAACGCTACGCCCCGGCGACGTGCTGACCATCAGCGCGCCGCGCAACAACTTCCCGCTCGACGATTCGGCGTCGCTCGCGGTGCTGGTGGCCGGCGGCATCGGCATCACGCCGATCCTCGGCATGATCCATCGGCTGCGCGAGCAGGGCCGCCCGTGGCGGCTGCACTACGCCGCGCGCACGCGCAAGCAGGCAGCGTTCGTCGAAACGCTGGAAGACATGGGCGTTGAGCCGGGCAGCGAGGTCCACCTGACCTTCGACCGCGAGGCCGGTGCGGAACGCCTCGACGTCGAGGCGATCGCCGCGAGCCTGCCGGAAGGCGCGCACATCTATTGCTGCGGGCCGGTGCCGATGCTGGAGGCCTTCGAGCAGGCCACCGCATCGCTGGCGCCCGAGCGCGTGCACCGCGAGTACTTCGCCGCGCGCGAAGCCGCAGCCACTGCCGGCGGCTTCACCGTGGAGCTGGCACGCAGCGGCCGCAGCATCGAAATACAGCTCGGCAGAACCATCCTGGAATGCCTGATCGCCGAAGGCGTGGAGCCCATGTACTCGTGCCAGGAAGGCGTCTGCGGGACCTGCGAGGTACGCGTGCTCGACGGCGAGCCCGACCACCGCGATCTCGTACTGAATGCGGCCGAGCGCGCCGCCAACAACCGGATGATGGTGTGCTGCTCGGGTGCGAAGACCCGCAAGCTGGTGCTTGACCTGTAGGCGCCGCACCGCGAAACCACGCAATGAAAAAGGAGCATGAAATGAGCACCGCACTGGTGACCTATGAACTCGACGGCAACGTCGCCCTGATTGGCCTGAACCGCCCCGACAAGCGCAATGCCATCAATGAAGAGGTGGTCTGGGCCCTGCACGACGCCGTGGTGCGCGCCGGCGAGGAAGCCGACGTGGGCGTGCTGTTCGGCCACGGCAGCAACTTCTGCGCGGGGCTGGACCTGAAGGAAGCGCTGGCCCGCGCCTCCGGCGAGCAGCCGCGGCCGCGCAAGCGCACGCGCCACTCGTGGCACACCGTGTTCGATGGCATCGCGCGCGGGCCCATCCCGTTCGTCGCGGCACTGCACGGCGCGGTCGTGGGCGGCGGACTGGAACTGGCGACAGCCGCGCATATCCGCGTAGCGGATGAATCGGCGCTGTTCGGCCTGCCCGAAGGACAGCGCGGCATCTTTGTCGGCGGCGGCGGCACCGTGCGCATCCAGCGCGTGGTGGGCTACACGGTCATGGCCGACATGATGCTGACCGGCCGCCTGCTCAATGCACAGGAAGGCGAGCGCGAGCACATCGTGCGCTACGTGGTGCCGCAGGGCCAGGCGCTCGACAAGGCACGCGAGCTCGCCGCGCTGGTCGCGCGCAACACCGCCGACACCAACTGGCGCATCACCAATGTGCTGCCGCGCATCAACGACCTGTCGCACGACGATGGCCTGTTCGTCGAGTACCTGACCTCGAACATTCCGCGTCCTCCCGAAGCCGCCGAACGCCTGCGCGATTTCGTCGAAGGCCGCGCCAAACCCCTCGCCTCCGGCGCCAAGCCCGACTGAATCCAGGGAACGTCATGACAACCACAACCCAATCCACCGCCGGCGGCGAGGCACAAACCACGGCCGACTACGTCCGCTTCGCCCAGGCCGAAGCGGCCCGCATCCCGGACTTTCCGCAAGACCTGCCGCTGCGCCCCGTTAACCGTGTCGCCGTAGTGGGCGCGGGAACCATGGGCGGCGGCATCGCGATGGCGCTGGCCAACATCGGCATCCCTGTCACGCTGATCGACAGCAGCCAGCAGGGGCCCGATACCGGCCTGGGCCGCGTGCGCGACAACTATGCGGGCAGCGTCTCGCGCGGCAAGCTGGAACCGGCCGAGATGGAACTGCGGCTGTCGCGCATCACCGGCTCCCTCGACCTGGCCGACGCCGCGCAGGCGGACATGGTGATCGAAGCCGTGTTCGAGGACATGGCGCTCAAACAGCAGGTGTTCCGCAAGCTCGATGCGGTGTGCAAACCCGGCGCCATCCTGGCCACCAACACCTCCGGGCTGGATGTCGATGCCATCGCGGCTGTCACGCAGCGCCCGCAGGACGTGGTCGGCGCCCACTTCTTCAGCCCGGCGCACGTGATGCGCCTGCTCGAAGTGGTGCGCGCGCGCGAGACCGCACCGGACGTGATCGCCACGCTGATGGATCTCGGGCGGCGCATGGGCAAGACCGCCGTGCTCGCGCGCGTCTACCCGGGCTTTATCGGCAATGCGCTGTTCCGCAACTACACGCGTGAAGCGCATTTCCTGGTCGAGGAAGGCGCGCTGCCGCACGAGGTGGACCAGGCCCTGACCGGCTTCGGCTACGCCATGGGCATCTTCGCCGTGCACGACATGGCCGGCAACGACGTGGGCTACCAGACCCGCAAGGCGCAGATGGCCACCCGCCCGCAGGACCGGCGCTGGAACGACCTGATCCTCAAGCTGACCGAACTGGGCCGGCTGGGGCAGAAGAGCGGCAAGGGCTGGTACCGCTATGAACCTGGCAGCCGCCAGCCGCTGCGTGATCCCGAGGTCGAGGCCTTCATCGAACAGGAGTCGGCGCGTCTTGGCATCGTACGGCGCCCCATCGGCGCCGAGGAAATCATCAAGCGCTGCGTGTACGGCATGGTCAATGAAGGCGCGAAGCTGCTCGAAGCCGGCGTGGCGCTGCGGCCCAGCGATATCGACACCGTCTACCTGACCGGCTACGGCTTTCCCGCGCGCCATGGCGGGCCGATGTACTACGCCGACCGCATCGGGCTGCGCGAGGTGTACGCCGACATCGAGCGCTTTCACGCGGAACACGGCTACTGGTGGGAGCCGGCCCCGCTGCTGGCCCGGCTCGCGCGCGAAGGTAGGACCTTTGCCGACTACCAGCGGGGGAACGCGTAAGGCCGACGGCGGCGCCTTTCCGCTCTCCCTGAGCGCTCTCGTTGCATTCTTAATACGCACTAACGTATACCACTATTTTTCATATACATACCAGTGGGCGATAGTTCTGCCACTTCCCGGACCGTGGGAATGACATCTGGGTGACACCAAGAACATGGAGGAGAAAAAGATGAAACGAACCCTGGTCGGCCTTGCCTGCGCGATCGCCAGTGCATCCGCCGCGGCGCAGACGTCGGGCGTCACGCTGTATGGCGTTGCCGATGCCAACATCGAATACACCAACAACAACCCGGGAAGTGGCCCCGACGGGCATTCCAAGGTCGGGCTCGGTTCGGGCGGCCTGTCCCCGAGCCGCTGGGGCCTGCGCGGCACGGAAGACCTCGGTGGCGGAAAGCAGGCGATCTTCGCACTGGAAAGCGGCTTCAGCCTCGATACCGGCGTATCCACGCAGGGCGGCCGTCTATTCGGCCGCCAGGCATGGGTTGGCCTGCGCAGCGGCACGCAGCAGGTAACGCTGGGCCGGCAATACACTTCGCTGTTCCTGATGATGGCCAACTACTCGCCCACGGCGTACGCCACCACGTATGAACCGGTGGTCGGCATTGCCGGCGCGAACCTGCGCGAAGACAACATGGTGAAATACCATGTCGACCTGGGCCCGCTGACGGCGGAAGCGCACTGGAGTTTTGGCGAGCAGCCCGGCACGGTCGCGGGTTCATCGGCCTTCGGCGGCGGCTTCGACTACCGCGTCGGCCCGTTCGGCGTCGCGGGTGCCTATGACAGCCTCAACAGTGCAAAGACTGCCGACTACACGCGTACGCAGAAGGCGGCACTGGGCCTGCGCTACCAGATCACACCGGGCCTGCTGGCCCAGGCCGCATACCGGTACAACAACAACGGCACGCGCGCGACCAATACGTCGGCACGTGACGACCTGTGGTGGTTTGCCCTGAACTACCAGGCAACCGGTGCCTTGCAGCTTACGGGCGCGTTCTACTACGACAACGTCAAAGCGCAGTACACCGCGACGGGCAAGACCAACCCGAACAACCCGTGGCAGGTGACGTTCATCGCGGATTACTCATTGTCCAAGCGGACCGACGTCTATGTCAGCACCGCGTACACAAAGAATGCGTCGCTGAACTTTGAAAGCCTGAACGGCGCCGCAGCTGCCTACCAGATTGCGCCGAACGAGAAGAACCAGTTCGGCGTGGCGATGGGCGTGCGGCATAAGTTCTGAGGTGGCCAATCAGGCCGCGCGTGAAGCGGCCGGCTTGCGGCCACGCCTGGCGCCGCCGCGCGGTGCGGTGCTGCGCGTGGCGGCAGCTTCCCCGCCGCCCTCGCCCTCGAGATAGCTCGCTGGCAGGGTGGAAAGGAACTCCGAAAACCCGGTGGTGCCCACGGGCGCATGTTCGAGCATGGCCGCATGCGCGGCGGTTTCATCGCCGCTGAGAATGGCGTCGGCCAGCCGCTGGTGGTCTTCCAGCACGCGTTGCCGGCGCGCCGGGGTCTGGAAAATGCGCGGGCGGTAGCGCTGCATCAGCCGGCGGATGCTCTGGATCTGCTCCACCAGGTATTCGTTGTGGCTGCCCGCATAGACCGTGTCATGGAATTCCGCGTTGGCTTTGGCGAAGCGCTTGCCGTCGTCCTCGGCGTGCGCCTGCTCGCATTCGGCGCGGGCCGCCTTCAGGCGCACGCGCTGGTCGTCATCCATGCGGCGCGCGGCCAGCTTCGCCGCCACGGCTTCCAGCTCGCCGAGCAGTTCCAGGGTTTCGCGCAACTGCGTGATCGACAGGCGCGACACGAACACCCCCACGCGCGGCACGATGCGGACCATGTTCTGCACGGACAACTGCTGCAGCGCCTCGCGCACCGGCGTACGGGAAACGCCGAAGCGCTCGGCCAGCATGCGCTCGTCCAGCGGCGTGCCGGGCGGCATGTCGCCGGCTTCGATTTCGTGCTGGATCGTGGCCTTGATCTCGCCGGCCATGCTTTTCTTTTCTGGGTGTGTCATCGCGTCTGGGTGAGCAATCTTTCCGGCACAGTATACCGAAACGCGATACTGGCATGCCATCCGGAGGCGAAAGATACGGCAAATCCCGAACGAGCCGCCATCCGGATTGCCGTCGGGACACTGAGCCTGCCGCAGGCTCACCGGCATATCCCGCATGAATCACGCATGAGTCCGACGGCGCCCCACTCATGCTACGGCTCTATCCGCCAGCTGAAAAGAGGGAGTGGCCAAAAGCAGGGAGCAAAACCGTCAGGAAAGCTGCTATTCACGTCGACCAGCGCGCGGTTTTCCTGCACTACAGTCTGCCAAGCTTGCTCCCATGCTTCCTGCGTGCGATCGAGCTGTCCTGAGTTACTTGTTGTGTCATGAGTTCTCCAGCCCCCACCCCTTGGGGCATTTTTACCAAAGCGTAAAGCGCTACGGGTAGCGGCGGGAGTGTGGCCGCCGGCAGACGATCAGTCACCAGGGGGCCGGCTTTCGACTCAGACATGCTGCCTCTGCTTAAACCCGCTCAGTCCAGTATTGCAGCAAAGTCATGCAGTTGCCGAGCAGTCACCGTGGCGCCGCCACATACCACCACGGCAATGCTGGAGGCCGCCTTCAGCACCGCGTTGTCGCAATCCAAGGCCGTCAGGGCTGCGCCGCATGCCGGCTCAACCAGGACGCGGTGTTCGTCAAGAAACCTTATCGCTGCCTGCACCGCCTGATCGTCTGACACAACGACGCTGTGGATCTCGTGACGCTGCGCCCATCGGAGCGCGCCATCACACGGCCGCTTGGCGCCAAGCGATGTCGCCACGCTGGTGATACTTGAGAGTTCGACCGGCCTGCCTTGGGCGACCGAGCGGGCGTAGCAGTCCGCACCGTCGGTCTCTACCGCGATGACAGGCACGTCGGACCAGCCATTCCGCTGAAGCCCTTCCAGCACGCCGCACAGCAGGCCACCACCGCCCACGGCAAGAACGATGGCGCCCGGCTTCGGCCCGGATACCGCGATCTCGTCCACCAGCGTGGCGTGCCCCTGCCAGATGAGCGGATCGTCGAAAGGGTGCACGAAGGCATCGCGTGGCCCGATCAGGGACAGCGCAAACTCGTGCGCTTCCGCCCATGTGCCTCCGTGCACGATCAACTCCGAGCCTTCCAGGCGGATCAGGTCGCGCGCTTGGGGTGGCGTGCTCTCGGGTACCACCACCACGACGGGAACGCCGAGTTCGCGTCCGCAATAGGCTGCCGCAATCCCGGCATTTCCGTCTGACGATGAAACGAATCGCTGTGCGCCCGCGGCGTGCCGCGCTTCACACAAGGCTCCGACACCCCGGAGCTTGAAAGAGCCGGTCGGCTGTGCGGCTTCCATCTTTAACCAGACCGGCTTGCCGAGCCGCCGCGAATTGGGCTGGGACTGTACAAAGGGGGTGCTGATGTGGATCGTCATGTTTCGTAGCGAAATGGGGAAGCGAGCCGTCCCTGCAACGCGGGAAGCTGCGCCATCGTAGCGCAGGAAGCTATGCAAACCAATGCTGTTTAGGTAGCCTAGCTATGCTTGAGGAGCATGGGAATGAACGCGCGGAAGCGGTATGCGGAACATTGAATTGCGACATCTTCGCTACTTCATCGCGGTAGCACAGGCCGGCAGCGTGGTGGCGGGCGCCCGTGCCGTCGGCATTGTCCAGCCCGCCCTGTCGCGGCAAATTATCGAACTTGAGGCGGCCATCGGTACGCCACTGCTGGCGCGCAAGGCAAGGGGCGTGCAACTCACCGTGGCGGGCGAGAGCTTCCTGCGGGATGCCACACAAATTCTGGCAAACCTGCAAGCCAGTCGCGATCGCGCCCTGCGTTGCGCTGCCGGGCAGCTCGGCGAGCTGCGCCTTGGTGTGTTGCCGAACTATCTGAGTTCAGCCGTCGTGACGGAGGTGCTCAGAGCCTTCCGGACGGCGTGCCCGGAGGTCAAGGTCCTGGTGGACCCGATGCTATCGACGGAGCAGATTGTCGCGATCCGGCACAGGCAGGTGGATGGCGGCATCATGGCCTGGCGTCGGAATGAGGCGCCGCATCTGACAGGCATTGTGTTGCTCAGCGACCGCTTCGTATTGGCCATGCCTTCATCACAGACCGCCCGCCACAAGCAGCCGAAACGGCTGGCGGACGTGGCGGATCTGCCCTTCGTCTGGTTCGATCCGGCGCGGTCCTCGTCCCAGCATCGCTTCCTGATGACGCAGTGCGAGCGCGCCGGTTTCTCGCCCCGCGTGGCCCAGGTTGGCAGCGACATCCCGACCGTGCTCGGTCTGGTTTCGGCGGGGATGGGTTGCGCGTTTGTCCCCGAAAGCCTGTCAACCGTCTGTCCGCCGACCGTGCGGCTAGTGCCACTGCCTGAGGTCGCTGATCGCTTTGATGTGGAATTCGCGTTCGACGAGGAGGTAGCAACGCCAGCAGTCAGGCAATTTGTGCAGGCGCTACAGCAGGTGATCGATGATCGGGCAAGCCCATAGCAATTGGCTCCGTGGCGGTCCGTTCCGGTCGGTCCATGTTTGATGCTGTTCCGGTGTCGGACGGCAGCTGCCCTCGTCTTCGTGAGGAATGTCGCCGCACAGGAGTGAACAGCAGGGCGTGGCCCCGCACCGGCACGTCAAAACATGCACTGGAGGGGCGGCGTCTCACATGGAATACCGTCGCCGTCCCCATCCATCTTTACCGCCGGGCAGTTTTTCAGATAGAAGCGCGCTTCCGCGCAGGATGCCATCTGGCTGCAGTGCTGTTTGCCCTCGCAGCGGAATGCCGGTTCCGCCGTTGCTGCCACGGCTGAAACCTCGATCTGCTGTGGCTCGGCCTGGGCAACGGGATTTACCAGAGGCGCGTGCGTTTTGTAATAGATGAAGGCGGCCGCGACGGCCGCAACTACCAGCAAGCCCTTATACATGTTGACCCCTACCCTTCTTTTTCTTTTTGGAAATGGAAGGATGCCACAACAGCGTCGCTGTCGGTCAGGCGCTACTCTGCCAGCCTTGCCGTGACCTCGCTTACCATGTCGTGCAACTCTGAACCCAGCTTTTGGCGCAACGTGCTGTGGGCGGGCTGCCACAGCGCCAGAGCCTGTTGCAAATTAAAGGCGCCGGCCTCTGTCAACCACACCGCGCGGCGGCGGCGATCCGCTTCGGACATGACGACTTCCACCAGCCCCATGCTGACAAGCTGATCGACATTCCTCGACATTGTCGATTGATTCAGTCCGGCTCGTTGCGCCAATGAGCCAAGGGTGTCGTCTGTTGCCGACGCGATCAGACACATCAATCCAAATTGGGTACTGGACAGGCCAGACGAAGCCAACGCCCCATCTAACTCCGCTGTAATTCTGCGCGCCAACAGGCGCGACCACCAGCCGAGATCGACATCGAGAACCGCAGCGGCGTCTGCGCGCAGGGTCCTGGCTCCTTGCCTTCGCTTTTCCATGACGATACTATATGCAGATGCATTGTTTGTATCTGCATATATTACCAACAACAAGGAGATCTGACGAGATGGAATATCGATATGGCCTTGCCTCACCCGCCGACGTCGCAAACATGAACGGCCGGGCAATTCTTCAAGCCATTGTGGACGGACGCCTTCCACAGCCGCCCATCTCACAGATCCTCGACTTCTGGTTAGTCGAGGTTGGCGACGGATTCGCCGCGTTCGAAGGCGAGCCGTCGTCTCGACTGCTCAATCCAATGGGCTCGGTGCACGGCGGATGGCCTCTGACGCTCATTGACAGCGCAACCGCGTGCGCGGCCAACTCCCTTCTTCCCGCTGGCGCTGCTTACACCACTGTCGAAACCAAGGGAAATTTCTCCCGACCGATCAAGCCTGATACAGGCAGGGTCCGGGTCGAAGGCCGCGTTGTCAGCCACGGCCGTCAAATCATTACCGCGGAAGCTCGCGTGCTGGCGAAGAACGGGCGCGTTCTGGCCCATGGCACGTCTACGCTACTCGTGCTATCGCCTGCGCGGGAACAATAGGCAAACAAAGCGAGGAGCCGTTTCGGCAAGACTGCAGGATTGATGAGGCACTTTCCATTCGGAATTTGACAGGCTAATGTTGGACTATGCCGCTGGCAGACGATGGAGGCAGGTATGGGCATGGTCTCAATAGAACCCGGCAGCTATCACGTTGCGCCGCCGCAAAACCCCGGCGAAGTCATCGATCTGATCCGGACGCACGCGATCCAGGTCGTTGACCTCAGGTTCACCGACTTGCCCGGCGTGTGGCAGCACTTCTCGATCACGCTGCCGGAAGTCAACGACAATTTGTTCTCGGCCGGCATCGGCTTCGACGGGTCTTCCATACGTGGGTTCCAGGAAATCCACGAGTCCGACATGCTGGTCAGGCCTGACCCGGCCACTGCATTCATCGATCCGTTTTGCACAGCACCAACGCTGGCGCTGATCTGCGACGTGCTGGACCCTGTCCTGCACCAGCCGTACTCGCGCGATCCGCGCTACATCGCACGCAAGGCCGAGCTGTACCTCCGGAAAACCGGTCTTGCCACGGTTTGCTACCTTGGCCCCGAACTGGAATTCTTTATTTTCGACTCCATCCGCTTCGGGCAGGACCAGCACTCTGGCTACTACCATGTTGAATCCGCCGAAGGCGAATGGACCTCGGGCCGTGACGAAGGCGCCTATGGTGGAGGCAATCTCGGCTACAAGCAGCGCTACAAGGGAGGATATTTCCCCGTGCCGCCAAGCGATACGCTGCAGGACATCCGCTCCGAAATCGTACTCGCGCTGATGCAGGCCGGCATCCAGGTCGAGGTGCATCACCATGAGGTCGCCACGGCGGGCCAGAATGAAATCGACATGCGCTTTGCGCCACTGATGCGCATGGCAGACAACGTGATGATGTACAAGTACATCTGCAAGAACGTTGCGCGCCGCCACGGCAAGGTCGCCACATTCATGCCCAAGCCCCTGTTTGCCGACAACGCGAGCGGCATGCATTGCCACCAGAGCCTCTGGCGCGATGCCGAGAACCTCTTCTATGACAAGAACGGTTGGGCGCAGACGTCCCAGATGTGCCGTTGGTACATAGGTGGCCTGCTCAGCCACGCCCCCGCGCTGATGGCTTTCTGCGCGCCCAGCACAAACTCCTACAAGCGACTGGTGCCCGGATACGAGGCGCCTGTCAATCTGGCCATGTCGCAGCGCAACCGATCCGCCGCGGCCAGGATTCCCATGGTTTCGGACTCCCCAGGCGCCAGACGCGTTGAATTTCGCTGCCCTGACCCGTCCGCCAATGCCTACCTCGCCTTCTCGGCAATGCTGCTCGCCGGCCTTGACGGCATTGAAAACCAGACGGACCCCGGCGACCCGCTCGACAAGAACATCTATGATCTGCCACCGGAGGAAGCGGCCAGCATCCGGCAGGTACCAGGTTCGCTCGAAGAGTCGCTTTGCGCGCTGGAAGCCGACTCAGCGTTCCTGCGAAAAGGTGATGTTTTCACTGAAGACCTGATCAGCACCTGGATTGACTACAAGCGCACGCATGAGATCGATACATTGAAGGTGCGGCCACACCCGTGGGAATTCCAGCTCTACTTCGACATTTGATTACGGCGCGCCAGCAGTGTCCTTGCCTCCGGCAGAAGACCAGCTTCGCCCCTCACGCCCAGCCAGAAAATCAAAGGCCACTCCACGGGCAGCATCGGCCCGGCATGGCACGGAACATTTCGGCCTGGGCTGACACGAACTACGAGAGGGCCGCGTAAACGTCGACGCAGCGCGACGGCATCACATTCCCTGGCCATTCGCGGTATCTATCCTGGCAGGAGCACCGACATGGACACCACTGCAAAACTCATTCCCTCAACCGAGCTGGCGCAACAAAACCCCGTCCGGTTTCCCAATGAAAGCGCGGAGTACCGCAAGGCGCGCAATGCGCTGCTTGCGGAGGAGATCGAGCTGCGGCGCCACATCGAGCGCGTGGCCCAACAGCGCCGCGGCCTGCCCGCAGGCGGCGAGGTGACCAAGCGCTATACCTTCCAGGGAGAACGCGGTCTGGTCACGCTGGCCGAACTGTTCGGCGACAAGGACACCCTGGTCATCTACAGCTATATGTTCGGCCCGCAGCGGGAACAGCCTTGCCCCATGTGCACTTCGGTGATGGCGTCGTGGGATCACAAGGTTCCGGACATCGAGCAGCGCGTGGCGCTGGCGATGATCGCCCGCTCGCCCGTCGATCGCCTTGTCGCCGCCAAGAAGGCACGAGGCTGGACCAAGCTGAAGGTCTACGCGGACGTCGATGGCGATTTCACGCGCGACTATGTCAGCGCCGAGGATGCCGACGTCCCGGCCTACTCGGTCTTTACGCGCCGGGACGGCAAGATCCGCCATTTCTGGAGCAGCGAGATGTACGCCCTATCGGCCGACCCGGGTCAGGACCCGCGCGGCGCGCCGGACCTGGATCCACTGTGGACCCTGCTGGACACCACGCCGGAAGGCCGGGGGGCGGATTGGTATCCGAAGCTGGAATACCCGGATGGGAAATAATCGTGCCTCGATGGAAGGGTCAGGCCGCGGGTTGGTGGCAAACCACTTCGATGTTGTGCCCGTCCGGACCAATGACGAACGCTGCATAGTAGTTGGCGTGGTAGTGCGGGCGCAGACCAGGCGCACCATTGTCTTTGCCACCGGCCTCCAGAGCCGCGCGATGGAAAGCTTCGACTTGCTGGCGAGTCTCGGCAGTGAACGCCAGGTGTAGATGCGCAGGCTTCTCCTCGGCCTGGAACAGGCACAATGAAGCCTTGCCCTTTGGGGGGCAAAGCTCGACACCGTACGTCGGCGGCCCCTCCGAGGCAACAGCTACGCCGAGCGGTTCGAGTGCCTTGAGGAAGAACGCCTTGCTCGCTGCATAGTCGCTGACTCCGAATTTGACGTGGTCAAACATGAGTTCTCCTGAAGTGTGTGGGCCTGCGCGGCCCGACGTTTGCAAGAGACCGCTCTTCCCCGAGATCCGCGCCCCCACCCCGGAGTTTGACGATGAACCAAAAAAAATGCCAGCCATCCCGGATGGCCGGCACCAAGCTCACAGCGGTTGGAGACTGAGACCCCGCCGCGCGTCGCCGCCGCCGGACAGCGCGCTCTCGGGGCAAGCCTCAATCTGCATGACCTCGACGACTTCGCCTTCGTCCACCCGGACTCGTCCGTTCGGGGTATGCGAAGCCCACATGCACGGCTCTAGTGTGTCCCTTCCCAATGAATTTCATGAAGGAGGGGCCAATGGCCAAAGCAGAGAATCTCGTGACGTCGATCCAGGTGGAGATCGACGCGCCAGTAGCGCTGGTGTGGGAAGTGCTGACCGACTTTGCGCGCTACGCGGAATGGAATACGTTCTGCCCGGGGCTGGAGACCACCGGTCGGCTCGGCGACATGGTGTACATGCAGGTGCGTATCCCCGGCACCGACCAGGTCATTCCGGTCAACGAGTACCTGGTGGCGTGGGAGCCGGAGCGCCTGCTCTCGTGGGAGCAGCGCCCCACCGACGAGAACAAGGATGCCGCCCGGCGCGACCAGTACCTGGAAGCCGTCGGGCCCGGGCGCACCCGCTACTTCACCACTGACCTGTTCCTGGGGCTGAACGCGGAGACCATCATGCGCGAGCACGGTGCCTGGGTGAAGCAGGGGTTCGACCAGGTGGCACGGGACGTCAAGGCGCGCGCGGAAGCGCTCAATGCGCAACGGCAGGCTGGCCTGCGCTGAGCAGGGAAGTGCTGATCAATGAGGTTTGCGATTGATGTCGCACTAGCCAAGCAGCCCGCCGTTGATGGCGATATTCGCCCGTCACGCAGGCCGCATCATCCGAGCACAGGAAAGCCGCACAGCCGCCCGGCCGACCAAGGCACCGGGGTGTCCATCATTGCCTGTACGCGCGGGCGGGAGCGCCGCTACTCCCGCATTCTCTCCGCCATGAATGCCCGCAGCATCTCCATAGCGGGCGTCTCGGTCCGTCCCTGCAATGTGATCAGCGCGAACTGCGCGCTGGTGTGCAAGGGCGGCGTCAATGCCAGCTCCACCAGTTCCCCGCTTGCCATGGGCTCGCGCGCGGCGGCGATGATGCCGAGGAACACCGCATCGGTGATGCGGGCCGCTTCCACCAGGCTGGAGATCTCCTCGCAGCGCAGCGTGACCATCTGGTCGGGATGGGCCCGTGGCCCGAAGTGGGCGATCAGGATGCGCGCCACCTCGTCTGACAGGGGGCTGGAAGCGATCGGGTAGGCCAGCAGATCGTCGAAGCTCACGCGGCGCAGCTTGCACAACGGATGGCCGCTGCGGCACATGAAGCCGGCGCGCAGGTCCGGCAGCCGCTCCACGCGCAGGTCGGGGCCGGGCACTAGCGAGCGCAGATCGATGACCACGCTGTCAAGCACGCGGGCGCGCAGCTGCTGAAGCTGCAGATTGGTCGCGCCGCGCGAAATGGTCAGCCTGACCCTGGGATGGTGCCTGGCCATATGCACCAGCAACGGCGTCATCAGCATGGCGCCCGGCCCGGATCCCAGGCCGATGCGCAGCGTGCCCGCCTGGCCGGCCTGCAACTCCAGCGCGCTCTGCCTGAGCTCGCCGGCCTCGAAGGCGATGCGCCGTGCCCTTTCCAGCGCCAGCTGCCCGAACGGCGTCAGTTCGTTGCGCTTGCCGATGCGGTCCACCAGCGGCATGCCCAGCTCCGCTTCCAGGGCCTGGATGCTGCGGCTGAGTGCCGGCTGCGTCAGATGCAGCCGCGCGGCGGCCTGGCTGAACGAGCCGGTCTCCGCCAGCGCGATCAGGTGCTTGAGCTGAATCAGGTTCATCGCCGTCCTCGCATGCAATCTTGTAATGATAATGAGAAAAATGATGCATTGGACATCAGGTTGCCGCCCTCCTAACATGGCTGCCAGCCGTGCGTCCCGCGGGGGCAACAAGACAGACGCGGCATCCATGATCAGGAGACGACGATGTACCTCACACAATGCCTGCGCCGCCCGCTAACGAGACTGACTGGCGGTCTGCTTGCCGTCGTGCTGGCCAGCCCGATCTGCGCCGGCGCGGCCGGCGCAACCGCAGCCGCGGGGCCGACCGGGGCGGCCGCATCCTATCCCGCCAAGCCGATCGCACTGATGGTGCCCTATCCCGCCGGCGGCGCCTCCGACGCCATCGCCCGCGTGCTGAGCCAGCCCGTCGGCAAGCAGCTCGGCCAGACCGTGCTGGTGGAGAACCTGGGCGGCGTCAGCGGCGCCATCGGCGCGCAGAAGGTGCTGTCGGCGCCGGGCGACGGCTACTACCTGTTCCAGGGCTCTCCCAACGAAGTGATCCTGTCTCCGCTGACCAATGCCGCGGTCAAGCTGCAGGCGGAGGACTTCCAGCTGGTGCAGCCGATTTCCACCGCGGTGCTGGCACTGATCGCACGCAAGGACCTGGAAGCCAACTCCGCGGACGAACTGATCGCCCTGGCGCGCAGCCGCAAGGACAAGCCGCTGTCTTACGGCAGCGTGGGAGTGGGCTCGCTGTACCACATCCTGGTCGAGCACATGCAGCAGCTCACCGGCACCAGGATGACCCACATCCCTTACAAGGGCGCGGCGCCGCTGGTACAGGACCTCGGCGGCGGCCAGCTCGACTTCGCCATCGTGCCGTTCAACGCCGCGCTCGGCGCGATGGCCCAGCAGGGACGGCTGAAGCTGCTCGCCACCGCGGGCGCGACCCGGGCGCCGCTGTTGCCCAATGTGCCCACCATCGGCGAAGGCAAGCTGCTGAAGAACTTCGCCTTCACGATCTGGACCGGCTTCATGGTGAAGAAGGGAACCCCGCCCGAGGTGGTGCAGCGCCTGAACCTGGCGCTCGGCAATGTCCTCAAGGATCCCGCCGTGCGCGCCGGGCTGGAAGCCCAGATGCAGATCGTGGCCACGCCGATGACGCTGCAGGAGGCGGCCCGCTTCTATGAAGGCGAGACGGCGCGCTACCGCGGCCTGGCCAAGGCCATCGGGCTGCAGCCGCAATGACGCAACGCCAATGCCATCGCATATAGAGGAGAGAAATCCCATGCACGCCTTCCTGGAATCGCTGCGCTCCCGCGCGGACAAGTTCGTTGCGCTGCGCCGCGACATTCACCAGCATCCGGAACTTGGCTTCCAGGAGCACCGCACCAGCGACGCCGTGGCCGAGCGCCTCGCCCAATGGGGCTACGACGTGGAGCGCGGGCTGGGCGGCACCGGCGTGGTGGGCAGGCTGCGGCGCGGCAGCGGCACGCGCCGGCTCGGCCTGCGCGCCGACATGGACGCCCTGCCGATCGGCGAGGCGACCGGCCTGTCCTACTCCAGCAGCCATGCCGGCGTCATGCATGCCTGCGGGCACGATGGGCACACCGCCATGCTGCTTTGCGCCGCGGAATACCTGGCGCAGGAAGCGCAGTTCTCCGGCACGCTAAACCTGATTTTCCAGCCGGCCGAGGAAGGCATGGGCGGCGCCTTGCGCATGATCCAGGACGGGCTGTTCGAGAAGTATCCCTGCGACGCCGTCTTCGCCATGCACAATATGCCTGGCATCACGCAGGGACGGCTGGTGCTGCGCGACGGTCCCACCATGGCTTCGTCGGACTACGCCACCGTCACGCTCAGAGGCGTGGGCGGCCACGGCGCGCTGCCGCACCGGGCAGTCGATCCGCTGGTGGCCGCCGCCGGCATCGTGCTGGCCCTGCAGACCGTGGTCTCGCGCAACGTCGACCCGCTGCAGATGGCGGTGGTGACGGTCGGCGCCATGCACGCCGGCAAGGCCAACAACGTGATCCCGCAGGAAGCCACGCTGGAAATCAGCGTACGGGCGCTCGACCGCGACGTGCGTGCCACCCTGGAGCGGCGCATCAAATCCCTGGTGCAGGCCCAGGCGGAAAGCTACGGCGTGCGCGCCGAGATCGATTACCGGCAAGGCTATGCGGTGCTCGTCAACTCTCCGGAAGAGACGGAATTCGCGCGCCAGACGGCGCTCGCCTTGCTTGGGCCGGACAAGGTCGTGCCGCAAGGCGCGGCGCTGCCCGGCAGCGAGGACTTCGCGTTCATGCTGGAGCGCTGCCCCGGCAGCTATCTGCTGATAGGCAACGGCGATGGAGACAGCGCAGGCGCCTGCATGGTGCACAACCCCGGCTACGACTTCAACGACGACAACGTCGCCATCGGCGCGGCCTATTGGGCGCTGCTGACGCAGCGCTTCCTGATCGGCTGAGGTTGCAGATCGCTATTTCGGCTATTAGGGACTGGCCCGTCGAACGGCCTGCATAGGCAGGCCGTTCGACGGGTCATTGCGGAGGTCTCTGGCTTAGCACCACCAACGCCGCGGTGCCGCGGCTGCGCACGCAGGCGTCGTTGCAGTGGTCGTGCGCCACGTCGGCGGAGGCCATGCTGACAGCAGGCATCTCGTCCTGGCTGCCATGCGCGGTGGCAAGGTCGCCGCCCACGGCAATCGCCCAGGCCGCGCCCATTGCGGCGGCGGCCCCGGCCAGGCCCGCCGCCCAACGAAATCCGAGCCGCTTCATGCTGTCTCCTCCGCACCCTTGCTGGGTTTCCATGCTTTTGAAAGCATCGTAGTCAGCGCCGGCCCGAAACGCTTCGTCCGAGCAGACTAAGGGGTATCCCGCAGCAGCGCCGGATCGAAAGGGGCGTCGGATCGACCGGAAGGGATGGTGGGCAGGGCCGGATGCGGCGGCGCATCAGGCCCTTGATAGATCCGGGCCAGCGATGCGGCACAGCCGGACAGGCCAGACGGCGCCAGGTGCATGGCGTGCGCGCTCAGCAGGCCCCACAGGTGCGCCACCAGCAGGCTGGCCAGGGCGGGGGCCGGCAGCAGGTCAGCGAAGGTTGCGCGCAGCGTCTCGACACCCACCAGCACGCGGGCGCGCAGCGGGCAAAGCTCGCAGTCGTCGCCGCACTTGTGCTGCAGCAGCGCCGCCAGCAGGCTGACGTGGCGCGCCAGGTCATCGCCACGGAGCAAGGCGGCCAGCACCTGCTCCAGCGTGCCTGGCCCGGTGCCGGCGCGGCCCTGCGCCAGCGGCGCGAGGCGCGCGGCGAAGTCGGATTCGGCGCACGACAGCAGCGCGCCCAGCAGCTCGGCGCGGGAACGGAAATGCCCATAGACGGCCCCGCGCGTCATGCCGATGGCGCGGGCCACATCGTCCACGGTGACGCAATGCAGGCCGCGGTGCCGGATCAGCTGCAGCGCGCTGGCCAGGATGCGCGCCCGCGTGACGGCGGCATCCTCGCGGGTGTGGCGGGCCATGGGCGCGGCGGGCCTACAGGAAATGCACGTCGTCCGGCCCCCAGTGGGCGCGCATGCTGCGGATGCGGCCATCCGCGCCGAACGCCATGATGTCGGTCACGTCGATGCGGGCCGGCCGCCCTTCCAGGCGGGCGTGCACCGCAAAGGTCAACGCGGCGGCGTCGCCGTGCGAACCGCGCGGCGGCACCACCACCTCCAGGCGCGCGCCCAGCGCGGTGGCGTGCTGGTAGAAGGCCAGGATCGCCGGCTTGCCGGCGACCGGCTGCGCGCCGACCGGGTCTTCCACGGTGGCATCGTCGGCGTAGAGCGCGGCAACGCCCTGCGCGTCACCGGCATTGAAGCGCTCGACATAAGCGAGCAGCGTGGCCTTCATCGCGGCGCTATCGGGCATGGGGTTCTCCTTGTTGTTCTAGCGTGCGGTGTAGCCGCCGTCGATCACCAGCTCGGCGCCGGTGACGTAGCGTCCGGCGTCGGACACGAGGTACAGGATGCCCGCGGCGATGTCGCGCGGCTGGCCCACCTTGCCCGCCGGGGTCTGCCCGCCAAGATAGTCAAACAGCGCCTCGCCCTGCCCCGAGGCCCGGGCCACGTGTTCGAGCATCGGCGTGCGGATATAGCCAGGATGGATCGAGTTGGCGCGAATCCCCTTGCCGGCGTAGAGCATGGCATCGGTCTTGGCCATCATCCGCACCGCGGCCTTGGACGCGTGATAAGGCGGCACGTCCGGCCCGCCGGCGATGCCGTACATCGACGACACGTTGACAATGGCGCCGCCGCCGGCGCGCTCCATGTGCCCGATGGCGTGCTTGGTGCACAGGAAGGTGCCGGTCACGTTCACTGCCATGACCTGCTGCCATTGCTCCAGCGCCAGCTCATGGGTCGGCGCATTGGGCCCTTCGATGCCCGCGTTGTTCACCAGGATGCCGAGGCCGCCGAAGCGTGCCGCGATCTCCGTGAACACGCGCGCCACGTCGCTTTCGCTGGTGACGTCGAGCTTCCAGAACGCGGCCTCGCCGCCTTCGGCGCAGATCGCTTCGGCAGTGGCCTTGCCGTCGGCTTCCAGCACGTCAAGCACCGCGACCTTCGCGCCGGCCGCTGCCAGCACGCGGGCGGTTTCCGCGCCGATGCCGCGCGCGGCACCGGTGATGGCGGCAACCTTGCCGCGCAAATCGAACAGGCTATACGGGTATTCCATGATGTCTCCTTGGTCTCGTTATGTGGGCGCGGGCGCCAATTATGACGCGCCGCCCTGACGCGTGTCGGCCAGGAAGCCGAGACATTCACGGTTGAAATAAGCGGCATGCTCAACCATCACCCAGTGGCCGCAGCGGTTGATCATGACAAAGCGCGCGTCGGCGCAGCCGGCCAGGAACTTGGTGGCGCCCGAGGCGGGATTGAACTGGTCTTCCGTGCCCCAGAAGCCAAGCACCGGGCACCGGATCTCGCCCAGCCGCGCGGTCAGGTTGGGCACCTTCATGGTGGCCAGCACCTCGCGCGGCTGCTCGCGGCACACTGCCATGCGCTCGTCGACCAGCGCGTCGGTGACCAGGCTGGCGTCGTGCACCAGCAGTTGCAGCAGTTGCCGCATGGTGCCCGGGTTCATGTGGCCGCCGGTGAACAGCGACACCATGCGCTGGATGCCCTCCATCTGGAAATAGGTCTCGCGCTCTTCCACGCCGCCGGGCGCCATCATCACCAGGCGGCTGACATGCTCCGGGAAGTCCAGCGCGTACTGCAGCGCGATGGCCCCGCCAAGCGAATTGCCCACCAGCACGCAGCGCGGCAGCTCCAGTGCCAGCAACTGCTCACGCAGCGCGGCGACGAAGAAGTCCAGGGTGTACTCGACATCGTCCGGCTTGGACGACAGGCCATACCCGGGCAGGTCCACCACCACGGTGCGAAAGCCCGCCTCGGCGAAGGCCGGCACGTTGTGGCGGAAGTTGCTGTGTCCGCTCGCGCCCGGGCCGCTGCCGTGGATAAAGACCACCGGCTCGCTGCTGCCAGAGTCCAGGCAGTGCAGGCGCAGGCCCGTTGACGTGGTGGTGAAGCGCCCGACCGGCAGGTTCGGGTGTGGGGACAAAGGCGTGTGCTGTGACGTAGCGGACATGAGGGCGTCTCCCGTGGTTTGCCCAGCATATTGCGCAGCGCCGCCACCGCAGGCATCGTTCATTCGGACTACGAGCCGGACGGCCACTTCTCCTACGATGGGCGCTCCATGCATCAAGGGGGACCCATGACAGGATTCAACTACACCGGCCAGACCGTGCTGGTCACGGGCGGCATGCGCGGCATCGGCCGCGCCATCAGCGAGGCCTTCCTGCGCGCCGGCGCGCAGGTGTTCGTATGCGGCCGCACCGCACCCGCGGACGACAGCGAACTGCCGGGCGCAGGCAACCGCACCGCCCGCTTCATCCCGGCGGACATCCGCGACGTCGAACAGGTCGATGCCATGCTGGCGCAGATCGCGCAGGCCAGTCCCACGCTCGACGTGGTGATCCACAACGCCGGCGGCTCGCCGTTCGCGCTGGTTGCGCAGGCCTCGCCGCGGCTGCTGGAATCGGTGATCCGGCTCAACCTGGTGGCGCCGCTGCAGCTCGCGCAGCGCGCCAATGCACGCATGCAGCAACAGGCTGGCGGCGGCACGCAGCTGTTCGTCGGCAGCGTCAGCGCGCTGCGTCCTTCGCCCGGCACGGCGGCCTACGGCGCCGCCAAAGCCGGCATCCTCAATGCGGTGCGCACGCTCGCGGTGGAATGGGCGCCCAAGGTGCGTGTTGCCGCAGTCAGCCCGGGCATGGTGCTGACCGACACTTCGCAGCAGCAGCACTACGGCGACCCCGAGGCGTTGCGCACCATGGCCGCGACGGTGCCGCTGGGCCGGCTCGCGCACCCGGACGACATCGCCGGCGCATGCCTGTTCCTGGCCTCGCCGCAGGCGTCGTACGTGTCGGGCGCCAACCTTGTGATCGACGGTGGCGGCGAGCGCCCGGCCTTTCTCGACGCGGCGTCGGTCAATCGCGGCTGAGCGGCTGCCGCCTGTAGGGAAACCGCCTAGTCCGTTCTGCCGATTTGTGCATGGCTGCCCCTCTCTACGCTTGCGACCAGGCGAGCGCCATTCGAAGTGCCAGGCAATGAACCAACACCGACACCACGGGGAGACCACCATGCACCATCCACCATTCGGCCCACTGAAACGCCGCAACCGGCTGCGGCCCATCGCTGCCGCGGCGGCACTGGCCGCGCTGCTTGCGCCGCCAGCCAGGGCGGGAGAAACCATAGACCTTGGCCACGACACCACGCTCGACTACAGCGTCACCGCCTCCTACGGGGCCGCAGTGCGCACTGGCCACCAGAGCAACACGCTGCTGAGCCCGGCCAATATCAACGGCGACGATGGCAACCGCAACTTCAAGCGCGGCGACATGATCGCCAACCGCGTCTCGCTGCTGGGCGAAGCACATGTCAAGCACGACGCCTTCGGCGCGCTGGTGCGCGGCAGCGTGTTCCAGGACTGGGCCTACAGCGGCACCAACTCGAACAATGCGCCGTTCACGGTCAACCACAGCGGGCCGTTCAACCAGTTCACCGGCTCGGCGCAGGACTATCACGAGCACCGCGCGCAACTGCTCGATGCCTATGTCTATGGCGCGACGCCGATCGGCAGCACGCAGCTGAGCTTCAAGCTGGGCAACCAGGTGGTCGCCTGGGGCGAGAGCCTGTTCTTCGCCAATATCGCCGGCGCGCAAGGGCCTGCCGATGCGACCAAGGCCTTTGTGCCGGGCGCCGAGGTCAAGGACATCCTGCTGCCGGTGCCACAGGCGTCGCTGCAGCTTCAGGTCACGCCGGCATTCAGCGTAATGGGCTACTACCAGTTCACCTACAAGCCGAACCAGATCTTTGCGCCGGGCAGCTATTTCAGCTCCACCGACGTGGTCGGCCCCGGCGCGGAGTTCATCATCGGGCCTGGCTTCAATATCCCGCGCGGCCCGGATATCCGCCCCTCCGACTGGGGGCAGTGGGGCGTGGGCGCGCGCTTTCGCGTGTTCGAAGGCACCGAGGTCGGGCTCTACCAGCTGCGCTATCACGACAAGAACCCGAGCGTGGTCACCTCGCTCTTCCCCACGCTGCAGTACCAGCAAAAGTTCTACGGCGGCATCAACCTGACCGGCGCCAGCTTCTCCACACAGGTGCTGGGCGCCAACGTCGCCGGCGAAGTCAGCTACAAGGACGGCGTGCCGATGCTGGTGAATGTGGCCGGCTCACCCACCGCGACGCGTGGCCGGGCAATGCAGGGCCAGCTCTCCGCGATCTACTCGGTGGGCCCGACCTTCCTGGCCAACTCGCAGTCGCTGCTGGGTGAAATCGCCTACCTGCACGTGCTGGGCGTGGACCCGGTGATGGGCTTCAGCACGCTGTCGAACACCCGCAACTCGGCGGCATTCCAGGTTGGCTGGTCGCTGACCTACAACAACGTGTTCGATGGCTGGGACCTGACGGTGCCGCTTACCTATGCGCAGCAGTTCAGCGGCAGGTCGGCAGTGGCCGGCGCTTTCGGCACGCTGATGGGCTATGGCGACAAGCGCGCCAGCGTGGGGCTGACCTTCAAGTACCTGAACAACCTGGAGCTCAACCTGACCTATGCCGCGTTCATCGGCGGGGCGAACATCGCCAACCGTCCGCTGGCTGACCGCGACTACGTGGCCTTCAACGCCAAGTACTCGTTCTGACCTTTGTCCTGACCCGAACTGCCGCGGCGCGCTGCCGCCGCGGCAGCGCGGCCCGACCCTCCCCTGCCATGAACGCCGACCTGATCACCACGCTCAGCAATGAACTCCACCATGCGCTGGTCACGCGCTCGCCGGTGCCGCCACTCAGCGGCCGCGGTCTGGGGCTC
The DNA here is from genome assembly GCF_000379565.1 of Cupriavidus sp. UYPR2.512. Lineage (NCBI taxonomy): Bacteria > Pseudomonadati > Pseudomonadota > Betaproteobacteria > Burkholderiales > Burkholderiaceae > Cupriavidus > Cupriavidus sp. UYPR2.512. Next base: position 5,794 of record NZ_KB903020.1, on the reverse strand, counting down.
GACGTCCACGCTGCCTATCGCATCCAGCAAGGCTTTATCGCCCACCGGCTGGCGGCCGGCGACCGCGTCACCGGCAAGAAGATCGGCGTGACCAGCCAGGCCGTGCAGCAGATGCTGGACGTGCACCAGCCGGACTTCGGCATCCTGCTGCAAAGCATGCAGTACGCCGCCGGGCAGCCCATCCCCACCGATACCCTGATCCAGCCGCGCGCCGAGGGCGAGATTGCCTTTTTCCTGCGGCGCGACCTGCGCGGCCCGGGCGTGACGCGCGACGATGTGCTCGACGCCACCGAAGCGGTGGCGGCCTGCTTCGAGATCGTGGATTCGCGCATCCGGGACTGGCGCATCCGCATCGAGGACACCGTCGCCGACAACGCCTCTTGCGGCGTCTATGTGCTCGGCGAGGAACGCGTCAGCCCACACGCGCTGGACCTGGGCGCGTGCGCGATGACGCTTGAGAAGAACGGCGAGTGCGTGGCCACCGGGCTTGGCAGCGCCGCGCTGGGGCATCCCGCCGACGCGGTGGCGTGGCTGGCCAACACCCTGGGCAGCTTCGGCATTCCCCTGCTGGCCGGCGAGACCATCCTGTCGGGTTCGCTGGCGGCGCTGATTCCCGTGCAGGCGGGCGACCGGCTGTCCATGCATATCACCGGCATCGGCGCCTGCAGCGCCGCGTTCTGCTGACTTCCAAAATTTTCCTGACTTCCTGACTTTGCCAAGCGAGACCTTATGAACAAGATCCGATGTGCCCTGATCGGGCCCGGCAATATCGGCACCGACCTGCTCTACAAGCTGCGCCGCAGCGACATCCTGGAACCGGTCTGGATGGTCGGCGTGGAGCCGTCCTCCGAAGGCCTGGCGCGCGCGCGAGAGCTGGGGCTGAAGACCACCAGCGACGGCATCGACGGCCTGCTGCCGCACCTGGAGGCCGACGATATCCGCATCGCCTTCGATGCCACCTCCGCCTACGTCCACGCTGAGCACTCGGCCAGGCTGACCGCGCGCGGCGTGCGCGTGATCGACCTTACGCCGGCGGCAATCGGGCCGTTCTGCGTGCCGCCGGTCAACCTGGAGGCCCATATCGGCAGCAACGAGATGAACGTCAATATGGTCACGTGCGGCGGGCAGGCAACCATCCCCATGGTGTATGCGGTATCGCGCGTGCAGCCGGTGGCCTATGGCGAGATCGTGGCAACGGTGTCGTCGCGCTCGGTCGGGCCCGGCACGCGCCGCAATATCGACGAGTTCACGCGCACCACGGCCGGCGCGATCGAAGCCGTGGGCGGCGCGCGCCAGGGCAAGGCCATCATCGTGATCAACCCGGCCGAGCCGCCGCTGATCATGCGCGACACCATCCACTGCCTGACCGACGATGCGCCCGACGTTGCCGCGATTACCGCCTCGGTGCACGACATGATTGCCGAAGTGCGCAAGTACGTGCCCGGCTACACGCTGAAGAACGGCCCGGTGTTCGACGGCAAACGCGTGTCGATCTTCCTGGAGGTTGAGGGCCTTGGCGACTACCTGCCGAAGTATGCCGGCAACCTGGACATCATGACCGCCTCGGCGGCCCGCACCGCCGAGTGCATCGCCGCCGCCATGCGCGCCGGCAGCGCGCAAGAAACTGCCAACGCCTGAGGAGCCCAGCCATGGTCCAACGCATCACCCTGCACGACATGACCCTGCGCGACGGCATGCACCCGAAGCGCCACCAGATCTCGCTGGAACAGATGAAAGGCATTGCCCGCGGGCTGGACGCCGCCGGCGTGCCGCTGATCGAGGTCACCCACGGCGATGGCCTGGGCGGCGCCTCGGTCAACTACGGCTTCCCCGCGCACAGCGACGAGGAATACCTGCGCGCGGTGCTGGGCGAACTGAAGCAGGCGCGCGTTTCCGCGCTGCTGCTGCCCGGCATCGGCACCGTCGACCACCTGCGCATGGCGTATGAGATCGGCGTGCATACCATCCGCGTCGCCACCCACTGCACCGAGGCCGATGTCTCGGAACAGCATATCGGCATGGCGCGCAAGCTGGGCATGGACACCGTGGGCTTTCTCATGATGGCGCACATGGCACCGGTGCAGACACTGGTGCAGCAGGCGCTGCTGATGGAAAGCTATGGTGCCAACTGCCTGTATATCACCGACTCGGCCGGGCACATGCTGCCGCACGATGTCACCGAGAAGCTGAGCGCCGTGCGGCAGGCGCTGCGCCCCGAGACCGAGTTGGGCTTCCACGGCCACCACAACCTGGCCATGGGCGTGGCCAATTCGCTCGCCGCGATTGCCTGCGGCGCCAGCCGCATCGACGCCGCCGCGGCGGGACTGGGGGCCGGCGCCGGCAATACGCCGATGGAAGTGCTGGTGGCCGTGTGCGAGCGCATGGGCATCGAGACCGGCGTCGACGTCTACCGCATCGCCGACGTGGCCGAAGACCTGGTGGTGCCGATCATGGACCACCCCATCCGCATCGACCGCGACGCGCTTACGCTGGGCTATGCCGGCGTGTATTCGTCCTTCCTGCTGTTCGCCAAGCGCGCCGAGGCCAAGTATCGCATCCCCGCGCGCGAGATCCTGGTGGAGCTCGGCCGGCAGCGGCTGGTGGGCGGGCAGGAGGACATGATCGAGGATACGGCGATCACGCTGGCGCGCGAACGGGGCCTGCTGGTGCCGTGACGGTGCCGCACCGGCTTCTGTCAAGTCTGGCGGCGTCGCTGCGCGGCCGGGCGCTGCTTTCACCACGCATAAGAGTAAGGAGACAGGTTCCCATGCTTCGACTTCGCGCCAGCCTGCGGCTCGCTTCCCTCGGTATCGCGGCCACGGCATTGGCTACCGCGGCCAGCCCCGCCCGGGCACTCAATGTGCTGCTGACCAATGACGACGGCTGCGCCGCGCCTGGCATCAGCGCGGTCCGCAAGGCCCTGCAGGACGCCGGCCACCGCGTCATCACGGTAGGCCCGGCCAGCAACCAGAGCGGCTCGGGCGCTGCCTATGCCGTGCCCGACGGGCGCACCCGGCTGGTGGTCGAACCGCTCTCCGGCAGCGCCGACACGTTCTGCGTGCACCGGGTCAAGACCACCATTGCCGCGGGCAGCGCGCTCAATGCCGCCAACCCGGACTACCTGGGCAGCGGCTCGCCGGTAGACGCCACTGCCATGGGCCTGAAGATCGTCGGGCCGGAAAGCGGCTTCGCGCCGGACCTGGTCGTCTCCGGGGCCAATTTCGGCGAGAACCTGTCTGACTCCATCCCGCACTCGGGCACGGTGATGAACGTGCTGTACGCCGCGCGCCGCGGTGTGCCCGGCATTGCGCTGAGTGTTGGCGTGGACTTTGCCGAAGCACGCACCGGCTTCGGCAGCACTGTGGCCGCGTTCCCCAGGGCCGGGGCCTTCCTGGTCCGCGTGATTGCCAGCCTGGAAGCCACGCGCACCGCCGGCCAGCCATTGCTGCCGGTGGCCCACCCGCTGAGCATCAACTACCCGATCGTTGCCGGCGGGACCCCTGCCGGCGTGCGCCTGACCACGCCTGGCACGGTGGATTCCTTTACCACGGCCTACAAGCGCAATGCCGACAACACGGTATCGATCGACGTGGGCGCGCCCGAGACCGAAGCGGCGGCGCTGGCGCGGATTGCAGAAACGCCGGCCTTCCTGGCCAAGTTCATCACGATCTCGGCGCTTGACGTTGACTTCCGCCCGACGCCTCTGGCGCGCGGCCTGTTCAACCGCTCGCGCCGCGAGCTGGCCACCCTGGCACCTTAGGCGGAGCAACCATGGGCAAGGACCTTCGATCCTGGCGCCACCTCGTGCTTGCATGCGGGGTCGTGGCGGTCGCAGCATGCGGCGATGACCATGCGCCGCAAGTGAGCGGCACGGCTGCGGTCGGCGCCGCGCTGGCAGGCGCTACCGTGCAGTTGCGCGATGCGCAAGGACAAGTGCGCAACGCAACGACCGATGCAAAAGGCGCATTCCGCCTGGCCGAGGTGCCGGGCGGGGCGCTGATGGTGCGCTGCGAGGGCGGGCTCGCGCAGGGCGAGCCGAACCGCCTGCGGCTGCATGGCCTGGTGCTGGGCGGGCGCACCGTGAACTGCTCACCGCTGACCGAACTGGCGTTGTGGAAGCTGCTGGGCGCGCCCCCGGGCCAGGCGTTCGACAGTTTCGGACAGGGGCGCGCCAGGGACCTGTCCGCAGACGCCATGGCCGAAGCGGAAGCCGCAGTGTTGGCTGCGCTGGCGGCAGGTGCCGGGGTCGATATCGACCCCGCTGCCATACCCCGGCGCTGGCATGACACGCCGTTTGCGGCCGGCAATGCCAGCGATCCCCATGATGCCGCGCTGGATGCGCTGCGCGACGCGATCGCCGACCAGGCCTCCATGGACTTCATGGGCGAGATGGTGGTGCGCGGCGTGTGCGTGGCCGACGGAACCTGCGGGTAAGGCAGTTGCCGCTGCGCCGCCAACCGGTAGCCTGAAGCGGCCGGTGTCCCAACCGCAAACGCCGCCCTTGGCAAGGGGGCGGCGTTTCCTTTTTATATCACCCCTGAATCTTTTTAAGCCCCGGCGGAAATGTGGCGCGCCCGGTGCTTCCAAGGTCTACACTGCCCCGGACAGGCTTGAACGTTGCTCCGGAGTTGTAATGCAGGTGGCGATCCGGGTATCTGCCGGGCGGCAGCCTGGACATGGCTCGAGATTCCCGGCAAGTGCGCGCGCAGCAGCGCAGCCATCACGCCCTCGCCTTGCGGCGCGGCACCTGTAACCGGACGCATGCCAAGGAACCGCTTCCTGCATATGATCCGCCCTGATCCGCTCCTGGTCGCCGTCACGGCGCACTGCCTTCATCCTCGTGGCCATGTCGTGGCTGCCGTGGGCCCATGGCTGGCGGCACGGCGCAACGGGAGCTGACATGCGGCGCACGCTGCCGGGCCTGACCCGATGGGTGCTCGCCAGTGCGCTGGCCTGTGCGTCGCTGGCAGCCCCTGCCGCCAGCGCCCCGGTCTGCAAGTGGCCGGACTGGGATGTCTTCAGGCAAACCCTGCTGAGCGCCGACGGCCGCGTGATCGACGCCAGCACCGAGAGCATGGCCACGGTGTCTGAAGGCCAGGCCAATCGAGCGCACGAAGGCTGAGGCGTCCGGTTCATTCACAACATGCCTGTCAAGATAGCCCGCGAAGCGCCGTAATCGCTAGAATGCGCATTAATGCGCAGCGGTGCGCGTTGGTCTGATCCCGGAGCCGGCATGGAACCCCTCTCTTTTGAATTCGTCACCGTTGAGGAAGCAAAGAAGGTATTGGACGGCGCGCCGCCAGTGCAAGCCGAGCCTGACTGGAGCGGCGTGCGGCGCCCGCCATCGCCGGAAGACACATTGCTTACAGACGTCGCCATGCGGTGGCTGGCGTCGCTGCCGGCCGAGGCGCGCCCCGTGGAGCTATGCCGCCGCTATGCGCGCATCGGCAACCAGCTGGCTGCGCTCGCTGCCAACCCGGCAGCTCTGCATGCTTTCCTGGTTGAGCTGCTGATCGACAAGCGGGGTGGGCGGCAGGGGTTTCCGGATGGCATTGCGCTTGAATTGTCGCGGTTGCATGAATATATGGGGCGGCAATTGCCTGGGGGTGGGGGGCAGGGGTGGTCTGAGCTGGTGGATTGAGGTGGGGCTTGGGATATCGCCGCCATGCGGTTGCTTGGCGTGCTTGGCGAGCGTGGGCTGTTTCGCCGGCGTAGCCGGCGAGTCACTTTCTGTCCGAGCGACAGAAAGTAACCAAAGAACGCGTCGCCTATGCGGCTGGCAATCCATTCCTCG
>NZ_KB903019.1:0-2300 GCF_000379565.1 Cupriavidus sp. UYPR2.512 | reverse complement strand
TAAGTTCCAAACAGAATGGAACATTGCACTAGTAGGTTTGGGAGCTAACCGGATAAGCACGGTTCGATCATTCTTCCAGGCTCCTTCTGTCGCCTATATTTCCGACTGCTGAGTAACGTTGCGCATAACGTCAATTGACGAAGCGCAGGACCTCACCTTCCAAGAGTGGAAGGGCTGGTCGGCCTGCAGAACGAGCTGGACTACGAGGGCTATCTGCTCAGCGTCTTTTCCGTCGGTTCTCACCAGTTGAACTATCGGCACGAGTATATGGCCAGCACTGGCAACGCGCATATTGCCGCCCGATTCATGGCAGCGCACGCGCGATTCCACGGGCTACGCTCCGCCAAGGAAGTCGAGTACGTTCTGAACGGTTACGACATCGATTCGGAGTGGCCGCCAGGCAGTCAGGTGTCACACCTGGCGTACTTCGCCCCGGACGAATTCGCGGCAGGCCGACGCCTGGCCGACCGCAGCGAACAACTGTGGGCGGCACTGGTGGCACTGTCGCCTGAGATTCCGCGCAAGCACCTTGAATTTCCCATGCAGCACGTCGCCACGGCGACCGAGGCAATCTTATTCCAACTGGCCAGCGGTCAGGACTGGGACGCCGTGACGCACCACGAAAGCTGGTTGCGGGAGCTGGCGAAAACCAACTTCTCCGACCATATGCGGATCATCTCGACTGGAAGCTGACATGGTGCCCTTGCGCTCGGTCAACTGGTGGCCGGAAAACCTGCGCCTGTATGAATCGAGGCTGTCATTCTTAGCGCGATTCTGCGCGTTGAATGGTCTCAACGCCCGCAGCAGCATGAAGTTCCTGAATGTGAACCCGGAAGACGACACGCCACTTTCGGAGGAGGCGCTCGTGCGCCTGTCTTCGGTGCCGCACGAACCCTTATTGCATGTCCAGCGCGTCTTCTCGCAGTCCGCAAGCTTTGTGGGTTGTGGGCGGTACGCTCCGCCGCCGGCCATGCCAGATCCGCATCGGATTCGCTATTGCAAGGCCTGTTCACGACATGGCTATCACAGCTATCTACATGAAACCAACTGGCTTTCGAGGTGCCCGTTCCACTTGACCCCGCTGGAGACGGCAGAGATCGCGCCGCGCAGCGGCACGACTGCGGCGCTGAAAGTGGAGACGTGGCAGCGCCTGATCCAGGCAAGCCGCGAGACCTGGCCTCATTACCGGGACGATGGATTTCCGACCCAGGAACACGGGCAGATGGCATCCCTGACCGCCTGGCTGACGCGTGCCGGCCAGGCCGCGGCCCGCCTGGCACAGGCCGAGAGATGGCGATCCCGAGATCGCCCGTTTTTTGGGACACCGAGTCTCGCGCAAGTCTTTGGTCAGTTGCGCACGCTGGAAGCGATGCCGGCGCAGATCGAACCGCTTTTCACCGAGCTGGGTAGCAACTGGTGCGTGGAGCGCCGTGCGTTTCCCTGGTCGACACGGTGCGAGCTCGACCGCCTGCAGCAGCGTGGGCTCGGTCTTGACCACCTTCTCGACTTCTACCGGCGCGTCGAGTCGCCTTCCGCCCTTTCCCCGCTCGCCCGAATCCGGGCCGCGCAGGACCGTCTCAAGGCCACGACGGCGCATGGGAGTCGTCTGGCTGGATCAGCGTTCAGGCGGAGCAAGGGATGCGCCGCGGTTTCGCCTGTCCGTTCGAGGTCGCACTCGCCGAGCTCGAATGCGGCCGGGAGCAGCCTGGCCCAGACTTATCCCGAAACCAGTCCGAGCGGGAATGGCGGCGCTTCCTGATCTTGTCGCAGGCATTGCAGGAGGCCGGTCTGATCCGCCCTCGGCAAGGCGCACGGGCCATGCCGGGCGAGGGCTTGATAGCACCCATGACGCCTGGCGAGACTATCATCGGATGTACGACTCCCCGCTGACCGGGCTGCTGGACACGATGATCGAATGGGAAATCGAGTCAGCCATGAACGCGTTGACGAGCTGGCTCGATGCGATTGATCGGGGCACCCACCCGTTCGCACGTGGCCATCCCCAGCCCAGCATTCGTCTGGGCGAAACCGAGGACGGGCTGTCGCGGGTTCGTTGGCGACCATTGAGCCCGACAGGGCGAGCCGTCGGTACCGTGACACCATGCGCCTGGCACCCGCTCCATGGCACCAGTCAGCGGGGAGGGGCCAGGAACAAATTTATGCAAACCAACGGCCGCAAGAGTAACTTTATTGGTTCGCCGCCTGACTTACCTGATAGGCGACATTATCAGGTTTGAATTTTTCCACAATATAGGGGGTTTAGCAGGCTGCACTTGGGGAAATTGGGGACGGCGGAGGTG
>NZ_KB903018.1:0-2380 GCF_000379565.1 Cupriavidus sp. UYPR2.512 | reverse complement strand
TGTATTGCTCAAATCGCTCGCTCGCGCTCATCGCTCTTCATGAACTGTGCCAAGAAGTTTATAGTATGGCACATTTATGACACAGTAAGACTAGCTTTGGTCAGCGCATCTTGGGCATCACCGATGCTCGCGTAGCGATCCGAATCAACGCGAACAAGCGATTGCGCACCCGAGTAGGTTTCGAATGCGCGCCTGGCTGTCAGCAGATCCCTTGCCTCCTGAACTGCCTGGAGGTAGTTGGCCGACATGAGCTTGTCGAACGTACGCTCACCCCGATGGTCGCGGCCGATATGCCAGAAGCTCTTTACGCCGTATGCATCGCAGCACACACCAGTCCAGGAGTCATCGAGCCGATCGACGGTACTACCATGGTAGATCACGACGTTGCCATCGACGACTGCCATGAAGGGAAGCTCGGCCAGGTTCGATTGCGCCTGCGGCAACTTACCCGGGACATTGCTGGACCACGGAGCGCCAAGACGGACGGCTTCCCGGCAGGCGTGCTCATAGCTGCACGGACCGGAGTATTCGGCGACGCAGTCCACTGCAGCTCCACCGTGGATCTTGAAAACACCAAACTTGTCGCCGCCCATCGCACGCACTTCCGACTGCTGTTGCTGCGAGAAATTGCTGGTCATGATTTTCTCCTTTGTGCCTTATGGGCGGTTGAAAGGGAAAAGAGCACTAGCGCTCATCGGATTAGGATCGGATGAGAGTGGCATGCCAAACCAGCCAGTCGCATGCCCGAAGGCATGCACTGATGGGGACTACTTTTATTGATTTCGTGGCGTTAGGCCGCGATCAGGCAGATCTGCCCGGCGTCGTGCAGCCGGCAGGCTTCGTCGACGCCAAGCTTGATCAACTGCTTGAATTGACGGATCGCGCCCTCGTGCCGGCTATCGATCAGTTGCTGGACCTGGTCGATCGTGAGCCCCTCTCGTCTGGCCATGAACTCGATGGCATTGGAGGCGATGATTTGCGTTGCCGCGGCCCATTTCTGAGCTGTCAGTTCTACGTTCATGGTTTTCTCCCTTGTGCCTCGGAGAGGCGGTCAACAAAGGAGCAGGCTCGGCGAGTCATGAACTTGCCGAACCATAGCCGTGACCGGCTTGCCATCATGAAGCGCCGGCGGGGCGTGCGCCTCTGGGGATGCTGTCAGGCAGCGCGGTCATAGCGCTCGGCGCTACGGGCTGGCGTGGTGGGTTGCTGATTCGCGGTTTGCTCCCTCTGGCCTATAGCGGCGATTAGAGGAAGGAACCACTGGCTGCGCGGCAAAGAGCCCGGCAGAGAGGGAATAGGCGCGAAGCCTGTCTTGACTTTGGATGCCGATTTAACGGCCCGGTGAACTATATCATGGCTTGCGTTCGGCGTTCGTACCCCCCAAAAGTATGGGCCGATGCAACTTACCCACTGAGGTAGAGCGCCAGTGGCCCCGCGAGGGGGGACACGGGCACGGTTGCGGTTTGATATTACCTGCGGCTGGCCGCCGATTGAATGGCCAAGGTGACCTTGGCCGCGGAGTAGCCAGCGTCGATCATGACGGCAGCCAGAACCGCGCTGGGGTCCGGGTCCGTATTGCCTGCGGCAATCATTGCGCGAGCAATCGCCAAGCCAAACGGAGAAGCGACTTCGTAGGCAAAGACTCCCGGGTGGTCCCCGGTTGCGTCAAACAGATCGCTAACAGTGTCGACGAACAGTGCATGGTTGATTGCAGCTCCGATGAAGCCGAGTTCGCCGTCGAACATACCGAGTTCGATAGACGAGCATTCCCGGAGCGCATCCCTTGCGCCTGATGCGATATACGCAATGGTTAGAGGTTCAGCCGCAACACGCGTCACCGCCCGTTGACGGGACTCACTGTCGCCAGCCGCCTCCTCCGCCTTCCACGCGTCGGCTGGGAACTCTTCGTGCATGACTTCCGTCACCTCATCCTTCAGATCTGGTCGATGCTGCGAGATGAACGATGCGAGGCTGGTGCGAGTCACACCATCAATGTTGTCACTGCGCACTGAATCCAGGACTCGAAAGACGTCGGCCTTACGCAGCGCCGCAATTGAATCGGCAGCGAACAGGATGTACTTCTCGTCGATTTTGCTGGTCATGACTTTCTCCTTCTTGCCCTGAGGGCCGTTGAAAAGGAGCGAGCCTGGGCTCGGCGAGGCGGTGGCCTCGCCGAACCGGAAACCGGTTTGGCGTCGCCGGCCCGCGAGCACGGCGACATGGCGCTGACTTCGATCATCAGACCGTGGCGGAAAGCTCCTCCACCATCTGGGAATACGAAATTTGGCGTGGTTCATCCCGGCGTTACACAGGCAGGGCAGAAATGAAAGTGCGGGTAATGTGGCCCACTTTAATTTCGGCGTCCCCATGACTTCATCCG
>NZ_KB903017.1:0-2384 GCF_000379565.1 Cupriavidus sp. UYPR2.512 | reverse complement strand
GCGCTTCTTGCCTTCACTCATTCGCCATCACCCCTTCAAGGACGACAGCTTAATCTACCGCCTGATCACTGTCTCAAATCGTGGGTCCACTTTAGTCAGTTACAACCCAAGGCGGCTATTAGGCGGCCAATGCGAACTTTTCGTCGTTAGCATTTACTTCGATTTAGTTTTAACGTCTTCTCTGACGGGTTGCCTCACGACCCTATCTCCCCCTGTCGAAACCAGGTCAGGCCCATCAGAAGCGCACTACCCGTGCAGCGTGCTTCTGGTGGACCTGGGCGGAATCGAACCGCCGTCCAGAAGGCCTTCAAGAAGAAGGTTCACAACCATTATCGAGAACCTTGCGGCCCCCAACTCTGCGGATTCTACGCCTCCTGCCTGCAGCGTCAAGGCAGTTTGCGTGCGGCTCTACAAGGACCCAACCCGGTAAAATTCCACCGACTGCCCCGCATTGACTGCCCGCTTCAGCCAAGACGGCATCTCGCCATGCCCGTCCCCGGTCAGGCCTTCCCCGCGGTAGCAGACACCGGTGGAGGCGGCGGCGGCCGATTGAAACACCCCGCCGCCCACAGTGTTTCGAACCTCAGCCCGTTGTCGGCCCTCTGCGGCTGGAACAGAGAGGTCTCTACGCCTCATCGTCAAGCGATGACTCCAATTGCTGGGCCGTAGGCAAGATGCCGCGAAGGCTGTCTGGAAGCGTCTCTGTCACGCGAACAACATACTCCGCAACGCCTATTGGCTTCGTAGACTCCCGAAGCGCATACTCGACAACCAACCCGTTTTTGCTCTTACATAGGATGAGGCCAATGGTGGGGCCATCAGCAGCTTGACGGAGCTGCTCGTCCGCGACAGACAGGTAGAAGTTCATCTTGCCAGCATACTCCGGCTTGAACTCGTCCATCTTGATGCTCGACCACGACGAAACAGCGAAGTTTCAGGTGATAGAAGAGCAGATCGAGGTAGTAGTCCTGGCCGCCAAGGCTCAGATGATACTGACTTCCGACAAAAGCGAAGCCGACGCCGAGCTCCACCAAAAAATCCTTCAGATGAGCCAGCAGGGTACGCTCCAACTCGCGCTCGTGTGCGGTCGGACCCAGAGTCAAGAAGTCGAACTGGTAGGGATCCTTCAGCAACTGCTGCGCCAGTTCGGATTGCTGCGCCGGCAAGGTGGCGTGGAAGTTCGACAAGGCCACGCCCTGCCTCTCATGCAGCCGTGTCTCGATCTGGTGAACGAGTACATTGCGGCTCCAGCCATGCTCGACAGCCGCGCGGGCATACCACGCGCGCGTCTCGGCATCGCTCAGCATCTCAAGGAGCTTGAGGTTGTGACCCCAGGGCAATTGTGCAACAGCTTGTTGCACAATTGCCTCGTCGGGCCAAGCCTCAGCAAAGGCTCGCATGTACATCAGATTGCGCGGCGAGAAACCGGCCATGTCCGGGAAGGACTGCCGGAGGTCTATTGATAGTCGATCGACCACCTTTTTGCCCCAGCCTGCCGCATTTTGCCGCTGCAGAATCGAACTGCCGATGCGCCAGTACAGCAAGAGCAGTTCCCGGTTGACCGCCAGCGAGGAGCGCAGCCGGGCTTGCCGGACCTCGTCCTTCAATTGGCCGAGCCAAGCCACATAGTCGTCGGGCAGCAAATCGGCCGCTACACGGGGCCGGGAAGATCGAGTAGCCATAAGCATATTATTTCACATCCCCCAATCCGCTTGACGGGGGCGACCGATCGCGCGCTCAGCATGACAGGGAACCGTGTGCACTCCGTCCAAAATCTGGCGGTGACACGCGCACAAACTGGCGCAGCGACGCTATCCGACCCGGTAAAACTCCACGCTCTGCCCCGCATTGACCGCCCGCCGCAGCCAGTCCGGCATCTCGCCGGTCCCATCCCAACTCTGGCCCGCGGCGTTGCGGTAGCAGACCACCGGCGGCGGCGCTGGTGGGGGTGGCGGCAGTGGGGGCGGCGGATCAAAGCATCCCGCTGCGTCCAGTTCCTCCATGGTCAGGTCGTAGTCAGCCATCTGGTCCTGAATCCAGCGGATCGCCGCCGCCCGCTCAGTTTTCGTGGTCATCGTTGCCGTTGCTAGCTTTGCTGTTTTCCTGGTGGCCGCCGGGCAGCGCCGGTGCCTCCTGCTCGTGGTCCTGCACTTTGTCCTGGTCTTTGCCCTGGTCATCCTGCGCCGCCGGCGCCAGGCTGGCGGGCTTGCGCCGACGCCCCCCACCGGCGCCCTCCCGCTCGCGCGGCAGGCGCAATTCTGCCAGCAGCTGGCGCGCCAGCATCGCTTCCGCCTCGGCGCGCTCGGCCCGGCGCTGTGCCACCGCCAGTTCCGCCTGCCCCGCGTCCCGGTCGACGGCGGCCTGGCGCTGCGCCGCCTCGGCGG
>NZ_KB903016.1:0-2365 GCF_000379565.1 Cupriavidus sp. UYPR2.512 | reverse complement strand
CATTCGGTTCGGCTCCGAGAAGGGGGGAACGGTGCCACCAAGCTCGGCCCGCTGACGCTGTTACTCATTTACGCACGAATCCTTACCCCTACCCACCTTGCCCAGTTCGATGACGGGCTTCGCGGGTTCGAACAACGGCTTGCGACGCATCTAGTGTCTGCCGATGCCTTGGGCGTGGCAAGCCTGATGGCACTGGACGGCGGGCGGCTCGCGGAAGCCCGGGTGTGGTCTGAGCGAGCCTTGGAGGCCAACCCGGATCAGATTGAAGCATTGGTATCTCGCGGTTCACTAGCCCTGGGAGATCAACAGACGCGCATTGCCCGAGCGTCTTTCGAACGGGCCCTGACGGTCAATGCTTTGGATGGTCGGAGCTGGTCAGGACTGGCCTTCGCCAATATGCTCGAGCAGCGCCTGGATCTCGCGCTCGAAGCGTTCCAGCGGGCGGTCGCCAACATGACTGGGCATATCGGCACCTGGATCGGGCTGGGATGGTGCCAGTTCCTGCGGCGGGATGTCAGCGCCGCACGTGATGCATTCGAACGTGCCCTGCATCTCGATCGGAATTTTGCCGAGAGCCATGGGGCGTTAGCCGTAGCGCTTGCAGCCCAGGGGTTGCGGGCTGAGGCGGAGATTGAGATCGATATCGCCCTGCGGCTGGACCGGACCAGCCTTTCGGCGAGGTATGCCCAAGGGATCCTGTCCGGTGAGGTTGATGACCCGCAGGCCTTCCTACGCCTGGCACAGCGCGTGCTTTCCCAGCACCGCGGCCCTCGCGGGGGTGGGGAAGGGGCTTCACTTGCGGATTTGGTGCTAGGACGTCGACAGTAGCTATCGCGAGGGACGGGATACCGACGAGCTGGCGGCCTGCAGCAGCAGATCGCCCGCTCGATCCATTGCGGCCCGGAGTTCTGGGTTCACTTCCATGGAGTCCTGTACACGTCCGACAAGTTCGTCAAAACCCGGATCGTTGATCAGGTGCACGCCGAACTCCCGAGCCAATACGGAACCCAGGTAAACGCGGAACGCCCTGCGTTTGCCTTGGGGGTCATCGGGCGAGATGGCGACCACCGCCAGGGCGACGCGTGCCAGCAGGTCATCCGTATTACCCGGCGAGTTGCGCCCGCGCAGGAGCCGCACCCCCAGGCCTGCCTGGCATCTGGCGCTGCCAGGCGAGAGCATCGCTCGGCAGACGGCAACATAGCAGTCGCTTTGCGCAATTGCAACCGGCAGGCGCTCTGGGCAGAGGGCCGGCTCCGGCGCGCTCTCCTGGCACCGGCTGGCCGGATGGCGTGCGCTGCTACAGGCCGAGCTCCTTCACGAACTGGTCGACATGGACGGACCATAGTTTGCCGCCGTAGCTAAGCAATAGGTGGCCGTCCCTGCCGGCGATTTCCCCGGTGCTAATAAACCGGGAGGGGCTGCCACTCGACGCAAAGGCCCCATGCCATGCGGCCGGGGCGGTAGCTCCCCAGAAGAAATCGTTCTTGGCATACAGCCAAAGCCCTGGAATTGTGGTTGATTTACCCAATTCGCCCATCACTTCGGCCATCTGCTCTGCGTCACAGCTACGCCCCGGTGCGAGGTCCGGCGAGCCGCCGGCGCCGCCCGAGAAATTGATATAGGCGATGACGCCGGGTGGCCGGGCAGCGGCGGTGGCTACCGTAGCAAAGCCGCCGACGGACCTGCCCTCCAGTATGAGGCGGTTCTTGTCTGCCCACGTCTGTTCACGAGTCCATGTTATTGCGGCGAGCGTCACCTCACGGGTCACTTTGGCCAAATTCCGGTAGTCGGGCTTGCGCGTGCAATTGCCGAAGGTGTCGAACGAAGCGCCGGCATTCTCCTGATCGGGGCCGCCGGTCTCGCCGTAGCCAATGCGCACCGGTGCAACAATGGCAATACCTTTTGCCAGCCAGTATCGGACATGCCCCCTCTGAATCGGATTTTCCAGTTTGCCCCGTTCTGCGCGATCCGGCGATCGGCCATGAGAGAAGATGAGCGTCGGAAAGGGGCCAGGGCCGGTCGGTTTGTAGACCTCCGCCCGCATGTTGATATCGCCACCGAACGTACCGGCGCCGGGGACCGGAATCCATACAATCTCCGGCTTGATATCTGCCAGTTCCGGGGAAGCGCTAACTGTCTCGGCTGCGAAGATCTGCGGTGTAGCCAGGAGGCCAATCGCCAACAGTAGTGCACTAAGGACGGCGACTTCCAGACCATCTTGCGCGTGGCTTCACCATTCTGGAACGTTGATGCGTTCATTCTCTTTCCCTGCGTGATGGGATGATTCAGCGATGTGGATGCGGATCTCCGAGCCATTTCCGTATACCGAAGCAAAAGGTGCCACCGGTTCGCAAGCAAAAGTGCC
>NZ_KB903015.1:0-2423 GCF_000379565.1 Cupriavidus sp. UYPR2.512 | reverse complement strand
TAGACATAATCAAACTTATGTCTAAAGTATGCCGTAATAAATTAGATATATGACGTATTACGTAGTAATATAATTACTATCCAACACCAGATTTTTCGCTGATGCCCGCTCCCGACCTCGATCTGAGCGACGCCGCGCTGCAGGCCGCTTTGGCCAACGACATTGCCGAGCTGCGCGGCCGCTTTCCCGAGACCCGCGCGCTGTACCGCGAGGTCTGCGGCCTGCTGTTCTTCCGCTACGGCGTCACGCCCACCGCCAACAAGCTCTATCAGCTGGTGCGCAAGGGCAGCATGGGCACGCCCGCCGAGGTGCTGCAGGCGTTCTGGCAGGAGCTGCGCGGGCGCACGCGCGTCACCATCGACCACCCCGATCTACCAGAGGCCTTGAAGGACATTGCGGCCGGGGCAGTGCAGACCATCTGGCAGGCCGCCAACGAGGCCGCCACCGGCGAGCTGGCCACGCTGCGCGCCGAGGCGCGCGCCGCCGCCAGCGCGGCCGAGGCCGAGCGCGATGCAGCGCGCGCCGAGACCGCGCTCGCACGCGAGGAAGCGGCAGCGATTGCGGCCCAGCTGGCGGAAGCGCGGCAGGCCCACGACACCGTGCAGGCGGACCTGGCCTCGGAGCGGCAGGCGCACGCTGCCACGCAGGCCCGGCTCGAGGCGGGCCGGACGGAACTGGAGGCGGGCCGACGCCATCTGGACGCCTTGCGCACCCAATTCTCGACCGAGCTGGGGCGGGCCCGCGAACAGGTCGTTATCGCCCAGGAACGGGCCGAGGCCAGCGAGCGCCGCGCCTTGCGCGAACTGGACGCGGAGCGCACCGCGCGCCAGAAGAGCGAGCGTGCCAGCGAGGAGTTGCGCACGGAATTGGCGGCGGCGCGCGCCGAGGCCCGCGACGCGGCGGTGGCGCAGGCCGAGGCTCGGGCCCGGCTCGAGGCCCAGGCCGCGGCGCTCTCGGAGCGGCTCACCGAGCGACTCGCGGCCGCCGAGGCGGCGCAGCGCCACGCCGCCGCCGAGCGGGACACGGTGCAGATGGAATTGGCAGCGGCCCAGCGCCGGGCCGAGCGCGCCGAGGCGGAAGCGGTGCTGGCGCGCCAGCTGCTGGCAGAATTGCGCCTGCCGCGCGAGCGGGAGGGCGCCGGTGGAGGGCGTCGGCGCAAGCCCGCCCGCCCGGCGCCGGCGGCGCAGGATGACCAGGGCGAAGACCAGGACAAAATTCAGGACCACGAGCAGGACGCACCGGCGCTGCCCGGCGGCCAGGAAGACAACAACGATAGCAGCAACAGTCCCGATAGCAACGATGACCACGAAAACTGAGCGGGCAGCCGCGATCCGCTGGATCCAGGACCAGATGGCCGATTACGACCTGACCATGGAGGAACTGCGGGCGGCGGGGTGCTTTGATCCGCCGCCCCCACCGCCACCCCCACCAGCGCCACCGCCGGTGGTCTGCTCCCGCAACGCCGCGGGCCAGAGCTGGGACGGAACCGGCGAGATGCCGGACTGGCTGCGGCGGGCGGTCAATGCGGGGCAGACCGTGGAGTTTTACCGGGTCGGATAAGAAAATTCGACGATGCAGTTCGCCGGAGAATGTGGCGGAATTTTCGGATCCCGAGCCAGTCTCAACTTGCGCATCCAAAGTGGCGTTATAGACGCATTCATCGTTCCATGCGGCGTGCGGCTCCGGCGTGCCAGCTGACAGTCAGGAGCAATTCAAGAGACCGTCGGCCCATGCAGGGTCGCGTGTGGTCTTATTGCTACATTGCTGTTGTAGAGTAGCCTCAACTCCTTAGTGACCTATCGAATACAATTCAGGCATTGCTGAAAGGGTGACATGACGTTATCTGCGAAGGACCTTCAACATCTCCGACAGCTGGTGAAGCAGCGCGTTGAATGCTATCCCGATCTAGAGGGGATGGTTGCAGCCGGCAAGCTTTCGTATCGTGCTGGCTGGTATCAGGCTGACACGAAGGACGCCTATGATGCGATCATCCAATATGCGACCTCCGTTCGTGTCAGCAAAGACGGAAAGGCCCAGATCAAGGTAGCGAAGCCAAGCAAGAGACTGGCTGGCATCGCTGCGAAGCTTTGACCCAATTGTGTCCGTTCGGCAGCGCTCGTCAACGAGCGATTCGGTAGCGTGCCCTGATGGTATGGCAGAATGCAGTATCACACGTGTCACTTTAACTAGCGATGACTGACCCTTCTTGGGAAGCCGACAACTTAGTCAAGGTCCAGTCGGAGAACACTGATCGATACAAGCGCAACTTGCTGCAGCAAGCTGTGTGCGAGTTTCGATTCCCAACCTTACTGGAGTTGGGGGGAACCCGCCCAATCCACCCAAGATAAGCCGCCAAATAAAATCGCAATTGGCGCCGAGAACGCTTGACAGGTGACGAGGTTCGAGGGGCCGCCGCCCTGCTT
>NZ_KB903014.1:0-2496 GCF_000379565.1 Cupriavidus sp. UYPR2.512 | reverse complement strand
TGGCCGGAAGTTGGTCTCCGAGGACAGCCGGAACCGCTTACGGTGCGCGATTACCTTATGTTTCCGTTTGATCGTCGTCGCTGGCGTAGAAGCAAAGTGATGGGGGAGCGAACTTAGGACGTGTTATGCACTTAGCAGCATGGGTACCGGACGAACAAGCATGGGTTCAAAGTCCAACGAACGCGAGCAGCGGAAAGCGTTTGCCCAGCCGAAGTTGGATTCTACGAAACAACTTCTTGGCTGCCGGACCAAGTCTTTACTGGCTTCTGGCAGCCGAATCGCTTGCAGTTCTGTGCTTGGACGCGAGCCCGTTCCTGTTCGCTGGCCGGCGTTATATATACCGCGAACAAAATAGCGCAGCGTTGTCCACACCCAAATGGACCTTGCCGGCGCGCGTCAAGGCAGTGTCGCCTATTCATGCAGCCAGACGGGCGCCTGGCTTGTTGCC
Source organism: Cupriavidus sp. UYPR2.512 (assembly GCF_000379565.1). Taxonomy (NCBI): domain Bacteria; kingdom Pseudomonadati; phylum Pseudomonadota; class Betaproteobacteria; order Burkholderiales; family Burkholderiaceae; genus Cupriavidus; species Cupriavidus sp. UYPR2.512. Next base: position 2,048 of record NZ_KB903014.1, on the reverse strand, counting down.
GCTGGACAGGTGCAATCTCGCCTCCGAGTTGAGAGTGCCCGTGCCGATTGGCGACCAGCTGCGCCTGTGGCGTGAGCAGCGATGTGGGTCGCGCTCGCGCGCTGAGCATAGATCGCATGACGAGCGGCAAGATTCCTATCGTCTTCCCTGGCGATCTGAGTTTCAATTGCGGACGACCACGCCATGGTTCGCAGTAGTCTGAAGCAGGTGGTGGTGACCTGATTTGCCGCGTGCAAGATGAATGGCCCGGCCTCAGCATCCTGATTTTCAGCATGCACGACGAAGCGCAAGTTACCTTGCGCGCGCGCCATGACATTAGCTATGTGACAAAAGACTGCGATCTCGAGATCCTGCCCCGGGCCATTCGCAAACTTGCGTGGCAAGTTCATCGATCCGCCCTGGTCGATGCCATGATCTTTCACCAGCGGCATCGATGCTCGCGCACAATGAAGTGCTCTTCGACCGCGAGTACCATTTCAGCGGCTCGCTGCCGGTCAGACCGTGGATGAATCTCCAATTCGCTTTCGCTGAGCGCCAAGACGATCAGCACCCACAAGACGCAGTTGATGCAAAAGCCGGGCGTGCAAAACACAATGCCGAACGGATTCGCTTTGCGATCCAGCGTGGCTTCACGCAGGAAGAGCCGGCGTCGCTTTTCTTGCGACATTAGGGATTTTCCTGCAGTGTAATCAGGAGAGCCTGGTCGCGCTTTCATACACCCCTGAGTGCGGGGTGTGATCGTGCCACATACGATGGCATCACGGAGCTACAGAATCGGCACGACAGTGCCGCAGCACTCCGCTAATGGAGGAAGCATGGGAGCAGAGAAGTCATTGCGGTCGATGGTTGAAAAATGGCTGGCGCCAACCGTGACGAATCCGCCGCGAGTTATCAGCACGGGGCGACTGCGCGACTGCCACAGCCGTTTCGTTTGTGTGGAGTCCAACCGCGCTACGGGAACGCTGTCGATCATGTTCTTCCGCCACGGCGACGGTGGCTGGTATGTCTTTCCGCCTATGACAAGCAGGGCGGGACGGGCTGCATATGCCGGCCATCACGCCTGTTGATCCCTATGGGTTGGTTGTTGATCGGCTTGCTTAATGCCGGTGTTTTCGGCGCGAAGCTGCTCGGCAAGTTGCAGTTGCGATTGGGTTGAAGTCGGATCTGCGGGACCTATCCGGAATTTTGTGTGCGAGGCATATCATGAGAGGTAGTGAACATGGATATGCCGATGAAGAAGAAACGTACGGTGGCGTCCCAGGCGGCGGCCCGCGGGCCGTTGCCTGCTTTGCCTGAGGGCTTGCTTGACGAGCTGGTTAAAGGGCCGATGTCGCCCGGCGACGTCCAGGATCTGATGCTGGCGTTCAACAAGGCCATCATCGAACGGGCGATGAGCGCCGAGATGAGCATGCACTTGGGCTAGAAACCAGGCGAGCCCAAGCCGGCCGAGCAGTCCAATGCGCGCAACGGCCTCAGTGGCAAGACCGTGATCACCGAGCGCGGCCCGGTGCGGGTCGAGTTGCCACGCGATCGCGATGGCAGCTTCGAGCCGGTTCTGATCCCAAAGCACGAGCGGCGCTTTACCGGCTTCGATGAGCGCATTATTGCCATGCACGCGCGCGGCATGAGCGTGCGCGAGATCCAGGCGTTTCTGGCCGAGAACTACGGAACCGACGTCTCCCCGGACTTCATCAGCTCGGTCACCGACGAGGTTATGGCCGAGACCATCGCCTGGCAGAACCGCCCGCTCGAGGCAATGTACCCGGTCGTGTTCTTCGACGCATTGCGGGTCAAGATCCGCGATGGCGGCATCGTCAGCAATAAGGCCGTGTACCTGGCCTTGGGCATCCAGGCTAACGGTCAGCGCGATGTGCTGGGCCTGTGGGTCGAGCAGACCGAAGGCGCCAAGTTCTGGCTCAAGGTCTTCAATGAACTCAAGAACCGAGGCTGCCAGGGCGGATTCAACCGGTCGTCGCAACAATAGATTGTTGAACAGATTTTAGATATTGGTCCAGGGCTTCGGCAGGTGTCTTCCAACCAAGCGTTTT
>NZ_KB903013.1:0-2440 GCF_000379565.1 Cupriavidus sp. UYPR2.512 | reverse complement strand
GCTGAGGCAAACTACTATCGGCAACTCAGCGATACCGCTGCGGCCCCGGCATCAACTTAAACAAAACAGCCTCCTCGATTCCCGGGGTGATTCAATACGTCACACCGAACGACCATCAAGCGGTGTGCTGATACTTGCGCGACGGATGCCGCTGCACGGCGTCCACGTCGATACCGTCCAGCAGCCAGTGCAACTGCTCGGTTGTCAGCTCGATCACCGCCTGCTGACGCCGTGGCCACACAAAGCGGTCTTCCTCCAAGCGCTTCAAAAGCATCCAGAACCCGTTGCGGTCCCACAGCAACAGCTTGATACGGTTGCGCCGACGGTTATGAAATGCGTAGACGGCGCAGGCAAACGGATCGAGCTGCATCGACTGCTCGACCAGGGCAACCAACCCATTGATCCCGAGGCGGAAATCCACCGCATTGCGGTGCAGGTAGACCCGCAGGTCAGCGTCGAGCCGGAACATCAACGCGCTCCCAACGCTTCGATCATCGCCTTCACAAGCGCGACGTCCTTCCCGCCGCACTGGAGTTCGACCGTCACGCCGTTGGGCAACCGCGCCGTCAGCAGCGCCGCCGTCAGTGGCGGACGCGGCGATGGTTGGGTGGAGGCAGGCGCCTGGGTCGGCAGACATTCCAGCGCCACCGGCGATTCCGGGACGCGCGTTACGCCGCTAACCTCGACGACCCGTACGAACGCTGGCAAGGCAGGCTCCGCACTATCGGCCGCGGCGGCTTCAGTTGCGACTTGGTGCAGCCGAATCCACTTGTGCAACTGGTTCGCATTGATGCCGGCCTTGAGCGCCATCCCAGCTACCGATGCCCCTGGCCGCAGACACGCCTCGACCAGTTGGAGCTTGTCCCGGGGGTCAAAGTCTCGCTTCCCGTTGGAGCGAACACGGATCACTCTCAGCGGCGGAACCTCACATTCGTTGTCCATCATGCTTGCGTCCGCAAATAGTGGTTGCGGACGCAAGCCTGCCCACTCTCAGCCGCAAAAGCTAGGTGCGCTTAATTTCGCGCTTACGCCAGAATGGCGAGCAGACATCGCCGCGAGTCAGGATCAAGCAGTGATAGCAATACCGTAGGCGACGTCTTTCGTAGATCCAACCGACTGGAGTCTGCATAGTTCGCAGGCGATCCACCCCCACGTGGGTTAGCTGCGAGAGACGCTCCAAGGTCTCGATCGGCACTGGCGGAAACAGTAGCCATTTCCTTTGCGTCAGGGTGGGCATCGGACCGAGATCGGCATGCGTCCAAAGCTGCTCGACCGTCATGGAGTACTTTGCAGCGAGTCGTCCAAGCCAGCCTCCAAATGCCTCTCCATCAAAGGGACGCAGTGCAACTGGCCACGGCCTCAGCCGGTTAGAGCACGCAGCTCTGGGCGTTTTCAATGTGGGAGACATCTATCATTTCCCTTCCATCGCGGATCGCCAGCTCGGTGGCTGCATTCAAGAGGCGCGAAACCTCACCGGTCAAACCTCCACTCGCCTCCAAAACCGCCGAGACAACTTCTCGCCTCGACAGATTTGATGGCCGTCGCAAAGGAAGAATGCGTTCGAATGCTGCCAAGAGGCCTCGAAAGGCTTCCGACTCCTGCCATCGCGGCATCTCAAAGCGCGAGAAGCGACTGCTCATCTGCGAATCGGTCTGAAGTGCAAACTCAGCATCGCGCGTTCCCACAAGGACAATCGTCATCTTGAGATCGTTCGCAAGAAATTTGAGTAGGTTCAGTGAGGCGCGCTGCTCGCGGTAACTTCCTGCCAAGAGGTGATGAACTTCATCTACCACCAGCATGCGCGGTGCAACTTCCCGTAGCACCTCGCGACTCAGATTCTCGAGCACATTGAGCCTCGCTGCTGCATTGAACGGCGCGCCAAGCTCAAACAGGAGCGATGTATAGAAGCGGCTCTGGTCGGGCGTCGGTGGCATCTGCATAGACACAACCGTCCGGTGTTCCACGCCTACTACTTCGTCGAATTGCGGAGGATGGCGCCGTTCGAATTTCGCGATGACCTGGGTAACCGTCAGCGGAACCCGTGTTGACCGGGACGGTCTGATGTCAGAACTGATAGCCTCGGTCCCGCCAGTACTGCCAATCGGCAATGGCCTGCCGCGTCATCTCGTCGCTCGCCAGTGGCACGAGTTGCGCTAGTGGGACAGCAAGCTTGCGCTTGTTCCATCGTATCCACACGAAGGCTTCAGATTCGCACACGTCCTCGGGAGCCATTGCGATCACNTGAACCCGGTCGCCGGGGCTGAGCGGCGAGGTAGGCGATCTCTTGCAAACCTCAGCTTCAAACGGAACGGTGAGTTGCTCCTCGAGGTAGTAGTACCACGCCATCGACCGCTCTTCTGAACCGTAAGCGTCGACGACGATTTCCATCGTGATTCGCTCTTCACGATCTGGATCGGACTTGGGTCTGGGCATGCTTATC
>NZ_KB903012.1:0-2502 GCF_000379565.1 Cupriavidus sp. UYPR2.512 | reverse complement strand
ACGCAGGCACCAGACAGGGAGCGTAGCTGGCTCGAACCACCAATCACATCAGCGGAAATCACCACCGCCCGAACCACCAACGCCGATGACTTTATAGCCAGCCGCTCAGGCGACTCGTTTTTTGGTTACTTTTTGGCGCTCGGACAAAAAGTGACTCGCCGGCTACGCCGGCGAAACAGCCCACGCTAGTCAAGCACGACAACCAACCACAGCGCCACAGCCAGAAACCCGCTCCCGCCAATCAGCAAAGAACCTAAAGTCTGCCCGCACCGCCGCCGATAACCGGTCTGGCAACCTGCCCGCGTTGGCGGAGCGGCCCTGCGCTGGCCCATCCGTCGCCGGCGCATCTTCCATCTGCCTGGCGGACCAACCACGTTCCTGTATTCCGGAGGCGCCCATGTCATCGCCCAGCATCCTCGTCGTCGACGATTCCCCCTCGCTACGCCGCATGATCGGCGCCTGCCTGCGCGCGGGAGGGTTTGACGTGACCGAGGCCGCCGACGGCGACCAGGCGCATGCGCTGGCCGCAGGCGCCAGCTTCGGCATGCTGGTCACCGACCAGGTCATGCCCGGAATGGATGGCCTCACGCTGATCCGCAGCCTGCGCGCTACTGAGCGTTATGGGCGCATCCCCATCCTGATGCTGACCACCGAGCACGACGGCAACATCCGCGAGCAGGCCCGCGCCGCCGGCGCCTCGGGTTTCCTGCCCAAGCCTTTCGATCCGGACAAGCTGATGGAGGCCGTGGCCGCGCTGCTGCCATCGGCGTCCCCTCCCTCGGAAGGGTAAGGAAAGCCCGGCGTCGCCCTTCAGTCTCCCCGAATTCAGCCGTAAACACTGGTGGGTGAAGTCATGCCCCGGTGACTGCAGCGGCCAAGGCAGCCGCAGTACCAGCAAACCAGCATGAGCCAATTTTGGGGGGCTAGACGATGAAGCACATCGACAAGGCAGACGGCGCGGGCGAGGAGTTCCTGGCCTTTACGCTGGGCCGGGAAGAATACGGCGTCGACATCCTGAAGGTCCAGGAGATCCGCGGCTACGAGTCGGTCACCCAGATTGCCAATGCACCGGACTACATCAAGGGCGTGATCAACCTGCGCGGCATCATCGTGCCGATCATCGACCTGCGCATCAAGTTCCGCCAGCAGAACGTCAGCTACGACCAGTACACGGTCGTCATCATTGTCGACCTCAACGACCGAACCACCGGCATCGTGGTGGATGGCGTGTCCGACGTGCTGACCCTCGCCGCAGAGCAGATCAAGCCCACGCCGCATTTCTCCGGCGAACTGGCGACCGACTATATCCGCGGGCTGGGCTCGGTCGAGCAACGCATGCTGATCCTGGTCGATATCGAGAAGCTGCTCAACACCGAAGAACTCGCCGCGCTCGAAGCGGTGGCGTGATCCCGCGGTAGCGCCAACTTTGTCCGGAGAGCCCCCGCCTGCCGGACCGAACCCGCCCGAGGCGCAGCACATTGCCGCGCCCGGGCCTGCAGTACTGTCATAGATGCGAAACAACCAACCCGTTACGCAGCGCGAATACAAGCTTTCTCCATCGGACTACCTGATCTCGCGCACGGACCTCAAGGGCCGGATCACCTTTGCCAACCGCACCTTTATCGAGGCGAGCGGCTTTGCGGCCGAGGAGCTGCTCGGTGCGGCGCACAACCTGGTGCGCCATCCCGACATGCCGCCGCAAGCGTTTGCCGACATGTGGCAGGACCTGCAGGCCGGCCGCACCTGGATGGGCGTGGTCAAGAACCGCCGCAAGAACGGCGACTTCTACTGGGTCAATGCGACCGTGACGCCCACGCGCGTCGATGGCCGCATGGTCGGCTACACCTCAGTGCGCTCGATGGCGACGCGCGAGCAGGTGGAAGCCGCCGGCGCCGCCTACGCACGATTCCGGGCCGGCCGCGCGCATGGGCTGGCGATCCGCCACGGCGCCGTGGTGCGCACCGGGCTGCGCGGCCTGGTGCAGGGCCTGCTGCGCCTGAACCTGAAGCGCCGCATCCTGTGGGCGCAGGCAGGCGGCATGGTGTGGTTCCTGGCCGCACTGGTTGCGGTGGAAGCCCAGGGCGGCGCAGGCGTGGCCGCCTTGCGCCCGTGGCTGTGGGGCGGCTTTGCGCTGGCGCTGGCGTCGTCGTTCGCGGCCGGCACCATGCTGCTGGCGCGCGTGCACCGTCCGGTGCGCCACATGCTGGACTTTGCGCTGCGCATGGGCGCGGGTGACCTGACCACCCGCTTCGAGCACCGCAGCGCTGACGAGATCGGGGCACTGGCGCAGGCCATGCAGACCATGCAGCGCAGCCTGCAGTCGGTGGTGCACGAGATCCAGGAAGGCATGGCCAGCATCTCCACGGCAACGCGCCAGGTGGCCGCGGGCAACAACGACCTGTCGCAACGCACCGAGCAGCAGGCGGCGTCGCTGGAGCAGACGGCGTCGAGCATGGAAGAGCTGACCAGTACGGTGCGCCAGAACGCGGACAACGCGCGCCA
>NZ_KB903011.1:0-2448 GCF_000379565.1 Cupriavidus sp. UYPR2.512 | reverse complement strand
ACGTTCCATCAAGAACAGAACGCTACACTAGGCCAGCGTCTGCTGACGATTCCTGGCGTCGGTCCGATCACTGCGAGCGTGCTGGCCACCGAGATGGGCGATGGCAAGCAGTATGGCAGTAGTCGCGACTTCGCCGCATCGATCGGGCTGGTGCCCCGCCAATACAGTACGGGAGGGCGAGCGAACCTGCTTGGCATCAGCAAACGCGGGAACAAAAATATCAGGCGTCTGTTGGTTCAGTGTGCACGGGCTTACATGCAGCGGCTTGAGCGGCAGAGCGGCCCACTCGCCGATTGGGTCCGTGCAATGCTGGCGCGACGGCACTCAAACGTCGTGGCCTGTGCCCTCGCGAACAAGCTGGCTCGCACGGCTTGGGCGTTGGCAACCCGCAATACTGTCTTCGCTACGGGAGCGGCTGCCATGCCGGTCTGATCAGTCCGATCCCGCTTACTGCTTTACCGAAGTCAAGCCATCTGGTTTTGCGATCGTTGAAGTTTGATGACGTGAACGGCACACCGGCCTGACGGAGAACCTCGCAAAAAAATCGGCTTTCGAAGCCGAGAACCTTTTCAGGACCGCCAGGCGCGACTCTCATCGTGGCGCGGGGAGCGATCCCCACAACGACGCCGGATAGATTTAGGCAAGCCAACCACATCGTCGAAAATCAAGGTTGCAAAAACGGGGCTGACCATAGATTTTTTTGCGAACGCCGGGACAGGCAGGGACTTGGAATGCTTAGTAGTTGTCCATCGGGCGCACCCGACCCCGAAGGATGAAGCGGGCGCGAGTTCGGTGCATTTCAGTGCGACGGGAATAAGATGGTGTCTCGCGTCGGTAACGAGGTCGGTTTGTCCTTGGTGCACTGAGCCCGTTTAGTAGTTGGACCCGCAGCCCTGCGAGCACCCCGAATTGTGACCATGGGTGGTAACACCCTGGAGCACGCCTAGTAGATTTCGACGACGAGGGCTGCTGCCGATGCCATTGACCCTGGCAGGAGGCCCCATGCAAGTACTCTTTCCCCGCTGCGCCGGGCTCGACGTGCACAAGGACACCATCGTGGCCTGTGTGCGCTGCGTCTCGGCGCCCGTGCACCATGAAGTGCACAGCTTTGACAGCACCACCGCCGGCCTGCTGGCGCTGGCCGATTGGCTGGCGCTGCATGGCTGCACCCATGTAGCGATGGAAGCCACCGGGGTGTATTGGAAGCCGGTGTGGCACATCCTCGAGAGCAACTTCGAGTTGGTGCTGGCCAACGCGCAGCACATCCGCAACGTGCCCGGCCGCAAGACTGACGTCAATGACGCGATGTGGATTGCCGATCTGCTGGCCCATGGCTTGATCCGGTCGAGCTTCGTTCCGCCGGCGGCCATTCAGGAACTGCGCGATCTCACGCGCACCCGCAAGCAACTCGTGCGCGAGATCTCGCAGCACAGCCTGCGCATCCAGAAAGTGCTTGAAGACGCCAACCTGAAGCTGGGCAGTGTGCTCTCGGACGTGCTGGGACATAGCGGCCGGGACCATGCTCAAGGCCATCGTCAATGGTGAGGGCGATCCCGAGCGGCTTGCCGCCCTGGCCCAAGGCAACGCCCGAAAAAAGCACGCCGAGTTGCGTGAGGCGCTGCGCGGACGCATTACCGAACACCATCGCACGATGCTCAAGCTGCACTTGGACATCATTGCTGCCCTGGAGCACACGCTGGCCGAGCTCGACGCTGTTGTGGGAAAAGCGCTGACGCCGATCCGACAGCGCGCCCGCCTGCTGACCACGATTCCCGGGGTTAGCGACTTGACCGCTCAGGTTCTGTTGGCGGAGATCGGCGTCGACATGACGCGCTTTCCAGACGCCGGCCACCTGGTGTCTTGGGCAGGCCTGTGCCCGCGCAACGACGAGAGCGCCGGCAAGCGGCGCAGCACGCGGGTCCGCAAGAGCGACCTGGCTCAAGACGGCCCTCGTGACCGCGGCCTGGGCCGCTGTACGGGTCAAAACCAGCTATCTGCGCGCCCAGTTTCTGCGCATCAAGGCCCGCCGCGGCGCCAAAAAGGCCATCCTCGCGGTGGCCGCCTCCATGCTCACCGCCGCCTACCATATGCTTCGCGACGGCATTGAATACGCCGACCTTGGCCCCGATTACTTCGACCGCCATCATGTCGAGAAGACCATCCGCCGCCTGCTCAAACGCCTCGCCGACCTCGGGTGTAACGTGGATTCCATCGCTCATGCTGTCTGACGCTTCCTAGTAGTGATTGGCCTTGGGGACGCGAGGCCGTCCGTCCGTAGCACGCTTTCAAGTATTGGCCACAATTAATAGACGCCGCAATTGAAGGTTTCTTTAAACAGGTACGGATAAACTCACTATGGAAAGGCTGATTTAATCGACGAGAGTGTCGACGTTGAGCAGCTGTGAAGCGTTGATAGACTAAGGACGACCAGCGAGCTACGCCGATGCA
>NZ_KB903010.1:0-2466 GCF_000379565.1 Cupriavidus sp. UYPR2.512 | reverse complement strand
CTACCGCCTGATCACTGTCTCAAATCGTGGGTCCACTTTAATGTGCAGGAGAGATGTCGCTGGACTAACTCCGTGGGTCAGCGGAAGCCCTGCTCGCATGGCCCATGCAGCGCGAGCGCGTTAGCGTTCTCACAATCATTGCCGTACTCCGGCACGCCTTATATCAAGATTCCGATGCCCACACACACTAAAAGTACGCAGACCATATGCTTCAGCGTCTCTTTTGAAACAGGAGGCTGGCGATTCGCTGCAAAAATAGTCACTGCCAAAGCGACTGGAAGAGCTTCTGCTGCCAGTTGAATCGCCAGCAGGCTTACCTGTCCCGAGATCCCCATCACTAGTAGTCGCAGCACTGCGCCAACTCCAAAACTGAATATCAGGGACTCCTGAATGACCTCTACTGACCAGGGCTGACGATAGACTACATACACCATCGGCGGGCTCGCTGTTGCGAACATGCCGCCAAGCACGCCGGACAATGCACCCACGAACGCAAAGGTCTTGGCACCTGACGGAGCCGGGTACGGCTTCGCCGCCTTCCAAAGAAGGATTGCACATCCGACCACACAGATGCCGAGTAACGTGCGTAACGTCTGGAATGCGTGAGTAGCCGTGAACGTAAGCAAGGCCATGCCGATAAGCGAGCCTCCCAGACTGCAAGCAACGACAGGCTTGATTGCAGGCTGGATCCTCAGCGGACGCCGCTTGTACAAGAACAGTGCTGCGTTGACTATGATGATAATGGTTACCGCATTTACCGCATCCGGCAGCGGTACGATATTGGTCAGCGCGACCAGGCCCAATAGCACCAGTGCCAGGGCGAAGCCGGTAAGATTTGACGCATACACCGATATCGCTACAAACAAAACGAATAACACATGCGCTTGAATTTCTGTATCTCCCAGCCAGAATCAATGTCTCCGAGCGATCGAGGATGCCGGTCACAACGACTTATTTACTCGCTCCTTTGACTACGCGGCCTTCATGGGCAACGGTACGCTGGGAAACCGCGACTAGTGAATGGGCGCTCGCGCGAAGTCATGCGTGGACGTTCGTGTAACCAGAAATAAAGGTCTTCTCGGCGCCTGTCTGCTCGTCGTACACATGACGAGAAATCTTGCCGATGTTACCGCCATATACGTGGATGCTGATCGACACCCTGTCGTCGTAGGCATTTGCGACGCGGTGAATGTCTCCAATTGACGGGGACACGCGATCGATGTGACCGGGCTCAAGAAATTCTTTACCGAGGGAGCGCATCGGCTTTCCAGGCGCTTCGACCTCAAATCGCTCCGAAGTCTCGGAACCACGAAGCATACCGATGAGTGCCCAGACGGTGTGATCATGCACGGGGGTCTTTTGACCCGGCCCCCAGACAAAGCTGACGACCGAGAATCGGTCCCGCGGGTCGGCATGAAGCAGATACTGGCCGTAGTATTGGGGATGTGGTTGCGCGAACTCCTCCGGCAGCCAGTTGTCTACCGCAACCAGTTCGCCGAGAAGCTTCTCTCCAGCGTCGAGAATTCGCTGCTCATCGTTGGCACCGGCATCTACGATTTGGGTCATTTCAGCGATGAAGTCGAGAAAAACCTCGGGAAGGTTCATTTGATGTCTCCTGTCTAGTTGCGCATCGGGCGCGCCCGACCCCGAAGGATGAAGCGGGCTTGGCGCCGGTGAATTGCGCTGTGACGGTAATAAGATAGTAGTCGGTGTCGGGAACGGACGCATTACCGAGCACCACCGCACGATGCTGAAACTGCACCTGGACATCATTGGCGCACTGGAGCACACGCTGGCCGAACTCGACGCAGTCGTGGGAAAAGCGCTGGCGCCGATCCGACACCGCGCCCGCCTGCTGACCACGATCCCCGGGGTTAGCGACTTGACCGCTCAGGTCCTCTTGGCGGAGATCGGCGTCGACATGACGCGCTTTCCCGACGCCGGCCACCTGGTGTCGTGGGCGGGGCTGTGCCCGCGCAACGACGAGAGCGCCGGAAAGCGGCGCAGCACGCGCGTGCGCAAGAGTGGCACCTGGCTCAAGACCGCCCTGGTGACGGCGGCCTGGGCTGCGGTACGGGTCAAAACCAGCTATCTGCACGCTCAGTTCCTGCGTATCAAAGCCCGCCGCGGTGGCAAGAAGGCCATTCTCGCGGTGGCCGCTTCCATGCTCACGGCCGCCTACCATATGCTCCGCGATGGCGTTGAGTACGCCGACCTTGGTCCCGACTACTTCAATCGTCACGACGTCAACAAGACCATCCGTCGCCTGCTCAAACGCCTCGCCGACCTCGGATGTCAAGTCGATCCTATGCCTCACGTTGTTTAACGCTTCCTACTAGTCGTACGTTGGTAACCGTCCGACGGTCAGCGNTCTTGACGAGGAGGTTACTTTCAGGCGGTGTTCGAGCGGATCTGCTCAGCCATGGCCCATGGCAGCAGTTCGCTGACGCGATTGACGGGGTGGTC
>NZ_KB903009.1:0-81897 GCF_000379565.1 Cupriavidus sp. UYPR2.512 | reverse complement strand
CTTCACGAAAGTCCGCTACCGTGGCCTGAAGAAGAATGCCGGCCGTGCCTTCACGGCGCTGGCGCTGGCCAATCTCTACTTGAGTCGAGGGCATCTGATGGGAGCAGTCCGCCCGTAAAGGGCGAATGCGGGGCGGGCGCCCCGCCAACACACCCCAATTGGGGGCGCGCGAAGGCAAATTCTCGTCGCCACAGCTATTTTTCCGGCCGAACGGGCTCCTGATCAACCTGCGTCACTCAATTTACCCAGCTTGTTCAGCGTAGCCTTAGATAAAACTAACTTCAGACTTCAGCCGCATTTAGCTCGGCGCTCACGCGCCATCCGCATGCGCACGACGTCGTCCCCGGTGGGCGTTAGCAAAGACATGCTCGCCAAATAGCCAAGTTAGTTCGTCAATGCGCGTTGGCGATGGACGCATCCCGTCTAACAAGAAACATTGCCAGCCGCCATTAGGGCAGAATGCAATGTGTGTTGCTCGACCACGTCAGCGCCGCCCGGCTAGCACACTGAACTCGACACTCATTTGTTTGCGGCGCGCGCCACCTTGCGCCCGCCATCGCGCAGACAAACTCGCACCGTTCTTATAATCGCGCATACGCATTCAATCCGTCCGCCGTCTGAAAGGAAAACATGAGAGAGCTGCCCGCCAGTCCCGCCGAGCCGACGCCCCGCAAGAACGCATGGGGCCGCCAACTTTCGTGCCTGATCATCGCATCGTGGCTGTGCGGCGGCGTGGCGCACGCCGCCGCACTAGCGCCCGAGGCGGCGCAACGCCAGGCACAAGCCAGTTACCGCGAGTATTTCGAGTTGCTGGCCATGCCCAATGATGCGGTGGTGCCTGCGGACATTCGCCGCAACGTCGACTGGCTCGAACAAGCGTTCCGCAAGCGCGGCTTTACCACGCGGCAACTTGCCAACGACGGCAAGCCGATGCTGTACGCAGAATTCCCGGGCAAGAATCCAGCGCGCAAGACCGTGCTGTTCTACATGCACCTGGATGGCCAGCCCGTCATTGCGTCCCAGTGGGCGCAGAAGAGTCCATGGACGCCCGTGCTGAAGCGCAAGGCAGCAAACGGCGAGTGGGAGGAGATTGATGCCGCGCGCCTGTCCGCCGGGCAGGTTGATCCGGAATGGCGGGTATTCGGCCGTTCGTCGGCAGATGACAAGGGACCGATCATGATGATGCTGGCCGCCATCGATGCGCTGAAGGCAGCTGGCGGCCAGCCGGCGATCAACCTCAAGGTAATCCTCGACAGCGAAGAGGAAAAAGGCTCGCCCTCCATCGGCAAAGTCATGCAAGCTCATCGTGAACTTCTCACCTGCGATGCGATGGTGATCCACGACGGCCCCATGCATGCAACCAATCGCCCCACGCTTATCTTCGGCAATCGCGGCGCTGCGCGGGCCAGGCTGACCGTGTTCGGGGCCAAGGTTCCGCTGCACAGCGGCCACTACGGCAACTACGCGCCAAATCCGGCACAGCGGCTCGCCAGCCTGCTGGCCTCGATGAAGGACGACAGCGGCCGGGTAACCGTTCCTGGCTACTACGACAGGGTCCGGCTTGGCGAGGCGGAGCGCAAGATCATGGCAGCCGTGCCAGACGACGAGGGCGCGCTCAGGCGACGCATCGGCATCGCGCAGGCCGACAAGGTCGGCGCGAACTACCAGGAGGCAATGCAGTATCCGTCGCTGAACGTGGTAGGCATGGGGGCCGCCGCCATCGGTGACAAGGCGGCGAATATCGTGCCCGACAAAGCCGTGGCCGAACTCGACCTGCGCACGACGCCTGAATCGGACGCTGCCTACTTGGGCAAGCTGGTCGAGCAACACATCGTAAAACAGGGTTATCACCTGGTGCAAGGCACCCCGACTGATGAGGACCGTGCCCGTTACGATAAGCTCGCCAGCTTCACCTACCAGAGCGAGGGGGCCGATGCCGCAGGCTCGCCGGTCGACTCACCTGTTGCGAAATGGGCCTACCAGGCCATTGCCGACACCTTTGGCACGACTCCGGAGCCGGTGCGCATCCGGATGATGGGTGGCACCGTGCCGACCGCGGAGATCGTCGAAGTACTCAAAGTGCCTTTCGTTATCGTCCCGTTGGTCAACGCCGACAACAACCAGCACGCGGCAAATGAAAACCTGCGGCTGGGCAATTACGTCAGTGGCGTGCGAACCGTTTATGGGCTCCTGACCCAGCCGTTCCAGAGCGTGCCGTGAACGTTTGACGCACGCAGCCCGGCAGAACTGGAACTGAAAGCGGCAGCGAATCCAGGTTGGGCTTATATCGGCTTGCACACGCTCTCAGGCACCGAAACGGATCGGATCATACGGGCCGGGATCGACAAAGGGCTGGTCCTCGTCCATCAGTTCGGCGAGCAGCCGGGCCGTGACGGGACCGAGCGTGAAGCCCTGGTGGCCATGCCCGAAGTTGAACCACAGGCCACGATGGCGCGGCGCCCTGCCGACGACCGGCCTCATGTCGGCGACACATGGCCGGGCGCCGAGCCAGGGTGTGTCTTCGACCGCCGCGCCAAGGTGCACCAGTTCGCGGGCGTGGCGCTCTGCATTGCGCAGCTGGACGGGTGTCGGCGCCGCATCGTGGTGCGCAAACTCGGCGCCCGTTGTCAGGCGCAGGCCGCGCTTCATCGGCGCCAGCATAAAGCCGTTCTCGACGTCGAGCAGCGGCATGGCCGGCATCGACTCGACGGCGTAGTGGCGATGGTAGCCCCGCTTTACGAATAGCGGGAAACGATAGCCGAACGGTTGGGTCAGGGCGGATGCCCACGGCCCGAGTGCAATGACGGCGTGGGCAGCATTGACAGGGCCGTCTTCGGTAGCCACCGTCCAGCCGTTTTCCTGCTGTTTCAGCGTCGTCGCATCGCCGTGGCGAAAGATTCCCCCTTGCTTCGCGAACAGCGCCGCGTAGCGGCTGACCAGTTCGCCGGGATCGGTGATGGTCCACGGATCCCGCCAGTGGATCGCGCCAGCCATTGGCCCGCGCCAAGCAGGCTCGGCAGCAGTGATGCCGGCCCGGTCCAGAATCCGGTGATCGAGCCCGTGCTGGCGCGCGACTTCTGTCGCAGCACGCGCCGCCTGGTCGAATGCCGAAGCGCTGCGATATGCCTGCAGCCACCCTGATTTGCGCACAAGATCCTGTGCGCCAGCCAGCGAGATAAGCCGCTCGTGCTCGCTCAGGCAGTGTCGGATGAGGGCGCTGTATGCCGTAACGGTGGCCGCGTACCGGTCAGGCGCCGACTCGCGCCAGTAGCGCGCCAGCGCCGGCAGCAGGCTGGCGAGTGCGGCCGGGTGATAGTGGACGTCATTGCCCTGGCGGGTGATTACGCGAAGGGCGGCCATCCACTCCCGCGGGAAGGCATAGGGCTGCACCGCTTCGCGCTGGATGATGCCGGCATTGCCATACGACGTTTCCCTGCCGGGCATCCGCCGGTCGACCAGCACGACCGCATGGCCGCGCTGGCGCAGCGCCAGCGCCGTGCAGACGCCGACCATGCCAGCGCCAAGTACCACGATTTCCTTAGTCATGAGGAGAGCAAGGCGAGGTCATGGCTGATGCGGATCGTGGAAAACGGCAGATTTGAAGTCTGGGTCATGAGTAAGTCAGGTGCAGGGAAAGCCGAAGGCGTCCAACGCCCTGATTCTGCAACGCAGACGCCCCGCGGGGAATATCCATCACAAGCAATTGTTTGAATTGATGATTGCCGATCTGGCAATCATGCATCGCCAATGCTCGTGATGGCCTCGGCCAGGTGCTGCACGAAAGCCCGCCCCGCGGGCGGCAGGTTGCGCCGGGCCAGCGTCTGGATCTCGATATAGCGCTCGTTCATTTCCCGGTCGCGCAGCGGCACCGCGGCGATCGTGGCCTCCTTCAGGCGCCGCCGGACCGAGAGCTCCCCATAGAAGGTGACGACGCCGCCCCCCGCCGCCGCGAATCCGACCAGCGAGTCCAGGTGGTTGCTGGAGAAGACGGTCTGGTAGCTGAGCCCCTGGCGGCTGCAACTGGTGTCCAGCAACTGCCGCAGCGAGCTGTCCTTGGGCGGCAACGCGAGCGGAAAGCCGGTGACCTGGGACAGCGAGACCTGGCGCTGGCCCGCCAGCGGGTGGTCCGGCGACATGATGGCGAGCACCGGGGCCGGATGGCGAAGCTCCACCTCGATATCGAGTTCAGGCAGCCCGCTCAGCGTGACGCCGATATCGGCCTCGCCGTCGCGGATGCGCCTGGCAATGTCGCCTTGCGGACACACGTCCAGATCGAAGCGGATCCCGCCATATTTCTCCCGGAAGCTGGCGGCCAGGGCCGGAATGAAATCGTGCGCGATGCCCTCCACGCTCGCCACGCGGACCTGCCCCACGCGCAGGCCGCGCAGCGCCTGGATGTCTCCGGTGACGCGGTCGATCTCTTGCTGCGCGCGCTTGGCGTGCGCAGCGAGCAGCTCCCCGGCCGCATTGGGGATCAGGCCGCGCGCGCGCCGGTCGAACAGCAGGGTATCCAGCTCGCTCTCCAGCTTAGCGATCTGCCGGCTGACCGCCGATGGCGCCACGTTCAGCTTGAAGGCGGCGTCCTTGACTGAGCCCGTGCGCACTACTTCAAGAAAGTAGCGGACGGCGGTTTCCTGCAGGATGCGGTAGGACATGGTTGGGACTGAGGCGCAGCAAGGATCAGGTCGATTCTATAAATTGCCGTTTCGGCAATCAAGCTTTCTAAACATTGCTACGATGTCACGCCGGATCGATCGTACGATGAGATCAGGCAGCGCCTGCAAGCCTTACTGCGCTGCGTCGATTCCTACCCTGCCGGAGCATCAGCATGCGATCCCCCGTCCACCGCACCTTGTTCCTCATCACGGCCTGCAGCCTGACAACCGGTGCTACGCTGGCATCCACCCCTGCCGCTGCGCAAAGTGGCTATCCTTCCAAGCCGATCCAGCTGGTCTTGCCATTTCCGCCCGGCGGCGCCACCGACCTCGTCGGCCGCACCATCGCCCGAAAACTCGGGGAGCGGCTTGGCCAGACCGTGGTGGTCGAGAACCGGCCCGGCGCCGGCACCATCGTCGCGGCGAGCTACGTGGCCAAGGCGGCACCGGACGGCTACACGCTGATGGCCACCTCGGGCACCACATTCACGGTCAATCCCGCGGTCTATGCAAAGCTGCCCTACGATCCGCAGAAGAACTTCGAGCCGATCGGCCTGATCGGTTCGACCGGCCTGGTCCTGCTGGCAAACCGTAACGTGCCGGTGAACAACCTCAAGGAGTTCGTTGCCGCGGTCAAGGCAGACCCCGGCAAATACTCCTACGGCTCGTTCGGTGCCGGTACCACTGCCCACTTTGCCGGCGAAGAACTGCTGAACCTCACCGGGACCAGGCTGCTGCATGTGCCCTATAAGGGCAGCGCGCCGGCGATGACCGACCTGATGGGCGGCCAGATCCCATTCAGCGTGGATACGGTGGCCGCGGCCATCCCGCAACTCAAGTCCGGCAAGATCAAGGCCATCGCGGTCACTACCGCGAAGCGCTCGTCGCTGCTGCCCAATGTGCCGACCGTGGCCGAAAGCGGCTATCCCGGCATGGACGCGAGCACCTGGATCGCGCTGGTCGCGCCGCGCGGCCTGCCGGCGGAGGTCCGGGCCAGGCTGGAAAAGGCACTGGCCGACACCATTGCCGATCCGGCAACGCGCAGCCAGCTTGCCGAGAACGGCATCGAGCCTTTCTACGCGCCAGGCAAGCAAGTCGCGGCCATGATCGACAAGGAAATCCCGCAGATGCGTGCCATCGCGCAACGCGCCCACATCAAGCTTGACTGACCTTCCCGATGCGGGCCGCAGCCTCCAGAGAGGCACGGCCCCGGAGAGACCTGTTCCATGAACGCGCAAGACAAACTGACCTCGGCCTCCGCGGTCGAGCTCCGACGACTGATCGGGGCCAGGGAAATCTCGCCGGTTGAACTGCTGGAGGCGTGCATCGCGCGCATCGAGACCTACAACCCGCTCATCAATGCCATCACGGCAACCTGCTTCGAGCGCGCCCGCAAGGAAGCGCGCGCGGCCGAGCAGGCAATGCTGCGGGGCGAACCACTGGGCCTGCTGCATGGGCTGCCGCTCGGGGTCAAGGACCTGGAGGCCACCGAGGGCCTGCTGACCACCTATGGCTCGCCTCTGTTCCGCCACCACGTGCCCACCGAGGACAACGTGCTGGTGAAACGGCTGCGGGCGGCCGGCGCCATCGTGGTGGGCAAGACCAACATTCCCGAAATGGGTGCCGGCGCGAACTCCCGCAATGCGGTCTGGGGTGCGACCGGCAATCCCTTCAACCCGAACCTCAATGCAGGCGGGTCCTCCGGCGGCTCGGCCGCGGCACTGGCCGCGGAATTCCTGCCGGTCTGCACCGGGTCGGACACCGGCGGCTCGCTGCGCATTCCCGCGGCCAAGTGCGGCGTGGTCGGGTTCCGGCCCTCGCCGGGCATCGTCCCCAACTCGCGCAAGCTGCTTGGCTGGACGCCGATCTCGGTGGTCGGCCCGATGGGCCGCACCGTTGCCGATACCTGCCTGCAACTGGCGGCATCAGCCGGAGTGTCGGTGACCGATCCCCTGAGTTACGCAGTGGACGCCGAAGCGCATCTGTCTCCGGCGCTCGTTGACCTTGCGACCTTGCGGGTCGGCTGGACCGAGGATTTTGGCTGCTGCGCGGTGGACGACGGCATTCGCCGGGTGTTCCGCGCAAAGATTGCCGCGATGCGCCACGTGTTCAAAAGCTGCGACCCGGTCAGCTTCGACCTTGGCGATGTGCACCGCTGCTTCGATGTCCTGCGCGCGGAAAGCTTCGTCGCCGGCTTGCACGACGCCTACCAGAAAGACCCCGCCTCCCTCGGGCCCAATACCCGCGCCAACTACGAGATGGGCGCCAGGATGTCGCTGGTTGACAGCGCATGGGCGCAGGCCGAGCAGAACCGTATCCTGCAGCGCTTCCAGCGCGCCTTCCAGGAGTACGACCTGATCCTGTCGCCCACCACGCCGGTCTCACCGTTTGCATGGACCAGCCTGTACGCAGAAACCATCAACGGTGAAAGGCAGGAGAACTACTACCGCTGGCTGGCACTGACCTATGTCGTGACACTGACCACGCATCCTGCCATCTCGCTGCCCTGCGGCACCGACGATGCCGGCATGCCCTTCGGGCTGCAGGTAACCGGCCGCTTCCGGGGCGACCTGGAGACGCTGGGAGCAGCCCGCTCGATGGAAGCGACGTTTGCCGCGTCGTCGGCATTGCGCCGTCCTGTTCCCGATCTTGCCGCGCTCAGACCCGCCGACCCGGCGCTTCGCTCGATTGTTACTACGCCTCCGACATCCGGCACAGCGCCGCCTTCAGGCGGAGTCTCTCCGGTATAGGCAAAGGCGTTCGGCCGGGGCCGTCAGCCTCCTCGAAGATTGGTTGACGCTGCCCCATTTCGCCAATAGACTGTTATGAACATATAGTTCATTTTTGAACATATAACAGTGCTAGCAGGCGAGGTCTGCCAGCCAACTCACAGCAGGTAGACAAGATGACTCTCAGGATCGGAATCAACGGTGCCGGCATCGGCGGACTGGCCGCGGCCATTGCCCTGCGCAAGCTCGGCATGGATGCGGTGGTCTACGAGCAGGCCCCCCGCTTTGCCCGCGTGGGCGCCGACATCAACCTGACCCCCAACGCCGTGCGCGCCCTGGACGGGCTAGGCGTCGGCGACGCCCTGCGTGAAACCGCCGCACGCCCCAGCCACCGCATCAGCCGCATGTGGGACACCGGCGAAGAAACTTCACGTCTGCCCATGCAGGAAGACGCCGTGCGCCGCTACGGCGCCCCGCAGTTGACCATGCACCGCGCCGACCTGATGACCGCACTGGAGGCCGCCGTGCCGTCCGAATGCGTGCGCCTTGGCCACAAGGCCGTGGCCATTGAGCCGCATGCCGATGGCGCCACGCTGTGCTTCGCCAGTGGTGCGCAGGAGCGCGTCGATGTGCTGGTCGGCGCCGACGGCATCCACTCGACCGTGCGCACCGCCCTGTTCGGCCAGGAAAGCCCGATCTTCACCGGCGTGGTGGCCTACCGCGCGGTCGTTCCGGCCGAGCGCCTCGCCGGCGTGCCCAACCTGGGCGCCTTCACCAAATGGTGGGGCCCGGAGGCCGCCACGCAGATCGTCACCTTCCCGCTCAACCGCGGCCGCGACATCTTTGTCTTCGCCACCGTCGCGCAGGAAGCCTGGCGCAATGAGTCCTGGACCACGCCGGGCCGCGTGGAAGACCTGCGCAGCGCCTATGCCGGCTTCCACCCCGAGGCGCGCGCACTGCTGGATGCCTGCGACGAGGTGCTGATCTCCGCGCTGTACGTGCGCGACCCGCTGCCGGCATGGTCCGCCGGCCCGGTCACGCTGATGGGCGACGCCTGCCACCCGATGATGCCGTTCATGGCGCAGGGCGCCGGCATGGCCATTGAAGACGGGGTGGTGCTGGCGCGCTGCCTTGCCGATGCCGCACCCGGCGGTGCCGCGGGCGTGCCTGGCGCGCTGGCGCGCTACCAGGCCGCACGCCACGAACGCACCAGCCGCATCCAGATCGGCTCGCGCAGCAATGCCTGGCTGAAGGAAGGCGGCAATGCCGACTGGGTGTACGATTACGACGCCTGGAACGTCGCCCTCGGCTGAAGCCGCGCCGATCGTTTCCGCCAGCACGGCCGCCTGCGCGGCCGTTTTCCGTTGACAGCAGACACCACCATGCCCAAGTCCCGCCCACAGCCTGACCTTGCCGACGATGGCGATACTGAAGACGCCCGCGAAGCCCAGCTGGTCTCGCCGGTGATCCGCGGCCTGCGCCTGCTGCGCTTCATCGCCGAGGGCGGCGCCACCGCCAACCTCAGCGAAGTGGGCCGGCGCATCGATGTGAATCGCGTCACCGTGATGCGGCTGCTGGACACGCTGGAACATGAAGGAATGGTGGAGCGCCTGCCGCAAGGCGGGCACCAGGTCGGCTTCAACTTCCTGAAGCTGGCCTCGCGCGTGCTGGCCACCAATGACCTGACCAGCTTTGCCGCACGCGTGCTGGCCCGGCTGAGCGCGTCGCTGCAGCTGTCAGCCTACCTGGCGGTGCGCGATGGCGGCGATGCACTCTACCTGCTGCGGCAGATGCCCGCGGCCTCGCTGGTCAGCAATATCCAGGTGGGCAGCCGCGTTGCCGCACACCTGACCACGCCCGGGCGGATGCTGATTGCCGGGCTGCCGCCGCAGACGCTGCGCGAGCTGCTGGGGCCCGATCCCCTGCCGACGGTCACCGGCCACAGCCCGGCCACCCACGCGCGGCTGGCCGATATCCTTGCCGCCGACCGCGAACGCGGCTGCGCCTGGAGCTTCTCCGCCTATGAACCGGGCATCGATTCCTGCGCTGCACCGGTGCGCGGCGCCGACGGCGACGTGATCGCCGCCATCAGCGTGGCGGGACCGCAGCAGCGCTTTGAAGCCGATGGCGCGTTGCGCGAGCGCGTGGAGAAGGAAGTCAGGCAGGCGGCGCGCGACCTGTCGGGGCTGATGGGATACCGCTGCGCCGCTACTCCGCGGTAATCCCGTAGGCCTTGATCAGCTTCGCCCACGCCGCGGTTTCCTCGCGGATGCGGGCCTCGAGCGCCTGCGGCGTGCTGCCCACCGGCTCCATGCCCTGGCGCTGCAGGTCGGCGCGCACCGCGGGCGTGGCCAGCAGCGCGCGCACGTCGGCGCTGAGCGCATCGGCCGCCGGCTGCGGCGTGGCCCTGGGCACCAGCAGCGCATACCAGGAGCTGACGTCGATGCCGGGCATGCCCTGCTCGGCCAGCGACGGCACGTTCGGCGCGGCCGGCGAGCGCCTGGGCTGCGTCACCGCCAGCGCGCGCAGCGCGCCGGACTGGATGAACGGCGCCAGCGTCGGCCACGTGCCGAACAGTATCGGCACCTGCCCGCCCACCACGTCGTTGAGCGCCTGCGTGGTGCCTTTGTAGGGCACGTGCAGCAGCGTGATGCCGGCCTGGTTGCGGAACAGTTCACCGGCCAGGTGCAGGCCGCTGCCGACACCCGGACTGGCATAGCCCAGTGGCTTGCCGGACTTCTCTGCCTGCTGTGCCAGCCTGACCAGGTCCTGCACGGAATTCGCCTTCACTGACGGATGCACCGCCAGCACGTTGGGCGAGCCCGCCAGCAGCGACACCGGCCGGAAATCACGCTCGACGCTGTAGGTCAGCGCCGGCATCAGCGTCGGGTTGATGGTCAGGTTACCGGCGGGGGCCACCAGCAGCGTGCAGCCATCGCCCGGTGCGCGCCGCACCGTGTCGATGCCGATATTGCCGTTGGCGCCAGGCTTGTTGTCGACCACGAACGGCGTGCCGCGCTGCTGCTGCAGCCCGTGCGCCAGCGTGCGCGCGAGCTGGTCGGCCGGCCCGCCGGCCGGGAACGGCACCACGATGCGCACATTGGCACAACCGGCGGCCCGTGCCGCCTGCCACGGCACGCATGCCGCCACCGCAGCGGCCAGCGCCGTGCCAACCAGCCATTGCCGCCGGAGCGGCGGCCTGTTGTATGTCTTGCATTGCTGCATATTGCTTCCCATCGGATGGCAGGCGGCACGCGTTGCCGTCAGGCGAACGGCTTCGGCACCTCCGGCCGGTAGTCGAGCAGGCGCGACAGTTCAGCCGCAGCCCGCCTGACCTGTTCCACCACGTTGTCGAGCTGGTCCGGATCGATGCGCGAGGCCGGGATGGTCGCGCCCAGCGCCGCCACCACCTTGCCGCTGCGGTCGCGCACCGGCGCCGCGATGGTGGAGATGCTGGCCTCGAAGAACCCTTCATGCAGCACATAGCCGCGCTGGCGGTCACGCTGGACCATGTCGTACAGCTCTTCGACGGTGCGCGGCGTGCTTTCGGAATACACCTCCAGGCGCTCCTCCGGATACAGCGCGCGCAGCTCCGCCAGCGACAGGTCCTCCAGCAGCACGCGGCCCAGCACGGTGGCGTGCGCCGGCAGCCGCGTGCCGACATTGACCGTGCTGGCAAACGGCCGCGAGGCCACCGACTTGGCCACATAGACGATGGAGCGCCCGTCGCGCACCACCAGGTTGCACGGATAGTGGATCTCGTCGCGCAGCCGGTCCAGCAGCGGGCGGCCCAGTTCGGTCAGCTCCAGCGAAGCCAGGTAGTCAAAGCCCAGCCGAAGCACCGCCATGCCCAGGCGGAACTCGCGCCCGCCGTCGGTGCGCTCGACGAAGCCCATCATTTCCAGCGTGGCCAGCAGCCGGAACACGGTCGAACGCGGCACCTTGAGGCGGCGCGCCAGCTCGGCCGCCGACAAGGTGCGCTCACGGCTGCTGAATTCGGCCAGCAGCCGCAGGCCGCGCTCCAGCCCCGGCACGATGTACTTGTCCTGGGCGCTCTCCTGGGCGCCCTCCTGGCCGCTTTCCTGCGTGTCTTCCTGCGGCGAATCGGTCGTCATGGTCTGTCTCAGCAATATTCGGTCTTGGCGTAACGCTCTCATATATCACGCCCGCACCCCGTAGGGTACCCGTATTGCCGGCAGACCCCGCGCTAGGCCCGCCTATGCCCCTGGGCGCAGGTAGTCGCGCAGCCAGGCCGCGCATTGCTCGCCGTGGGCGGCGGGCCAGCGCACCACGATGGTCTCGTCGCGGCGGCGCAGCTCGACGCAGATGTCCGACAGCGGCCCGCGCGCAGCCTCGCCGCGCCCGAACAGCCGCGAGAGCAGCCCGCCGGCGGCGGGTGCCGGCGGCGCGGACCGCGTCGGCAGCACCGCATGGCCGTTGACCGCCGCGGCCGATGCAACGGCTGCCGCAGGTGCGGACTTCGCCGCCGGCGCGGGCGCTGGCTGCGCCCCCTGCGGCGACAGCCGTGCCAGCAGGTTGGCGCCGAACTCGTCCCACATGCGGTCGGCCTTGGTCTTCATCACGCTCAGGCCGAAGGTGCCCAGCCGGCCCAGCACGTCCACCTGCACCTTGATGCGCAGCTGCGTGCCGCCATCGTCCAGCGCGGTCAGGAAGAGCTCGCTCGACTGGCGCAGCGAGCTGGCCACCGAGGCGTCCTCGCCGGTGCCCTCGGTGCGCAGGTAATGCGGCGCGCGCGTCTCGACGATCTTCGTATGCAGCCGGAAGCGCGCGTTGATAAAGGCGATCTTGACCGCCATGTGCGCGATGTACTCGACATCGCTCAGCACCTCGATCGATGCCATGCCGGGCACGCACGCGCCCATCACGTTGGGGTCGAGCAGCAGCTCCCACACGCGCGCCGGCGGCGCCGCGGTGACCAGGGTCTTTTCAATTTCCACGCATTTTCTCCGCGGCGGAAAGGACCGATTCAACGATGCCGACATAACCGGTGCAGCGGCACAGGTTGCCGTTCAGGCCGTGGCGGACTTCGTCTTCGGTCGGGTTGGGATTGTTGGCAAGCAGCGCGCACGAGGCCATCAGGAAGCCCGGGGTGCAATAGCCGCACTGCAGCCCGCCGTTGTCCATGAAGCACTGCTGCAGCGGATGCAGCTGGCCGTCGGCGGCCAGCCCTTCCACGGTCATCACATGGCGCCCGCGCGCCTGCACGGCGAGCATCAGGCAGGACTTGACCACCTCGCCGTCGACCAGCACGGAGCAGGCGCCGCAGATGCCGGTCTCGCAGCCGCGCTTGGTGCCGGTCAGGTTCAGGTCATCGCGCAGCAGGTCGGACAGAAGGCGCCGCGCCGGCACCTCCACCAGATGTTCTTCGCCATTGACGGTAAGTTCGATGCTGACTTTGTTCATGGGGACTCCTTACTCCGATGCCACGCCGAACAGCTCGGCGATGGTGCGGCGCGCGACTACCCGCACCATCTCGCGCCGGTACGCCTCGGCCCCGCGCATGTCCGAAACCGCGTTGATGTCCGCGGCGACGATGGCGGCGGCTTCCGCGGCCAGCTCCGCCGTCACGGTGTTGCCGGCCAGCAGCGCTTCGGCGCGGCGCAGCCGGGCCGGGATCGGCGTGGACGCGCCCACCGCCAGGCGGGCCTCGACGCAGAACGCGCCCTCGCGCCGCACCGCCAGCGCCACGCTGGCCAGCGGCCGGTGCTCGGCGGCGGTGCGCAGGAAGCGCGCATAGCGGCCATCGGCGCCGGCAGCCGGCGCCGGCACGCGGATCTGCGTGACGATCTCGTCCGGCGCCAGCGCCGTGACGTAGTAGTCGACCAGGAAGTCTTCGATGTCGATCTCGCGCTCGCCGCCTCGGCCGCTGACCACGATCCGCGCGCCCAGCGCCATCAGACAGCCGGGCGGATCGGTGGCGGGGTCGGCATAGCAGAGGTTACCGCCGATGGTGCCCTGGTTGCGCACCTGCGGATTGGCCACGCGCGCGGCCATGCCGGCCAGCATCGGGTAGTGCGCCTGCACCAGCGGCGAGCGCGCCACCTCGGCATGCAGCGTCAGCGCGCCGATGCACAGGCCCTCGCGCGCATCGAAGGTGATCCCGCGCAG
This sequence comes from Cupriavidus sp. UYPR2.512, assembly GCF_000379565.1. Lineage (NCBI taxonomy): Bacteria > Pseudomonadati > Pseudomonadota > Betaproteobacteria > Burkholderiales > Burkholderiaceae > Cupriavidus > Cupriavidus sp. UYPR2.512. Next base: position 68,384 of record NZ_KB903009.1, on the reverse strand, counting down.
CGCACCGAGCCCGCCCAGCGAGACCAGGTGGCCAGGCGTCAGCATGCGCTGGCGCATGCCGAGCATCAGCGCGGTGCCGCCGGCAAGGATGCGGCAACTGTCGCCCAGGTCGGCCAGGTCGGCCAGCATCTGGCTGGCCTCGGCCACGGTGGCCGGCTCAAGGTATCCAAAGTCACGCATGGGCAGCCTCCTTCTGCTTCAGTTCGCGCAGGCCGGCCAGCACCTTCTCCGGCGTGATCGGCAGCGACTGGATGCGAACGCCCACGGCGTCGAAGACGGCATTGGCGATCGCCGCCGCGCCCGGCAGGATCGCCGTTTCGCTGGCGCCCTTGGCACCATAGGGGCCGTTGGGGTCGTTCGATTCCACCACGTCGGTGCGCAGCATCGGCACCGCGTCGGCGGTAGGCATGGTGTAGTCGGCAAAGTTGCCGTTCATCAGGCGGCCATCCTCGTATTGCAGGTTCTCGTACAGGGTCCAGCCGATCGCCTGCACGGTCGCGCCGTGGGTCTGGCCGTGCACGGCGAGCGGGTTGATGGCCTTGCCGCAGTCGTCGGCGACAAAGCTGTCGATCACGGTGACCTGGCCGGTGCTGGTATCCACCTCAACTTCCACCGCCTGTGCGGCGAAGGAATGCGCGGGTGCGACGTTGCCGTAGTAGTCGGCGTCGTGCATCACCGTGGGCGCGTCATAGGTGGCGCGCACGTGGATGCCCTCGCCGCCGTGGCGGAAGATATGCAGCCGCGCGGTCTCCGCCAGCGTGGCGGTCTTGCCGGGCTGGCCCGGCACGGCGATGCGGCCATCGGCAATCACCAGTTGTTCCGCGTCCACGCCAAGCTTCTCCGCCGCGAGTGCCAGCAGCTTCTGGCGCGCCTGGCGCGCGGCACGCAGCACCGCATTGCCGGCAATAATGGTCACGCGCGACGCCAGCGAGCCCAGGCAGAACGGCGCGGTATCGGTATCCGGCGCCATCACGGTGACGTGCGACAGCGGAATGCCCAGCTCCTGCGCGCAGATCTGGCTGAGCATGGTGTTGGCGCCCTGCCCCATGTCGCACTCGCTGGTCTGCAGCATCACGCGGCCGTCCTCGTTGAGCTTGAGCAGGATGGTCGAGCCGTCCCAGTTGCCCAGCGTGCGGTTGCCGCTGACGTGCATGGCCGCGGCAATGCCCACGCCGCGCCGGCGCGTGCCAGTGCCGCGCGGGGCGGCGCGCTTCTGGTCCCAGCCGATGGCCTTGCGGGTCATGTCCAGGCACTCGGCCATGCCGGTGCTGCTGATCTTCCAGCCATGCACGCTGGTCTCGCCGGCGCCGATCGCATTGCGCTTGTGCACCTCCACCGGATCGATGCCGAGCATGCCGGCCAGCACGGTCAGGTGACAGTTCAGCGGGAATTGCATCTGCTGCCCGCCAAAGCCGCGGAAGGCGCCGCGCGGCGGGTTGTTGGTATAGGCCATCACCGCATGCGAGCGCACGTTCTGCACGCGGTGCATGTTGTCGCTGCGCATGGCGGTGACGTGCATCACATCACCGGCAAGCCCGGAGTAGGCGCCGCATTCGGCCGTGATGCGCACATCCTTGGCCAGGATCACGCCGTCCGCCGACAGCCCCAAGCGCAGCCAGACCCGCATCGGCACGCTGGCGCGCGCGCCCTGGAAGTCTTCCAGCCGGTTGTTGACCAGCCGCACCGGGCGCTCCAGCCGGCTGGCCAGGAAGGCGCAGATCAGGCTGTTGTTCTCCTCGACGATCTTGGCGCCGAAGCCGCCGCCGGTGGTGGCCTGCACCACGCGGATGGTCGAGACCGGCCGCCCCAGCGCCTCGGCCAGCCGCGCGCGCGCGAGGAACACCGACTGGGTCGAGGCCCACAGCGTGAGCCGCCCGTTGCCGTCCTGCGCCGCCACCGAGGCCATGGGCTCCAGGTAGCCGGGGTACTGCGAGTGCATGTCATAGGTGGCCTCGTACACCGCGGCACAGGCTTCGAACGCGGCATCCACGTCGCCCCGCACGATGTGCATCTCGTGGCCGATATTGCGCGTGCCGGCATGGATCTCGGGCGCGCCATCGGCCAGCGCCGCTGCGGGCGTCAGCAGCGCGGGCAGCGCTTCATACTCGATGCGGACCAGGTCCAGCGCATCGCGCGCGATTTCCTCGCTGACCGCCACCACCGCGGCCACTTCCTCGCCGACATGGCGCACCACGCCGCAGGCCAGGATGCGCTGCTCCTTGCGGTGCGGGCCCCAGTTGCGCGCGGGCACATCCTGCCCGGTCACCACCAGCTTGACGCCGGGCAGCGCCTTCGCGGCGGAAGTGTCGATGCGCACGATGCGCGCGTGCGGGTGCGGGCTGCGCAGCACCTTGGCGTGCAGCATGCCGGGCAACTTGATGTCGCCGGCATACTGCGCGCGCCCCATGACCTTTTCCCGCGCGGTCACCTGCGGCGTGGAGCTTCCCACGATGGCCTTGCTCATGCCGGCCTCCTGCTTGTCTGGTTGCATGAATGCGATGCGGTGCCCTGCGTCATTCCGCCGTGATCGCGAGATCGCGGATCACCTTGCCCAGCCGCTCGTAATCGGCCGCATTGACCTTTTCCAGCGCGGCCGGGGCGCCGCCCACCGGGCTGGCGCCGAAGGTGGCCATCTTCTCGGTCACGTCGGGCAGGCGCAGCACGTCATTGAGCTGCTGGTTCAGCACCTTGACCACCTCGGGCGGCGTGCCCTTGGGCGCCATCACGCCATGCCACGCGCCGACCACCACGTCCTTGTAGCCAAGCTCGGCCAGCGTCGGCACGTTGGGCAGCAGCGGCGAGCGCTTTGCGTCCGTGATCGCCAGCGGGATCAGCCGGCCGGTGTTGATGTACTGCGCCACCGGGCCCAGCGTGACGTAGGCAAAGTTCACATGCCCCGCCACCACGTCGTTGACCGCCGGCGCCACGCCCTTGTACGGCACGTGCTGGATCTTCACGCCCGCGGCACGGTTCAGCATCTCGCCGGCGATATGCATCGGCGAGCCCGCGCCCGGGCTGCCATAGGTCAGCGTCTTGCCGCCCTTGGCCGCGGCAACCATCTCGCCGACGGTCTTGATACCCGCCTGCGGGTTGGCCACCAGCAGCACCGCCTGCACCGCGGTCTGGATCACGGGGGTGAAGCCGTGCAGCGGGTCATAGCTGGCCGACGGCGCCAGCTTGAGCACCATCGGGGCCAGCGTGAACGGGTTGGGCGTGTACAGCAGCGTGTAGCCGTCCGCCGGCGCGCGGCTGACGAAGCTGGCGCCGACCACGCCGCCGGCGCCGGGGCGGTTCTCGACAATGACCGGCTGCTTCAGGCGCGCCGACAGCTTGTCGGCATAGAGCCGGGCCATGGCGTCGGTGTCGCCGCCGGGCGGATAGGCCACGACCATGGTCACGGTCTTGGCCGGGTATGCGGCCGTGGCCAGCGCGCTGCCGGCGCCAAGCGCAAGCGCGGCCATGGCAGTGGCGGCAAGGAAAAGGCGTCGGGGGCGTTCGTGTCTCATCAGCAGCTCCTGTGGGGGCGCATTCGCGGCGTTGGAGTGAACGGTTGTGCGCACCGCGAAAACAGGGTTGGCTCGGGTTACAACCCTTTCGGCTGTTTTATTAGTAAAACGGATGTTCACATCAGGAACACTTACCATCCTAGGTCGCATATGTTGACAACTCAACTTACGTTAAACACCGATTGACAGAATGATGATTTCTAAATTTATCCGGCGCCTGAAGACGGCACACGATGGCGGAATTGGCCAGCGGCTGTGAGACAATCTGGCCCGCCAACCGCCCCCGCATGGCGGCCGGCAGACCAGATCAAGAGGAACGCATGCCCCGTGACACCGCGCCCGCCAACGGCAAGCCCGCGCCAGACCCCGGCTCCAGCCCCTGGACCGACCTCGACGAGGCCGGCAGCGGCCTGACTGTCGACAATTTCCTGACCACCATGCTGAGCCAGCTGGTCAATGCGCTGCGCAGCACGGTGACCAAGCCCTATGCGGAACAGTTCGGCCTGACCGTGCCGGAGTGGCGCATCCTGGCGCTGCTGGCGCACGCGCGCGAGCTGCCGTTTGCCGAACTGGTGACGCAGTCGACCTCGGACAAGGCGCTGGTGAGCCGCACGCTGCGGCTGCTGGAGGAGCGGGGATTGGTGCGACTGACCTCAGCCGGCAACACGCCGCGCAAGAAGCTGATCTGCGCGATCAGTGAAGCCGGTGCCGCGCTGCATGACCAGGTGATGCCGCTGGCGCGGCGAGGGCAAGCGCAGGTGATCCGGCAGTTGTCGCCGGAGGAGCGGGAAGCGGTCTACCAGGGGCTGCGCAAGCTGTTGCGCACGCAGGCGTAAAGAAAAAAGGCCGCACCGGATTGCGGAGCGGCCCCAAGAGAACGGGACGAGCACGCGCCCGTTCAGACCTCCAGTTCTTCCAGCACCCGCCCCTTGGTCTCAATCCCAAGAAAATGCACCGTGACAGCCGCCAGCGCCGGCACCACGGACAGCGCGAAGAAAGCAACGCTGAGGTCGCCACTGCCGATGGTGCTGGCAATCAGCCCCGGCGCGAAGATCGCCGCCAGCTTGAGCCAGGCCCCACCGAGCCCGCACCCCATCGCCCGCACGCTGGTCGGATACAGCTCCGGCGTATAGACATAGGCGGTGATGAAACCGCTGGCCAGGAACCCCATCGCCAGCGCGCAGAGGGTAGCGACCACGTACACGTTCGACGCGTGGAACACCCCCGCCAGCACCAGCGACAGTGCGCACAGCAGGAACGACACATTGATCACCGGCTTGCGCCCGACCTTGTCGACGATCATCGCGCACACCAGCGAACCGACCACGCCCAGCACCGAGGCGCCGGCGGCAAGGTTCAGCGCCAGCTGCAGCGGCGCGTGGTAGACGGTCTTGTAGACCGTGGGCAGCCACGTCGACAGCCCGTACTGGATAAAACCGCAGGTTGCCCACAGCATCCACACCGCCAGCGTGCGGCCGATATAGGGCTTGCCGACCAGGTCGCGCACGCGGCGGCGCGGGTGTTGGGTCATGCGTTCATAGGCGCTGGTGTCGCCCGGCGGCGGCAGCGGCGTCCTGGCGCGCGCCTCGAATGCCCGCAGAGCGGCGTCGGCCTCTTCCAGCCGGCCCTTCTCGGCCAGCCAGCGCGGCGATTCGGGGATCACGCGGCGCAGGATGAAGAACAGCACCAGCGGCACGCCGCCGATGAAGTACATCACCTCCCAGCCGTAGTGCGGCACCAGCCAGGCGCCGATGCCGTTGGAGACCATCAGCCCGATCGGGAACACCACCTCGTACAACAGCACGAAGCGCCCGCGCCCATGGGCGCGCGTGACCTCGTTGATATAGGTGGCCGCCACCGGCAGCTCGCCGCCCAGGCCCAGGCCCTGCACGATGCGCAGCAGCGCGAAGATCTCGAACGACGGGGCAAAGCCGCAGGCCAGGCTCATCAGGCCGATGATGCCCGCGCTCCAGCCGATCGAGCGCAGCCGGCCGAAGCGCTCGGCCAGCCCCGGGAACAGCAGCGCCCCGACCAGCTGGCCGACCGACGGCGCCGCGATCAGGAAGCCGATCTGGCCCGGCGTGAGCGACCACTGCGCGATCAGCAGCGGCAGCGTGGCGGCAATGGCGATGACATCGAAGCCGTCGAAGAAGGTGGCCAGGCCAATCAGCAGCCGGGCGCGGATGTGCATGGCGTTGCCCGGCATGCGTTCGATACGGGCGACGATATTGCCGCGCGTGAGCGGGCCGCTGCCGATGGCCGCTGCACTCTGGCCGGCGCGGTCGGCCGTGGTCACGATACCTGCGGTGGCGGCCACCGCTGCGCCGGGCGGCGCTGCGTCTTGTCTCTGGCTTAACACGGGACTTCTCGGTTGATTCTGGGGGCGGCCCGCCGTGCGGGAGGTTTGCTCCCCTCTCCCGCAAAGTGGGAGAGGGGCCGGGGGTGAGGGCCGGCAGTTCTGGTGGCGTGGTTCCTTGCCAAACCACCCCTCACCCTGCCCTCTCCCCATGCGGGGAGAGGGGAACACCGTCGGTGTTCAGGGGCGGTGTGGCAGGCTCACAAGTCCAGCACCAGCTTGCCGCCCTTGCACCCCGATACGCAGACCATCATGGTCTTGTTGCTGGCGCGCTCGCTGCTGCTGAGCACGCTGTCGCGATGGTCCGGGCAGCCTTCCAGCACCGCGGTCTCGCACGAGCCGCACACGCCTTCGCGGCAGCTGTAGTCCATCTGCACGCCGGCATCGAGCAGGGCGTCCAGCAGCGACTTGCCGGACGGCACCTTGACGGTGGCGCCGGTGCGCGACAGCGACACCGTGTACTCGCCCTCCTGCACCGCCTCGGTCGAGGGGTCGGCGGCAAAGCGCTCGATATGCACGTTCGGGTATCCGTGCGCCTCGCACGCGGCCTCGAAGCCCTTGAGCATCGGTCCCGGGCCGCAGCAGTAGAGGTGTGTCTGCGCGTCCTGGCCGGCCAGCATCGCCTTCAGGTCCGGCGGTGCGCCGGCCTCGTCGTCGAAGTGAAAGCGCACGGCATCGCCATGGGCCGACAGCTGCTCGACGAAAGCCGCCTCGGCGCGCGAACGGGCGCAGTAGATCAGCGTGAACGACTTGCCCAGCTCGGCCAGGCGGCGCGCCATGCAGACGATCGGCGTGACGCCGATGCCGCCGGCGACCAGCACGGTGTGCGCGGCGCTTTCGTCCAGCTCGAAGTTGTTGCGCGGCGCCCCCACGGTCAGCGTGGCGCCCACGCGCAGCTGCTCATGCACGTAGCGCGAACCGCCGCGGCTGCCGCGGTCCAGCAGCACGCCCACGGTATAGCGCTGGCGCGCCTCGGGCGCACCGCACAGCGAGTAGCTGCGCACCAGGCCGTTGCCCAGGTGCAGGTCGATATGGGCGCCCGGGCTGTACTCGGGCAGGGTCTTCCCTTCGGGATCTTGCAGTTCGATGCTGACCACGCCGCGCGCTTCAAAACGCATGGCCTGGACCCGCAGGGTCAGGGACTGGTGGGCACTCATTGCTGCTTCCTTCGATTGCTGCTGACTTACCGCTTCTCGGTCAGGAACTTGCCTGCCGGTCCGCCCGCGTTCTTCTGGCGGCGGGTGTTGCCGTCGATGCCGCCTTCGATCGCCCACTCGGCGAACATGGTCGGGCCCGGCTCGAACGCGCGCGGCTCCCAGTGTTCGTCCAGCTGGTCCTCGTCGGCGTAGTACTCGATCAGGCCGCCAGCGGGGTTCTTGAAGTACCAGAAGTAGGCCGACGAAATTGGATGCCGGCCCGGGCCGAGCTGCGTGTCCCAGCCCTTGCGCGAGACATGCATGCCGCCGCCGAAGACTTCATGGATGTCGCGCACGGTGAAGGCGACGTGGTTCAGGCCGCTCTTGGGTTCAGGCAGCTGCAGCAGGAACAGGTCGTGGTGGCCGCCTTCGGGCGTGCAGCGCAGGAAGGCGCCGCGGTCCGGATAGCGGTCCGACGGGACGAAGCCGAACTTCTCGACATAGAAGCGCTCTGTCGCTTTTACGTCCTTCACGAAGAACACCACGTGGCCCACTTCGATCGGGGTGGCGTGGTCGTAGATCGGGCTGCGCTGGTTCAGGCGCGGCTTGTCGTTCCACGTGTTCATCAGCGCGCAGTCAACCTGCACGTCATGCTTGCGCGTCACCTGGAAGCGCACCGCCAGGCCGTTCGGGTCGGTGCAGCCGATGCGCAGGGTGTCGCCCTCGCCCTGGCGCACGAAGCCCGGGGCGTCGGCGATCGTCCTGGCGAGCTGGTCCAGCGAGGCCTGCGATTCCACGCCCCACACCACTTCGCGCAGCGTCGGGCCGGCCTCGATCGCGGGCGGCAGCGTGGCGTCGTCGATGCGGCGCACCAGCACGCGGCAGCCGTTGAGCGTTTCGAAATCCAGGCCCTGCGCGTCGTCGCGCCTGATGGCCAGGCCCCAGTCGGTGAAAAAGCCACGGCAGGCGTCAAAGTCATCCGCGCCGTAGACGATCTCGTCGATTCCCAATACCTTGGTCATTGCTTCTCTCCAGCCTGCCGGGGTCAGTGGTTGGCCCACGGCAGCGGTTGTTCGTTCAGGCCCCAGTACACGCTCTTCTGCTCCATGTACTGCAGGATGCCAAGCCGTCCCTTCTCACGGCCCAGGCCGCTGTCGCGCCAGCCGCCGAACGGCGTCGCGATCGAGAACTGCTTGTAGGTGTTGATCCACACATTGCCCGCCTGCACGGCCCGCGCCACGCGCCAGGCGCGCTTGTAGTCGCGCGTCCAGATGCCGGCGGCCAGCGCATAGACGCTGTCGTTGGCCTGCGCGATCAGGTCGTCCTCGTCGTCGAACGGGATCGCCACCAGCACCGGCCCGAAGATCTCTTCCTGGCAGATGCGCGCGTTGTTATCCAGCCCTTCGATGATGGTCGGCGTATAGAAGTAGCCATTGGGCAGCCCGGCCACGTCGGGACGCAGGCCACCGGTGCGCAGCTGGCCGCCCTCTTCCACGCCGGCCGCCACGTAGGACTCGATGCTGTCGCGGTGGCGGTCGGTGATCAGCGGGCCCATCTGGGTGCGCTCGTCGGCGGGGTCGCCCACGCGCAGGTGCGCGGCGCCCGCGGCCAGGCGCTCGATGCAAGCCTCGTACTGCGAGCGCGCCACGAACAGGCGTGATCCGGCGATGCACGACTCGCCCGACGAGCTGAAGATGCCGTACAGCACGCCGTTGACCGCATGGTCCAGGTCGGCATCGTCGAACACCATGGTCGGCGACTTGCCGCCCAGCTCCAGCGACACCGGCATCATCTTGTCGGCGGCGATATGGGCGATGTGCTTGCCGGTGGTGGTGCCGCCGGTGAACGACACGCGGCGCACCAGCGGATGCTTGGTGATGGCGTCGCCGATGACCGAGCCCTTGCCCGGCAGTACGCTGACCAGGCCCCTGGGCACGCCGGCCTCTTCGCAGATGCGCGCCAGCTCCAGCGCCATCAGCGGCGTGACCTCGGCGGGCTTGACCACCACGGCGTTGCCCGCGGCGAGCGCCGGCGCCATCTTCTGCGCCTCGCTGGCGATCGGCGAGTTCCACGGCGTGATCGCCGCGACCACGCCCATGGGCTCGTACACGCTCATGGTCAGGCAGTCGCCGCGCTGCGGCGTGATGGTCTCTTCGAGCGTCTCGCAAGCCGCTGCAAAGAACTGGAAGGTGCCCGCGGCGCTGGCCACCAGTGCGCGCGTCTCGCTGATCGGCTTGCCGTTGTCCAGGCGCTGGCGCTGGGCCAGCTGCTCGCCCTTGGCGCGGATCAGCTCGGCCACGCGGTACAGCACGGCGGCGCGCTCGTGCGGCTTGCGCTGGGCCCAGCCGCTGGTAAGGAAGGCCCGATGGGCGCCCTGCACGGCTTCTTCCACGTCCGCCAGGCTGGCGGCGTTCAGTTCAGCCACCACTTCGCCGGTGGCCGGGTAGCGCGTGCCGTAGCGGTCGCCAGTGCCGAGGCGCCATTCGCCGGCAATGCAGATGGGGAGTACTTCTTGGTGTTTCATGTCGTTGCCTGCTAAGTCTGTCTTTGCCTGCGGCATCTAGCTGCGATGGCCTTGTCAAGTGCTGCTGCCGGACTCCCCTCCCCCGCTTGCGGGAGAGGGGAGCAAACCCGCAGCGATCGTTAGCGCCTCAGTCTGCTAGATCGATACCGCGTGCGCCCGATTCCCCAGCGCCCGCACCACACTGAACACCGTCAGCGCCGACGTCTTGGGGTTGGCCGCGAGCGGCTTGCCGCGCATGGTCAGCTCGAAGCCGCCGAAAGCGCCACGCGCTTCCACGTGGTGCACGTTCTCCACCGCATGCGGGTCGGCCAGCAGCTTGACCGAGGTGCGATCCAGCCCCAGGCCTGCCAGCGACACCGTGGCGGCCACATTGGCATTCCTGGGATACAGGCGCGCCGCGTCGCGCGCCGTGCCCTCGAAGATCACGGTCGCCTCGGTCAGCGCATTCAGGTCGAAGAGCTGCTCGGCCGGCGTGCCGGCCCAGGCGCGCGCCGGCTTGCGACCGGTGTAGGTCACTTCGTCCAGCCCGCCGACACGCGCCGCGGCCAGCGCATCGATCGCGCCGATCGCACCCGACAACAGCTGCACCTGCGTGCCGCCGCGGCGCGCGGCCGCTTCCAGCCGCTCCGCCATGCCGGGCTCGGACAGCGCGCCGACCGACACCACCATGCACGGGATGCCGCGTTCCAGCGCCGGCACGATGTGCTCTTGCAGCGCATGGTGGCCGGCGCACTCGACCAGCAGATCGGGGCGCTGGTCGTCCAGGTGCGTCGCCACGCGGGCGCGCGGCGCCAGCGCGGAGACTGCGTCGCGGGCCTCGTCCATCGTGTGCTCCGGCACGATCACCACGTCGAACACCACGTCAGGATCGCTCTTGAGCAATTCCATCACGCCGCGGCCGATCGCGCCGCAGCCAACCATGGACACATGCAGCATCTCCGGTCTCCTTCAGGCGGTGACAGTGGTTTGTTCGCGCGCCGGCTCTTCGTTGTCCTTGTTCACCGGGGGGCCGGCGAAGATGGTCTTGAAGGAACCGATCGACAGCATGTCGATCTCCAGCAGGAACGGGCCGGGCTCGACGGTGGCCGCTTCCAGCGCCGCACCCACGTCTGCCAGGTTGCTCACGCGGGCATGGCGCAGCGACAGCGACTTTGCCAGCGTGGCGTAGTCCGGCGTATGCAGGTCCACGTAGTGGCGGCGGCCGCCGTACTGCGCATCCTGGATGTTCTTGATCACGCCGTAGCCCTTGTCGTTCATCAGCACGATCACCATGTCGGCGCGCTCCTGCACCGCGGTGGCCAGTTCGCCCAGGTTCAGGATAAAGCCGCCGTCGCCGGCCAGCGTGAACGTCTTCTTGCCCGAAGCGGTCGCCGCCGCACCGATCGCGGCACCGATGCCCATCGCCAGGCCCTGGCCGATGCCGCCGCCGAGCGCGTGCACGCCGGCACGCGAATCAAAAATGCGCAGATGGCGGTTGCCCCAGGTACTGTTCGACACGGTCACGTCGCGCACCCAGTTGAAGCTGCGGCCGACCGCGCCCTGCAGCGCCTGCACCAGCGCCGAATAGGGCCCGAGGCCATCGACCAGGCCGTTGACGGCGGTGTCGTGCGCGCGGCGCAGGTCGGCGGCGAAGGCCGGGTCGATCTGCATGCGTTGCTCGAGCCGATCCGCCAGGGCGTCCAGCGCCAGCGCGGCGTCGCCGCTGACAAAGTAGTCGCTCAGGTAGCAGCGGCCTTCGGCGGCCGGGTCGGCGTCGATGCGCAGCAGCGGGCGCGGCAGCTTCAGTTCGTATTTCAGGGTTTCATTGCCGCGCAGGCGCGAACCCACCACCAGCATCGCGTCGCAGGTCTGGTAGAAATTCTCGACCGGCTTGTGCAGGTTGAAGGCGCCCAGCGAGCGGGGATCGTCTTCCGGCACGATGCCGCGGCCCTGCGTGCTGGTGACCACGCCGAAGCCCAGGTCCAGCAGGCGTTGCACCTGCTTGCTGGCATGGCGCGCACCGCCGCCCAGCCACAGCAGCGGGCGCTTCGCCTTGGCCAGGCGCTCGGCCAGCGCGTCCAGCGCGTGCGCCGACGGCACGTGCTGCGGCACCGGCAGCGGCTGCAGGTCGGCCGGCAGGTCGATCAGCGCGGCCTGGATGTCGATGGGGATCTCCACGCTGACCGGGCCGGTGGGCGCCGTCAGCGCGGTCTGCACGGCCAGCTTGATGGTGCTGATGGCGGTGTCGGCGCTGCGGATGCGGAAGGCGGCCTTGGACACGGCTTTCAGCATGGTGAGCTGGTCCGGCGCCTCGTGGATGTACGCCAGGCTCTGGTCCAGGTAAGGCGTTTCGATCTGGCCGGTGATATGCAGCATCGGCGTGCCGGCGGTCAGCGCTTCCACCATCGCACCGGCGGCGTTGCCCGCGGCGGTGCCGGTGCTGGTCAGGCATACGCCCAGGCCGCCCGTGGTGCGGGCATAGGCATCGGCCATATTGGTGCCGCCCGCTTCGCCGCGCGCCGGCACAAAGCGGATCTTGCCGCGCTCGCCCATGGCGTCGAGGATCGGCATGTTGTGGATCGAGATCACGCCGAAGGCGGCCTTGACGCCGCACTGCTCGAGAAACGCCGTGATGGCGCAGCCCACGGTGACCTGCTGTTGTTCGTACTGTGGTTGATTAGGCATGACGGGAGTGTCCTCCGGAGATATCGATATGGCTGCCCGTGGTGTACGAAGACAACGGCGAGGCAAGGAACAGGATGGCGCGGGCTGCCTCGACCGGCAGGCCCAGGCGGCCAAGGGGAATATGTTTCTGCTGGGCCAGGCGCGCGGTCCATGCGGCCCAGTCCAGGTGGCGGTCTGCTTCGGAGCGCGCCTCGAAGCGGCGGCGCCACTGGCCCGATTCGACCAGCCCGATCAGGATGCCGTTGACGCGCACGCCCTTGGGCGCAAACTCGGTGGCCATCGAGCGCACCAGGTTGAGCACGCCGGCGCGCGCGGCCGAGGTGGCCACCATGTGCGGCTCCGGCTGCTGCGCCAGCAGCGAGTTGACGCAGACGATGGCACCCTGGCCCGACTTTTCCAGCTGCGGCAGGAACGCGCGCGTCGGGTGAATCACCGAGAAGAATTTGAGCTGCAGCTCTTCCATCCAGGCCGCATCCTCGGTGTTGGCGAAGGTGGAGACCCGGCCCTGGCCAGCGTTATTGACCAGCATGTCGACGTTGCCCAGCGTGGCCTGCACGCTGGCGGCAAAGGCAGCGACCTGTTCCGGCCTGAGCACATCGCAGGCGGCGGCATGCAGCCGGCACCCGGGGAATTTCTCGCGCAGCTGCGCCTCGGCGCTGCGCAGGCGGGCTTCGTCGCGGCCGCACATGGCCACGGCGGCGCCCGCTTCAAGCAGCAGTTCGACGGTCGCCAGCCCGATGCCGGAGGACCCGCCGGTAACGACGGCAACCTTGCCGCCGAGTTCAATCATGGACATTGTCCTCACTCCCGATACAGATTCACCACCTTGCCTGCGCTGTGCAGCGACGGCCGGTAGTCAAGCAGGCGCGACAGCTCGCCCGCGGTGTTCCTCACTTTCTCCACCATCGCGTCCAGTTGTTCCGGATCGATATGCGCGGCGGGAATGGTGGCGCCCAGCGCCGCCACCACCTTGCCGGTGCGGTCGCGCACCGGTGCGGCAATGGTCGAGATGCTGGCCTCGAAGAAGCCCTCCTGCAGCACATAGCCGCGTTCGCGGTCGCGCTGGACGATCGCAAAGAGCGCATCGACCGAGCGCGGCGTGCTGTCGGAGAACACTTCCAGCTGCGTTTCCGGGTACAGCGCGCGCAGCTCCGCCAGCGACAGGTCTTCGAGCAGCACGCGCCCCAGCACCGTGGCATGCGCCGGCAAGCGCGTACCGACATTGACCGAGCTGGCAAACGGCCGCGGCGACACCGCCTTGGCCACGTAGACGATCGAACGCCCGTCGCGCACCACCAGGTTGCTGGGGTAGCCGATCTCGTCGCGCAGCCGCTCCAGCAGCGGGCGTCCGAGCTCGGTCAGCTCCAGCGACGCCAGGTATTCAAACCCCAGGCGCAGCACCGCCATGCCCAGCCGGAAGTCCCGGCCGCCGTCGGCACGCTCGACAAAGCCCAGCATTTCCAGCGTGGCCAGCAGCCGGAACACGGTCGAGCGCGGCACCTTCAGGCGGCGCGCCAGTTCCGCGGCCGACATGGTGCGGTCCTTGCTGCTGAACTCGCTCAGCAGGCGCAGGCCGCGCTCCAGGCCCGGGACGATGTACTTGTCCGGGGTCTCGTTGGCGGCGGGCGTGGCCGGGATGGCGTTGGTGCTCATGGCTTCGGTTGAGGCGCGCTGACGGACGTCCGCCGGCATCAGCGCTTGATCTTCGCCAGCGGGTGCTCGGGCGGGTAGGTCGGCGTGATCGGCTTCTTGGCGCCCAGCATCACGCACATCAGCACATCCTCGTCGCCGATGTTGATCTCCTCGCGATACACGCCCGGCGGCACCGAGACCAGGTCACGCTCGGTCAGGATGGTCTCGAAGCGCTCGCCATCCTTTTCCAGAACCAGCTTGACCTTGCCGCGCAGGATGAAGAACACCTCTTCCACGTCGGTGTGGATATGCGACGGGCCTTCATGGCCGGCGGGGATAACCATGGTCGAGAAGGTGAAGTTCTCCGACGGCACGGTGTTGGTGTCGGCGGCCACGCCGGTGCCGCCGGTGCCCAGGTAGCGCATCTGCGCGCGGCGGTACTTGGGGTCGTAGTCGGCCTGGAACTTCAGCGCGTCCCAGTCATACTTGCGCGTGGAGAAGCGCGCCACGCGGCTTTCCATCCACTGGTCGAACGAGGCATCTGCCGGTTGTTCCCAGGAACGCTTGATATTGTCTTGTTGGGAAAGATCGCTCATTTGGATTCCTTTGTTTCCGTGGATCGGTGGGTCAGTGCATGACAAAGCCGCCGTTGACCGCCAGCGTCTGGCCGGTCACGAAACGGGCGAGGTCGGACAGTGCGAACAGCACCGCGCCGCAGACGTCATCGGGCAGCTGCTCGCGCGGGATGGCGCGCTGTTCGCGATACAGGTCGTGCCGGTGCTGGGGCACGTATTCGGTCGCTTCCACCAGCGTCAGGCCCGGCGCCACCGCATTGACGGTGATCTGGTCCTTGCCCAGTTCGCGGGCGAGCGAGCGCGTCATGCCGATGATGGCGCTCTTGCTCGCCACGTAGGCCAGCAGGTTGGGCGCGCCCCACAGCGGCGTGTCCGACGCCAGGTTGACGACGGCGCCGCGGCCGCTGGCGCGCAGCGCCGGCAGGCAGGCGGTGGTCATCAGCCAGGTGCCGCGCACGTTGACGTTCATCACGCGGTCCCAGGTGGCGATGTCGATGGCGGCGGCGTCACGGCCGCCGGAATCCGTCACGGCGGCGTTGTTGACCAGGCCGTCGAGCCCGCCCAGCGCCTTGACCGCGGCGTCGGCGCAAGCCTGCACCGAGGCCGGATCGGACAGGTCCAGCGTGACCGGCACCACCTTCAGGCCGTGGGCGCGCAGGGCGTCGGCTTCCTGCTGCAGGCGCTCGGCCAGGATGTCGGCCATGGCCACGGCGGCGCCGGCTTCGGCCAGCGATCTAACGAAGGCCAGGCCCAGTCCGCGCGCGGCGCCGGTGACCAGCACCTTGCGCCCGGCCAGCAGCGTGTTGTTGGTGTTTGCCTCAGGCATGGCTGGCGGCTCCGGCGGGTTGCAGCATGGCTACCGGCTCGTCGGCCACTTCCTGCTCGGCGCGGCGCTTGAGCAGGCGGCGCACGCGGGTAATGCCGGCATCGTGCTGGTACAGCATCTCGTGGTCACGCGCGTTCGGGGCCATCATTTCCAGCACCACGCGGTCCTGCTCCAGCACGTCCCAGTGCAGCTGCTCCAGGCGGTTGCGGTACAGGAAGCGCCACACGTCGCGCTCCCAGCCCTGCACGTGGCGGGTACGCCAGAAGAACACCATGCAATGGTCTTCATCGACCGGCGTGGCCATGCCGACGATGCCGAACGGGCCGCCGGGGCCGACCCTGGCGCGGTACGGAATCGCCAGGCGCAGCCACAGCGTGCCGGTCTCGCCAAATTCCACCCAATCGAAATTGACGCCGCGCTGGCCGGTCTTCTCGAACACCAGGCCGTGCTCGGTCTCGCGGATCTGCATCACGGCGGACTTCTCGCCGCTGGCCATCGAGTGCGACACAGCATGCAGGTAGGCACCGTGCATCGGGTCCATCACGTTGTCGATGGCGTAGCGGTAGTTGCAGTCCCAGTGCGCCACGCACAGGAAGTTGCTGTGCTCGTCGCTGGCCAGCTCTTCCGGCAGGCGCAGTTCGTCGGGGCTGCCCTCGCCTTGCGGGGCCTGGTCGCCGAACCACAGGAAGATGGCGCCGGCCTGCTCCTGCACCGGATAGCTGCGCACGCAGGTGCGGCCTTCCAGCGGGCAGCTTTCCACCGCCGGCACGCTCTTGACCTGGCCGTCGCCGCCGACCTCAACGCCGTGGTACCAGCAGGCAACGCGGTCGCCCAGGTTCCAGCCCATCGACAGGCGCGCGCCGCGGTGCGGGCAGCGGTCTTCCAGGGCGTGGACCTGGCCGGCGCCATCGCGCCACAGCACGATGTTCTGGCTCAGGCGGGTGATGCCGATCGGGGCATGGGACACCGCCCACGAGGCGGCGACCGGGTACCAGTAGTTGCGCAGGCCGGTGTTCAGGCGGGCTTCGGTGCGGGCTTGCTTGTTCGATTCCATGGTTTTCTCGCTTCGAGGCTGGACTTGGACTGGGGCGGGCTCAGGCACCCAGCCGGCGCATTTCGGACAGGAAGCGCTCTTCGGTCCAGGGCTGGCCGTCGACGCCCAGAAAACCGGCGTCATTGAAGGCGCGCACGATGTCCTGCGGGTTCTGCGCGCCACCTTCGAACGCGGCTTCGAGGGCATCGCCCAGCGCGTTCTCATAGGCGGTCGGTGCGGCGGCACGGGTCTGCCAGACGATGTTGGCGACCTTGCCCGGTTGCTCGATATGGCCCTTGCCTGCCACGTTGTTCGGCGCCGGACGCTCCCAGGGCACCAGGTTCGGGTTGTACGAGAGGCTTTCCATTGCGCTTTGCTCCATGTCTTGCAGCGGGGGGACCGTGTTCCGCGTGCTTCGCCGACCGGTCTTGCGATCGCCTGGGCTACGTTTTACTAATGAAACACTGGTTTAGATATTGAACACAGGTACGACTATAGACAACGCGGCCGCAAAAATTGACTGGGGTTAACCCGCGATCAGCACTACGAATCTGGAAGGGGGTGGCGCAAGCTGCGCGCGACCGCCGGGGATGCGGCGGGCAGGCGCCGCCGCGGTGGCTTCAGGTGACGTCGTCCAGCACCGAGCGGATCAACCGCGCGGTGGCGGCGGCCTGGTCGATATAGCAAGCATGGCCCGCATCCGGGATCAGCGAGAACGGCAGGCCGAAGCGTTCGGCCAGCGTGCCGCAGGCTGGCGGCGTGGTGACGACATCGCGGCTGCCGCAGGCGATCTGCGTGGGCAGGGCGTCTGGGCGCCGGGCCAGGTAGGCGTGGATGTCGTCGCCGCACAGCATCGCCACCGCCTGCCGGTAGCCGTCCGGGTTCAGCCGCTGCATGTTCCAGCGCACCCATGCCTGGGCGCCGGGGCCGGCCTCCTCGCTCAGCAGCCGGGTTGGCCCGCGTTGCGCCAGCCCGTCCACACCAAGCGACTCCAGCGCCTCCAGCCGTTGGCGCGCAACTTCCTGCGCCTGGGCCTCCTTGCCGGGGCCGCCGTAGCCTTGTGCCACGCTGAGCAACAGCAGCCGCGCCGGCAGCTGGCGCGCGTTGGCGACATAGGCCGCCGCCATGAGCGCGCCCAGTGAATGCCCGACGATCAGCGCCGGCCGCACGCCCAGCGCCTGCAGCAGTCCATGCAGCCGCTGCGCATAGTCAGACGCCAACGGCCGCGCCGGCGCCAGCGGCGACGAATCGCCATAGCCCGGCGCATCCCAGGCGATCACCCGCGCGTGCGCGGCCAGCAGGCTCGCGCACGGCAGCCACGACGCCGCCCCGGAACTGATGCCGTGCAGCAGCACGACCGCCGGGCCCGTGCCCCCGCCGCAGCGGTAGGCCACGCGCTCGCCGCCCGCGCCCACCTGCACCACGCGCTGGGCAAACCCGATGTCGAGGGCTTCCAGCAGCTGCCGGTCCGGCTGTGCTGGTGCGTGGGGGTGCTTTTGTTCCATATATAAAACCTAGATTTGTAAATAAAACCTTTACAGCATAGGCGAAGCGGGGAAAAGGACGGGATCAGGGTTAACGATAGGCCTTTGGCGCGCATGGCGTTGCCGGCATCGGCCCGGTGCATGCACCGTTTTGCACGCCGCGGCACGCGCAGCCGCGGGAACTGGGCTGGATGCCTTGGCTGGAGCCGGTCAGCGGCGATTGCGCGGCGCCGGAGCGCGCTGGCCCGGATGGCGGCGGCTGCACCAGGCGCGCGCGGCGCCGCACTGGCGGGGTGCGGCACCGCCGCTGCAGGCTCGTCGCGGCTCAGCCTCACTAGGGATAACCCTCCTCACAACTTCCGGTAAGTCGCAGCTATATTTCCGTGAACGTTTCTTATGTTGTCTGTCGTTCCATATATAAAACAAACAAGAGGCGAAAAACGCATTTTCCGGATCGGCGCCGCGCGATGGCCCCGCCAGGAGACGATCGCATCCATGCATCGCCCTGTCCAAAACGAGGAGAAGAACCTGCCCACCACAAGCCTGCCCTGAGCGCGGACCGCCATCGCAGCGGCCCGGACCACAAGACGATTACAAGACGGAAAACTGGAAGGAAACTGGTAGATGAAACTTGCACGAATCGCCGCAGGCCTGGCCGCGGCTTTCCCCTTGCTGGCCTCGGCACAATCCTCGGTCACCCTCTACGGGGTCATCGACACGGGTGTCGAGTATGTGAGCAATGTCGGCGCCAACGGCAATGGCCTGGTGCGCATGCCCAACCTGACCGCCACCGTGCCCTCGCGCTGGGGCATCCGCGGCAGTGAAGACCTGGGCGGTGGCCTGAAGAGCATCTTCGTGCTGGAGTCGGGCTTCTCGCCGGATTCTGGCACCTCCAACCAGGGCGGCCGCCTGTTCGGGCGCCAGGCGCTGGTCGGGCTGACCAACCAGTACGGGCAGCTGTCGTTCGGCCGCCAGTACACCATGCTGTTCTGGGCCACGCTTGACAGCGATATCCTGGGGCCCAACGTGTACGGCTCGGGCTCGCTCGACAGCTACCTGCCCAATACGCGCGCCGACAACGCGGTGTCGTACAAGGCCAACTTCAGCGGCTTCGTGGTGGGCGCCACCTACAGCTTCGGGCGCGACGCGGTCAACGCCGGCCCCAGCCCATCGGGCACCAACTGCGCCGGCGAGAACGCCGCCGACAAGAAGGCGTGCCGCGAGTGGTCGGCCATGCTCGGCTACGACAACAAGACCTGGGGCGTCACTGCCGCGTATGACTCGCAGCGCGGCGGCCCGGGCGCCTTCGGCGGCCTGACCAACAGCAACCTGACCGACGACCGCCTGTCGCTGGGCGGCTACATGCTGTTCCAGCGCGCCAAGATCGGCGCCGGCTGGATCCGCCGCGACAACGAGGGCAGCCCAACGCCGATCAGCGACCTGTACTACGCCGGCGCGTCCTACGACATCACCCCCGCGGTCAACCTGGCCGGCCAGGTCTACTTCCTGAACTACCACGGCAGCGACAACCAGGCCATGCTTTACACGCTGCGCGCGATGTACAGCTTCAGCAAGCGCACCTCGGTTTACGCCACCGCCGGCTTTATCAACAACGGCGGCCAGCTGGCCATGTCGGTCAGCGGCGGCTCGCCTGGCTCGAACCCGCGCCCGGGCGAGAACCAGTGGGGATCGATGATCGGCATCAAGCACGTTTTCTGATTTTCTCCGCGCCCCCCGGCGGTACCGTCCGGCGCAGGCAATGCGCCGGACGCCCACACAGCCATTGGCCCCGGCCCGTCCGGGCGCCACGTCTTACAGAGGTCTGAACATCATGAAGCCCGTACGCCGCAAAGTACTCGCCACGCTGGCCGCCGCGACCGCCCTGGCCGCTGCCACCGGCGGCACCGCCCTGGCCCAGGGTGCGTACCCGAACAAGCCCATCACCATCGTTGTGGCCTACCCGGCCGGCGGCGACGTCGACGTGCTGGCGCGCATGTTCGCGGAAAAGCTCGCGCCGCGCCTGAAGCAGTCGGTAGTGGTGGAAAACCGCACCGGCGCCGCTGGCACCATCGGCAGCGCCTACGTGGCCCGGGCCAACCCGGACGGCTACACCCTGCTGCTGGCCCCCAACACTGTCGCCATCGCGCCGCTGGTGCTCAAGGCCGGCGCCGGCGCCAGCTATGACGTGCAGCACGACTTCACGCCCATCAGCCAGATCGGCACGCAGTCGCTGTTCGTGGTTGTCAACAAGGGTACCGGCATCACCAAGGTCAGCGACCTGGTGGCGCGCGCCAAGGCCGGCAAGGTGGAAACCTATGCCACGCCCGGCAATGGCTCGCCGATGCACATCATGGGCGAACTGTTCAACAAGTCCGCCGGCATCAAGATCAGCCAGGTGCCCTACCGCGGCCTGGCGCCCGCCATCGTCGACGTGATCGGCGGGCAGGTGCCGGTGACCTACATCACTTACGGCGCGATCTCGCAGTACGTCGGAAATGGCAGCCTGGTGCCGCTGGCGGTGGCGGACCAGAAGCGCTCGCCGTTCGCGCCCAACGTGCCGACGCTGGCCGAGCTGGGCTACAAGGACGTGGAGATCGGCGCCTGGCAGGCCCTGCTCGGGCCCAAGGGCATGCCGGCCGACCTGGTGCGCACGCTCAACACGCACGTCAACGAGATCCTGAAGATGCCCGACGTGGTGGCGCGCATGGCCACCATCGCGGTCACGCCTTCGGGCGGCGAGCCGGCGGTGCTGTCGAAGCTGATCGCCGCCGACACGGCCCGCTACACCAAGGTGGTCAAGGAATTCGGCATCCAGGCGGACTAAAGCCAGGGCAGTCCGACAGGCAAAGAAAAACCCGCCAGTCACTGAACTGCACCCCAAAGGTTGGATCGATGTCCAACTTTTGGGGTGCAGTTCAGTCACGGCGGGTTTTTCTTTGCTCCTGCCGGCGTCAGTTCACCCGCCGGTTCATCCCCTCCCAGAACGGTTCGCGCAGCTTGCGCCGCAGCAGCTTGCCCGACGGGTTGCGCGGCAGCGCCTCGACAAACTCGATGCTCTTGGGCACCTTGAAGCCCGCCAGCCGCTGGCGCGTCCACGCGATAATGCCGGCCTGGTCCGGCGCCTGCCCCGGCTTGAGCACGACGATGGCCTTGACCGCCTCGCCCCACTTCTCGTCCGGCACGCCGATCACCGCCACGTCAGCCACCTGCGGGTGGCCGTAGATCGCGCTTTCAACCTCGGCCGGATAGACGTTCTCGCCGCCGCTGATGATCATGTCCTTGACGCGGTCATGGATGTACAGGTAGCCGTCGGCATCCGTGTAGCCGGCGTCGCCGGTGCGCAGCCAGCCATCGGCATCGATGGTGCGCGCCGTTTCCTCCGGCTGTTTCCAGTAGCCGGCCATATTGTGCTGCGAGCGCACTACGATCTCGCCGACCTCGCCCGGCGCCAGCTGGCGCCCTTCGTAGTCGACCACCTTGAGCTCGACGCCAGCCAGCGGCTTGCCCGCCGCGCGCATGCGCGGCACCTCCTCGGTGGTATGGTCCTCGGGCGGCAGCGCCACGATGGTGCCGGTGGTCTCGGTCATGCCGTACTGCTGCACGAAGCCGCAGCCGAACACCTCGATGCCCTCGCGCAGCAGCGCCGCAGGAATCGGGGCGGCGCCGTACAGCAGGTACTTCAGGCGCGAGTAGTCCACCTGGCGCGCACGCGGGTCGCGCAGCACGATCTGCATCGCGGCCGGCACCATGAACAGCTTGCTGATGCGTTCGTGCTCGATGAAGTCGAGCACGGCGCGCGGATCGAACTCGCGCGCCACCACGCCCTTGGCGCCGGCCAGAAGGTTGCGCAGCCCCCAGCCAGAGCCGCCGATATGCGCCACCGGCATCGCCACCAGCGAGATGTCGTCGGCAATCCAGTGCGACCACTGAATGGTCTCGCGTTCGCTCACCTCGGTGCCGATGGTCAGGTTGCGGTGCGTAAGCATCGCTCCCTTGGGCCGGCCGGTGGTGCCGGACGTGTACAGCTGCAGCACCACGTCATGTGCGGCCGGCTCATGCGCGGGCGCGGTGGCCGGATGGGCGTCGCGCCAGTCGATATAGCACTGCCAGTCGCCCTGCTCCGCGCACGGCTCCATCACCACCACCTTGCGCACCATCGGCAGCGCGGGCAGCAGGTTCCGGACCATTGCCGCCGATTCCGCCCCGACGAAGAGCACCACGGCATCGCAATGGCCAAGGATGAACTCCACCTCGGGCGGCGCCAGGCGCCAGCTGGCCGGCGTCATCACCGCGCCGGTCTTGGCCGCGCCAAGCAGCAGCTCGAAATAGTGGTCGCTGTTCTTGCCGATATAGCCAATGCGCTCGCCGACCCCGGCGCCTTCAGCCAGCAGGGCCTGTGCCACGCGATTGGTGTTCCGCTCGAATTCGGCATAGGTAGTCTGCCGGCCTTCGAACGCATACGCCACCGCCTCGGGCCGCAGGCGCGCGAAGTGGCGTACCGCGTGGGGCAGTGTCGTCAGATAGCTGAAGTCCATCCGCGTCTCCTGATTTTGATAGCGTCCGGACCAGCGCTGCGCGGGCCCGGACATGACGATGTGCTGGCGCTACGCTCAGCGCGGCGCCATGCGGATGGCGCCGTCCAGACGCACCGATTCGCCGTTGAAATAGCCGTTGCGGCACATCTCGACGGCCAGCGAGGCGAACTCTTCCGGCTGTCCCAGGCGCTTGGGGAACGGCACCGAAGCGGCCAGCGCGGCCTTGACGTTCTCTGCCGCGCCCTGCAGCAGCGGCGTATTGAAGATGCCCGGCAGGATGGTGTTGACGCGGATGCCTTCGCCCGCCAGATCGCGCGCGATCGGCAGCGTCATGCCGACCACGCCGGCCTTCGACGCCGAGTACGCGGCCTGGCCCATCTGGCCGTCCTGCGCCGCCACCGACGCGGTATTGATGATCACGCCGCGCTCGCCGCCGGCGGTGTCCAGCGTCAGCATGCCCGCGGCCGAGCGCGCGATGCAGCGGAAGGTGCCGATCAGGTTGATCTGGATGATGCGCTCGAAGGCATCGGACGGGAAATGCTTGATCTGGTCCGGCGCTTCCTTGGAACGCGAGGCGGTCTTGATGGCGTTGCCCGTGCCGGCGCAGTTGACCAGGATGCGTTCCTGGCCGATGGCGGCGCGCGCCTTGGCAAAGCCGGCCTCGACCTCGGCCTCTGAGGTGACGTTGACCTGGCAGAACACGCCGCCCAGTTCACGCGCCAGCGCTTCGCCCTTCTCCACGTTCAGGTCGAACAGCGCCACGCGCACGCCCTGCGCCGCCAGCGCACGTGCTGTTGCCGCGCCCAGGCCCGAAGCGCCACCCGTCACCACTGCCGATACCGATGCATTGAGTTCCATGCCGTCTTTCCTTTGTCTCTTGTTCCTGGCCCGGCCGGATCCGGCGCGGCCCCGCGGTTTGATGAAGCCGGCAGGCGCAAGAACCGCCTGTACCGGAGTGGGCTCGAGATTCGTGGATCGGCCGTTGCGACGCATCGTCCGAAGCGACGAATGAGGATGGCGCGAGCCTGTGGCGCGCTCCGGCACCCGGCGCGACCAATGCGCTACAGTGACGCGATCGACGGCCATTCCGGCGCCGCCCGGCACCGGCAACCGACTACGAACCATGCACAAACCCGAACACCACGCCCCCACCCCTGCGCTCCGCTGGCATGCCGCACTGCAGCCGGTGCTGCGTGCGTTCGCCGTGCTGGCCGCGCTGTTGACGCTGCTGTGCCCCATCCCGGCGCACGCGACCCCGGCCGGCTCCCTCGTGGCACTGCTGGGCAAGGCGGAGAAGCCCGCGGCGCCGGCCAGCGCACCCGCCGCCAGCGTGCCGCTGGCGCAGTCGCTGGACCAGGTGATCGCCACGCTGCAGAACGACGGCGAGCGGCGCGCCCTGGTGGGCCAGCTGCAAACCATGCGCCAGGGGCTGGGTGCCTCCGGGGCCGCGCCCGCCTCCGCGGCGGCAGCCCCGGCCGGCGCCTCCGCGCCCGGCCTGATCGGTGCCGTCGCTGAAGTGCTGGACGAGGTCGATACCCATCTGCGCAAGGATCGCGGCCCGTGGCAGTTCTGGCGCTGGCGCACGCGCTTCGCGGGCGAGGAATGGCACGCCGCGCTCACCCACAACGGCACCCGCACGACGCCGGCCTCGCTGCGTGAATTCGCGCTGGTGCTTGCAGCCTGGGCGGTGAGCGGCGGGGTCTTGTGGGAGATCGGCCACCGCATCCGGCGCCGGCGCGCGCGCAAACCCACGCGCGCCGAGCGCGGCAAGCTGCCCGAGCTGCCATCGTGGGTCGACGTCGGCGTCTTCATGCTGCGCCATATCGGGCCCTGGGTGGTGGCATTCGGGCTGACCTTGCTGCTGGCCCAACGCGTATTTGCCCAATCGCCGGCCAGCGTCGCCGCCGTGCTGGTGGCGTATGCAATCGTGGCGGGGGCGATCGCGGCAGCGGTGTGCCAGGTCATCTTCACGCTGTTCCGCAGCGCGCACCGGCAGTTGGCGGTGCGGCAGCTGCTGGCGCACTCACCGTGGCTGCTGTTCTGCACGGGGGCGCTGGCGGCACTGGGCGACGGCGCCACCGACAGCCGCGTGATCGCCGTGCTCGGCACCAACCTGTGCGCGCTGGTGGCCACCGTGGCCAATATCGCCGCGGCCCTGGGCATCGGCGCGTTCGCGCTGTGTTTCCGCCGGCAGATCGGCCAGCTGATCGGCCAGCGGCCGCTGGCCTTCCGCCAGGCCCACCCGGCCGCGACCGACCTGCTGCGGCTGGCCGGGCAGGCCTGGCACCTGCCGGTGCTGGCGGTGGTGGTGGCATCGGTGGTCGGCACCATCCTGGCCACCGGCCATGCGGATGTGTTCCTGCGCCGCACGGTGGCATCGGTGGCATTGTTCCTCGCCGGGCTGCTGCTGACGATGGTGGCGGGGCACTCGCCCAAGGCCACCGCGCGCGCGCCGCGCATCCGCGACCGCCGCCGCTCGGCCTACCTGCAGCGCTTCGGGCGCTTCGCGCTGGCGCTGGTGCGCGTGCTGATCTGGGCAGTCTTCATTGAGATGGTGATGCGCGTCTGGGGCACGTCGCTGGTGCGCCTGGCCGAGTCATCCGCTGCGGGCCGCCATCTCACCGAGACGGTCTTCAGCGTCACCAGCACCGTGCTGCTGGCCTGGCTGGTCTGGCTGCTGATCGACACCTCCATCATGCAATCACTGTCGCCCGCGCACGGGCGCGGCGCGCAGCCCAGCCTGCGGGCCAAGACCATCCTGCCGCTGGTGCGCAACGCCTCGCTCATCGGCCTGCTGGTGATCACGGTGATCGCGGTGCTGGCCAACCTGGGCGTCAACGTGACGCCGCTGCTGGCCGGCGCGGGCGTGGTTGGCCTGGCCATCGGCTTCGGCGCGCAGAGCCTGGTGCAGGACCTGATCACGGGGCTGTTCATCGTGGTCGAGGACTCCATCGCCATCGGCGACTCGATCGAACTGCCGGACCACGCCGGCGTGGTCGAAGCCATGACCATCCGCACGGTCAGGCTGCGCGACGGCCGCGGCGCGCTGCACACGCTGCCGTACAGCCAGATCAAGGCAGTCAAGAACCTGTCGCGCGGCTATGCCTACGCGGTGTTCAACATCGGTATCACCTACCAGAGCGACCTGGACCAGGCGCTGGAGCTGATCCGCGCCACCGGCGCCGAACTGGCGCGCGACCATCGCTACGCCCGCAACCTGATGTCGGGGCTGGACATCCTGGGGCTGGACCGTTTCGACCCGAACGGGCCGGTGGTGATGGCACAGTTCAAGACCCGGCCGCTGATGCAGGCCGAGATCACGCGCGCCTTCAACGCGCGGCTCAAGCGCAATTTCGACGCCAACGGCATCCGCATGGCATCGGCGAGCCTGACGATCCAGGTGGATGGCGGCGCGGCGCAACGGTTGGATCCGGAAGCCGCCAACGAAAAAGCCACCCAGCGGGCGGCTGATCCGACGACTCAGGGACAGTAGCAATACGTTTGGCGCGGGCGTTCCCCCTTCACGACGGACGCGGCGCCAGCCACGGATTTAGCACCTGCAGCCCGGCCGCTTCAAAGGGCGACATGTCCCGCGTCGCGACCATCATGCCGTTGGCCGCGGCAATCGCGGCGATATAGCCATCCGGCGTGGGAAGGCCGCGGCCACGGCTTCTGGCGGCAGTGGCGAGTTCCGCATAGTGCCGGGCCGCATTCGTGTCGAACGGCAAGATGCGCCCTTCGAACAGCGTCACCAGGCCGTCCAGCGCAGCGGACAGCATGGCGCGGCGCCTGCCCGCCGGCAGCGCGCCGATGCCGAACAGCAGTTCGGCCAGCGTCACGCTGGACAGGTACAAGGTCTCGGCGGCCTCGTCGTTGAGCCAGCAGCGCACGGCGTCGGCCGGTTCCGGCTTCATGGCCTCGGAAATGACGTTGGTATCCAGAACGATCATTCAAAGCTCACTGGCTCGGCCGCTGCATTGTCCTTGCCCTGCTCGATCGCTTCAACGTCCGCATTCGACAGGCCGATCTCACGGCCAAGCATCGCCAGCGCATCACCCAGGCGCACGCGCTTCTGCGGCATCACCGCCCTGGCCAGGATCTCACGCACCTCAGCCTCGGTGCTGCGTCCGTTCTGGGCGGCACGGACCCGCAGCGCACGATGCACGTCGTCGGGCAAATTTCTAACGGTCAGGATCGGCATGATCGCCTCCACCACTGCAGTCAATGACTGCATTATTACTCCAACGCTGTCATTCTAACAACTGCTTGCTGCGTTGAACTTATGGCACCAGAGCCAACAGAATCGTGGCGTATGTGGAACGTCGAGCACTATTTCAGCGCTGAAAATTTCTTTTCTTCACGAGTATTACCATCGCGCCGCAGTATGATCGCGGCCCTGCCTGGCCCGGCGGGGAAGTTACGCCGCGCAATCCGTATTTCCCCCCCCCGACCCGGGGGATAAAACAAACAACATTGTTTGGCATGATTACGATGCGGCGAACATGACGGGACCAAGCCCGCCGCCACAGCATCCGTATCGGCGCCTATACAGAACGCCAGAACGGAACCGATAACACCAAAAGGATGTGGCCACTTGCCGTGGCGCAAAGCAAGAGGCGTTTGCCACCGGGGGATCTGAACATGGGCGAACACCCGACTACGGACGAGGACTTCCATCGTCTGGTCGACTCAATCTACGAGTCCGCGCTGGACGTTGCGGCCATGCCCGGCGCCCTCGACCTCTTTTCCCGATACACCTGCACAGGCAGCCCGCGTTACCTGATCTGGGACAAGCTGGCCGGCCATGCCCGCCTTGGCGTGACCCCGCA
Source organism: Cupriavidus sp. UYPR2.512 (assembly GCF_000379565.1). Lineage (NCBI taxonomy): Bacteria > Pseudomonadati > Pseudomonadota > Betaproteobacteria > Burkholderiales > Burkholderiaceae > Cupriavidus > Cupriavidus sp. UYPR2.512. The sequence continues at coordinate 41,284 of NZ_KB903009.1, read as the reverse complement.
TGGCTGCTTCACCAGCGGCGCCAGCATGCCCGACTGGCTGCCCGGTCCGCTCGACCTGCCCTATCCTGGCACTTGCTGCACCCCCAATGACGCCCCCGCGCTGGCCTGCCACGGCATGGCCTCGTACGATGGCGGCATGGCGGATGCGGCCACGGCTGCGCTGGCCTGCAGCGGACTGGAACAAGGCATCCGCCTGATTGAGAACGCCGAGGTTTGCGTGCTGATGAGCGGCACCAGCGCGGGCAGCATCAGCACAGGCCAGCGCGAGCGGCGCCTGGCGCACGTGATGCCGCACTGGGTGCGCGCGGCACGGATGCAGCAGCGCAACTTCGAGCTGAGCGGACTGGCCAGCCTGGGCCTGGCCGGGCTGGATACGCTGGACTTCGGCGTGATGGTGCTGCAGACGGACCTGCGCGTGCGCTATGCCAACAGCTGGGCTGAGGCGCTGGTGCAGGCCGATGGCCACCTGTCGCTGCAGGGCGGTGTGCTGCGCGCCCACAGCGACACGCTGCAGGCGGTGCTGCGCAAGCTGCTCGACGGCGCCATGCGTGCCCGCGGCACGGACGCGGCCTCCGGCTCGTGGATGCACATTACCTCCGGCGGACAGCCGGTGCCGATCATCGTCACGCCGCTGGTGTCGCGCCAGCCGGTGGAGGGCCCGTGGCAGCTGCCGGCCGCGATGATGCTGTTCGGCAACTCGGAATCGCGCTCGGTGCTGGATGCCGGCGTGCTGACCTCGCTGTTCGGGCTGTCGCGCAAGGAAAGCATTATTGCGATCCGCCTGGCTGCCGGCGAAACCCTCAACGAAATTGCCGAGCGCGAATTTCTTTCGCCCCACACCGTGCGCGTGCATATCCGCGACACGCTGCGCAAGACCGGCACGCATCGCCAGTCAGAACTGGTGCGGCTGCTGCACCTGCTGCCGGGCGTGAACCTGGAGCGCGCCGGCGTGACCCCGCCCGTGCGGCCGCGCGCGCTGCGCCCGCGCGCCGCCTGAGGCGCTGCACCGCCCGCCTTCCCATCAGTTCACCGCGGCCTGCGCCGCCGCCAGGAAGCGCTGCACCTGGCGGTCGCCGTCATCGGGCCGCGCCGCCAGCGCAATGCCGATACGCCCGGCCGGCCGCGGGCTGGACAATGACAGGAAGCGCACGCGCCGGTTGGCATAGCGCGCCGCCACGCTCGGCACCAGGGCCACGCCAAGCCCACTCTCGACCAGGCTGACCTGGGTCTGCACCTGCACCGCCTCCTGCGTGACACGCGGCACAAAGCCCGCCTGCTGGCACAGCAGCATTGCCACCGCATGCAGGTTGGGCACCGGCGCCGCCGGATACATGATGAAGGGCTCGTCCGCGAGCGCGCGCAGCGGGATGGCGTCTGCGCTTGCCAGCGGGCTGTCAGCCGGCACCGCCGCGACAAAGACGTCGTTTTCCAGCGGCGTCAGCGAATAGTTGCCGGTGTTCAGGATCGGGAAGCGCACCAGGCCGGCGTCGACCTGGTGTTTTTCCAGGCGCTCGAGGATCGCGGCGGTGGTGGATTCATGCAGGATCAGCTCGATGCCGGGATGCGCCGCGCGGAACGCCGGGATCAGCTTGGGCAGCAGCGCATACGTCGCCGAGCCGATAAAGCCGATGCGCAGCGCGCCGCGCTCGCCCTGCCCCGCGGCGATCGCCGCGGCACGTGCCTGTTGCGCATGGAACAGCGCACGGCGCGCATCGTGCAGCGCGGCCTCGCCCGCCTGCGTCAGCCGCACGCCGCGCGAGGTGCGCACGAACAGCGCCGTGCCGAGCTGGTCTTCGAGCTTGCGGATGGAAATGGAAAGCGGCGGCTGCGCCATATGCAGGCGTTCAGCCGCGCGGTGGAAATTGCCCGTCTCGGCCAGGGCGACGAACTGCTGCAACTGGCGGAAGTCCATGGCTCGTTAATATCCAGTGAATATCAATTTCTAAAAAACTAATATTAGACCAAGCCTGGCCTGCTGATCTACCCTGTGCCCACAGTAAAAAGATCGGAGACAACATGCTGCCGCTTGCAGGCATCCGCGTGGTCGACCTGTCCACGGTGGTGATGGGGCCGTATGCCAGCCAGTGGCTGGCCGACCTTGGCGCCGAGGTGATCAAGGTCGAGCCGCCCGAGGGCGATTCCACGCGCCGCACCGGCCCCGCCACCGAGGCCGGCATGGCGGCCATTTTCCTGGGGGTGAACCGCAGCAAGCGCAGCGTGGTGCTGGACCTGAAGCAGCCGGCCGCGCAGGCCGCGCTGGAGCGCGTGCTGGCCGGCGCCGACGTGCTGATGCACAGCATGCGCCCGCAGAAACTGGCCGCACTGGGGCTGGCGCCCGACGATGTGCGGGCGCGCCACCCTGAGCTGGTCTTTGTCAGCCTGCTCGGCTTTGCCGAGGATGGCCCTTATGGCGGCCGCCCGGCCTACGACGACATCATCCAGGGCCTGTCCGGCAATGCCGCGCTGATGGCGGCGCAGACCGGCGACAGCCGCTACTTCCCCACCATCGCCGCGGACAAGACCAGCGGGCTGGTGGCCGCGCTGTCGGTCTGCGCGGCGCTGGCCGGGCGCGCGCGGCGCAATGCCGATGGCAGCACCGGCCACGGCACGCTGGTCGAGGTGCCGATGTTCGAATCCATGGTCGCCTTCAACCTGGTCGAGCACTTCTACGGCCGCCATTTCGAGCCGCCGCGCGGCCCCAGCGGCTACCCCCGCGTGCTGGCGCCGCTGCGCCGTCCGTACCGCAGCGCCGACGGCTATGTCTGCATGATGCCGTACACCGACACGCACTGGCGCGACTTCTTCCACGCCGCCGGGCGCCCCGGGTTGGCCGCCGATGCGCGCTTTGCCGACATCGCGGCACGCACGCGGCATATCGAGACGCTGTACGAGCTCACCGGCGAAATCGTGCAGGGACAGACCACTGCGCACTGGGTGGAGCTGTGCGAACGCCTGCAGATCCCGGTGGCGCGCATCAATGAACTCGACGACCTGCCGGCCGATCCGCACCTGGTCGCCACTGGCTTCTTCGAAACCGTCGAAGACCCGGCCATGGGCACGTTGCGTTTTCCCGGCGCGCCGGTGCGCTTCGACAGCCAGCGCGCACCGCTGGGCATCCCGCCGCGGCTGGGCGAGCACACCGAGAGCGTGCTGGCGCAGGCGGGACTATCCGCGGAAGCGATCGCGCAATTGCAACAAAGCGGTGCCGCACGCTGCGCACCCGCCAAGGAGACGCCATGACGCATGCAGAACTGCCCCGCCTCGGCCAGGGCTTCTACTGGCAAGACCTGCAGGAAGGCCAGGCCTTCCGCACCTTCGCCCGCACCGTGACCGAGACCGACCTGGTCAATTTCATTTCCGTCACCGGCATGGTCGAGGCCATCTTCATCGAAGCCGGCTATGACGGCGGCGCCATCCAGGGCCGGCCGGTGCCGGCGGCACTGACCTATACGCTGATCGAGGGCTTTATCCTGCAGACCATGATCCAGGGCACCGGGCTGGCCATGCTGGAACTCACTCAGCAGATCCACGCCCCGGTGGTGGTGGGCGACACCATCCACGCCACCGTGACCGTGACCGGCATCCGCCCGACCTCGCGCAGCGGCCGCGCCGTGGTGGATTCGCGCATCGAGGTGTTCAACCAGCGCGGTGAGCAGGTCATGACCTACACCGCGCGCCGGTTGCTGGCGGGACGCTGAATCCGCCGCGTGGCTGCATGGATGGAGGAGACAAGCAATGAAGGCAAAGACTTTCATCACGACACTGGCTGCCGCGGCAGCCATCGTATTGCCGGCGGTGCTGGCGCAGCCGGCGGCGGCCGCCGATGCCGCCTATCCGTCGCACCCGATCCGCATGGTGGTGCCGTTCCCGCCGGGCGGCCCGACCGACCTGGTGTCGCGCGTGATCGCACGGCGCATGAGCGAGGAGCTCGGCCAGCAGGTACTGGTCGACAACCGGCCCGGCGCCAACGGCAATATCGGCGCGGAGATTGTCGCCAAGGCGCCGGCCGACGGCTATACGGTGCTGTACAACACTTCGTCGATCGCGCTGAGCCCGGCGCTCTACCGCAAGCTCAGCTACGACGTGAAACGCGATTTCGCGCCGGTGGCGCTAACGGCGATGGTGCCGCTGGTGCTGGAGGTCAACGCGCAGCTGCCGGTACAGAACGTGAAAGAGTTCATCCAGTACCTGAAGGCCAACCCCGACAAGCTCACCTACGGCTCGGCCGGCAACGGCAACGTGACGCACCTGGCGGCCTTCATGTTCCTGCAGGCCAACGGTCTGTCGGCGGTGCATGCGCCCTACAAGGGCAGCGCGCCGGCGCTGACCGACCTGGCCAGCGGCCAGGTGCAGTTCATGGCCGACACCATCAATTCATCGCTGCCCTTCATCCGCGACAAGCGCATGCGCGCGCTGGCCGTCACCAGCACCACGCGCAGCGCGCAGTTGCCGGACGTGCCCACCCTTGCCGAAACCGTGCAGCCGGGCTTCGAGGTCGGCGCCTGGCAGGGCATGATGGTGCCGGCCAGGACACCGGCCGAGACCGTGCGCAAGCTCAATGCCGCCGCCACCAGGGCGCTGGCCCACCCCGAGACGCGCGCGAGCCTGGCCGCGCAGGGCGCGCAGCCGCGCGGATCGACGCCGGAGGCCTACGCCGCCTACCTCAGCGCGGAAATGACGCGCTGGCAGAAGGTCGTGAAGGATTCAGGCGCGACGCTGGACTGAGACCACTGCCACCAGCCAATACAAGACACAGGATTTCACCGTGACCGCATTGCTTTCCACCTTCGGCCTGACCTCCCTGCCGCCGCACGCCGTGGCGTTCCGCGGCGAGGTGCGGGCCTTTCTCGATGAACACCTGCCCGCGCTGCCGCCGGAAACGCGCGCGCGCTCGTGGATGGGGTTCGATGCCGCCTTCAGCCGGGCGCTGGCCGCGCGCGGCTGGGTCGGCATCACGCTGCCGGCGCAGTTCGGCGGCGCGGGCCTGGACCCGTTTTCGCGTTTCGTGCTGGTGGAAGAACTGCTGGCCTGCGGCGCGCCGGTGTCGGCGCACTGGATCGCCGACCGCCAGAGCGGCCCGCTGATCCTGCGCTACGGCAACGACGCGCAGAAGGCGCGCTACCTGCCGGCGATCAGCCGCGGCGAGGCCTTCTTCTGCATCGGCATGAGCGAGCCCAACTCCGGCTCGGACCTGGCCAGCGTGGCCACGCGCGCGGTACGCCAGGCGGACGGCAGCTGGCGCCTGAACGGCCGCAAGATCTGGACCACCAATGCCGACCGCTGCCACTGCATGATCGCGCTGGTGCGTACCTCGGGCACGCCGCAGGACCGGCAGGCCGGGCTGTCGCAGTTCATCGTCGACCTGCACGCACCGGGCGTCACGGTGCGGCCGATCCACGACCTGGCCGGCGATGCGCACTTCTCCGAAGTCACCTTCGACGATGTGGCGCTGGCCCCGGACGCGCTGGTCGGCCAGGAAGGCAGCGGCTGGGAGCAGGTCAACGCCGAACTGGCGTTCGAGCGCAGCGGCCCTGAGCGCCTCTATTCCAGCGTGGTGCTGCTCGACTCCTGGCTCGACGCCATGCGCCGGCTGCCGACCGCACGGCGCGACACGGTGACCGTGGGCCGGCTCGCCGGCCACCTGGCGGTGCTGCGCGCCATGTCGCTGGCAGTCACGTCGCGGCTGGCCGCCGGTGAAAGCCCGGTGGTGGAGGCCGCGCTGGTGAAGGACCTGGGCACGACCTTCGAGCAGTCGATTCCGGCACTGGTGGAAGCCGCGCTCGGTGACGAACCCGCCTTGGCGGCAGATGGGGCGCTTTACCGGACCCTCGCCTATGTCACGCAGATCGCGCCATCGTATTCGCTGCGCGGCGGCACCCGCGAAATCCTGCGCGGCATGATCGCGCGCGGGCTGGGCCTGCGTTGAATCCGCCGCCGTCGACCGCCATCCTGAACGAGATACCCCATGCATAACGCCTACTCCGACGCCCTCGACGCGCTGCTGCGCGACTGCTGCCCGCCCGCCACCGTGCGCGCGCTGGAACAGCAGGCCAGTCCGCAGCCGCTGTGGCAAGCGCTGCTGGAAAGCGGCTTTGCCGATTGCCTGCTGCCCGAATCCGCCGGCGGCGCCGCGCTGCCGCTGCGCGAGCTGGCGCCGGTGCTCTTTGTCACCGGCCGCCACGCCTTGCCGTTGCCGCTGGCGCAGACCATCTTTGCGCGCGCGCTGCTGCAGGCGCATGGCATCGCCCTGCCCGCTGGCCCGGTCGCACTCGCCGGCCTTGAACACGGCGCCGGCGCGGCGCTGGTGGCCGATGCCCGTCATGCGCAGTGGTTCCTGTTGCAGGACGGCGAGCGCTGCCTGCTGCTGTCGGCAGCCGACGCCCGCGCCGAAGCTACCGGGGCCCATCACGACCTGACGCTGCGCGTGCCGCGCCCTGACACCTCGGCGCCGGCGGCCTTTTCACTGCCCGCCGGCACCCTGCGCACCCTGGGCGCCTGCCTGCACACGGCGCAACTGGCCGGCGCGCTGTCGCACGTGCTCGACATGACGCTGCAGTACGCCAACGACCGCCAGCAGTTCGGGCGCGCCATCGGCAAGTTCCAGGCGATCCAGCACCAGGTCAGCGAGATGGCCGAGCACGTTGCCGCCGCGCGCGTGGCCGCGCAGCTGGCCTGCGACAGCGGCAGCGGCACGCCCGACCGGCTGCGCGCGGCCATCGGCAAACTGCGCGCCAGCGATGCGGTCACGCCGGTGGCCGCCATCGCCCACGCCGTGCACGGCGCCATCGGGATCACGGAGGAATACGACCTGCAGCTCTATACGCGCCGGCTGCATGCGTGGCGCGTGGTGGACGGGTCGGAGCGCTGGTGGAGCCGGGTGCTGGGCGAGCAGGTGTGCGCCAGTGCCGGCCGCAACGCGGTGGAACTGGTGCGCGAATGGTGCGAACCCGCGCCCGCCGCCTGAGCGGCCGGGCTTAACCCCGGCAATTGCGGATCAGGCGGCCAGGCTGAGGCCGCCGTGCGGGCGGCGGTGGCGACGTTCCGGCTTGCATTCGTACTTCAACTCGGTGCGGCCGTCCTCATAGGCCACCTCGAGCCGCACGGTGAAGCCCCACAGCCGGGTCACGTGCCGGATCACCTCGTCAAAGTTGTGCGCCAGCGGCCGGCGGTCGTTCTGCAGGTGCCGCAGCGTCAGCGAGCGGTCGCCGCCCACGTCGACATTGGTGACCTGGATATTGGGCTCCATGCTGGAGAGGTCATATTGCGCCGCCATCAGCTGGCGGATCGCGCGGTAGCCTTCATCGTTGTGGATCGCTGTGACGCGCAGCTTGCCTTCGCGGTCATCGTCCAGCACCGAGAACAGCTTCAGCTCGCGGATCACGCGCGGCGACAGGAACTGCAGCAGGAAGCTCTCGTCCTTGAAGTTGCGCATGGCAAAGTCCAGCGTCTTGCGCCAGTCGCTGCCGGCGAATTCCGGGGCCCAGCGGTAGTCCTCTTCGGTCGGGTTTTCGCACATGCGGCGCAGGTCCTGGAACATCAGGAAACCGACCGTGTAGGGGTTCATGCCGCTGTAGTAGGGGCTGTTGTACGGCGGCTGGTAAATCACATTGGTATGCGCCTGCAGCAGCTCCATCATGAATGCATCGTTGACCAGCTTTTCCTCGTACAGCTGGTTGATGATGGTGTAGTGCCAGAACGTGGCCCAGCCTTCGTTCATGACCTTGGTCTGGCGCTGCGGATAGAAGTACTGCGCGATCTTGCGCACGATGCGCACGATCTCTCGCTGCCACGATGCCAGCCTGGGCGCGTTCTTCTCGATGAAGTACAGCAGGTTCTCCTGCGGCTCCGGCGGGAAGATGATTTCCCCTTCGGGTGCTTCGTCCTCCGATGCCAGCGCATGCGGCCGGTGCTTGGGCAGGGTGCGCCACAGGTCGTTGACCTGCATCTGCAGGTAGTTCTCGCGATCGGCCTGGCGCGCCTTCTCTTCGGTGATGGACAGCTTCTTAGGCCGCTTGTAGCGGTCCACGCCGTAGTTCTGCAAGGCGTGGCAAGAGTCCAGCAGCAGTTCCACCTCGCGTTCGCCGTAACGCTGCTCGCACTCGGCCACGTAGTTCTTGGCAAACAGCAGGTAATCGACAATGGCGTCCGCGTTGGTCCAGGTGCGGAACAGGTAGTTGCCCTTGAAGAAGGCGTTGTGGCCGTAGCAGGCGTGCGCGATCGTCAGCGCCTGCATCGGCATGGTGTTCTCCTCCATCAGGTAGGCGATGCAGGGATTGGAGTTGATGACGATCTCGTAGGCCAGCCCCATGTGGCCGCGCTGGTAGCTGCGCTCGGACGCCAGGAAGTGCTTGCCGTAGGACCAGTGGCTGTAGCCGACCGGCAGCCCCGCCGACGCGTAGGCATCGAGCATCTGCTCGGCGGTAATGATCTCGATCTGGTTGGGATAGGTATCCAGCCCGAATTCGCCGGCGATGCGGGCGATCTCGCGGTCATACCGTTTGATCAGCTCGAAGGTCCATTCCGAACCGGTGGAGAGATAAGCCATCTTCGCCCCTTGTTGCCCGGGCAAGGCGCCAGACCCGTCCGGCGCGCACGGCATCGCCGCGCCGCGTGGTCCGCGTTGCCTCGCCATTTGCCTTCACTGTGGCCTTTCCGCAAGGAAGGCCAGGATCGGCGCCACCCTATGCTGCGCGCTTCTGGAACAGGTCGTGCAGCACCGGGTAGATCTCGTCCGCACTGATGATGCGCTGCATCGCAAAGTGATCGAACTGTCCCTTGACCGTCAGATACTCTTCCCAGAGGTTCTGCGGCTCTTCCGATGCGACCTCAACGTATGCATAGTACTGCACCAGCGGCAGGATCGAATCGCGCAGCAGGCGTCCGCACAACTCGGAATCACCGGCCCAGTTATCACCATCTGACGCCTGCGCGCAGTAGATATTCCACTGGCTTGGCGGATAGCGGTCGTGGATCACTTCCACCATCAGCTTCAGCGCACTGGACACCACGGTACCACCGGACTCGCGCGAGTGGAAGAAGTCTTCCTCATCGACTTCCTTCGCCACCGTGTGATGGCGAATGAACACGACGTCGATGCGCTCGTAGTTGCGCTTCAGGAACAGGTACAGCAGCATGAAGAAGCGCTTGGCCAGGTCCTTGCGGCTCTCGTCCATCGAGCCGGACACGTCCATCAGGCAGAACATCACCGCCTGGGCCTGCGGGCGCTTCTTCAGCACGCGGTTGTTGTAGCGCAGGTCGAGCTTCTCGATAAAGGGCACGCGGTCGATGCAGGCACGCAGGTGCCGCATCTTCTCCATCAGCTCGAGCGTGCCTTCGGCGTAGGGTCCGTCCTTTTCCAGCGCCTCGCTGTAGTCCAGCTCCAGCTCGCGCAGGCGCTTCTGATAAGGGCTGGACAAGGCGATGCGCCGCCCCAGCGAGCTGCGCATGGTGCGCAGGATCGACAGGTTGGAAGGCGTGCCGTCGATGGAATAGCCGGCGCGCACCTTGCGCACCTCGGCGATCTTGGCGAGGTGGCGCTTGGCCAGGTCCGGCAGCGCCATGTCCTCGAAGAAGAAGTTCAGGAAATCCTCGCGCGACAGCGTGAAGACGAAATCGTCTTCGCCTTCGCCGCTGTCGCTGGCCCGCGAACCGGTCCCGCCACCGCCCTGCTGCTGGCGGTCGAAGGAGTCTCCCTTGACGAACTTCTTGTTGCCAGGGTGAATCCACTCGCGCCGCCCGCCCGGGCCGTGGTGGAAGATCGGTTCGGAGATGTCCTTGACCGGAATGGACACCTGGCCGCTCTGCTCGATGTCCATGATCTTCCGGCCGGACACCGCCTTTGCCACCGCTTGCCGTATCTGCTCGCGGTAGCGCTTGATGAAACGTTGCTGGTTGACGGCACTCTTGTTGCCGCCGTTCTCGCGCCGATCGATGACCGTAGCCATATGTTGCCCTCGTTGAGAGACCTGTTCCGCGGCGCCGTTACGATGATTTTCTTACGCGCAGATACCACTCCACCAGAAGTCTCACTTGCTTGGGCGTGTACCCCTTCTCGACCATGCGGTTGACGAAGTTCTCGTGCTTGTCCTGGTCTTCGCGCGAAGACTTGGCATTGAACGAGATCACCGGCAGCAGGTCTTCCGTGGTGGAGAACATGCGCTTCTCGATCACCATCCGCAGCTTTTCATAGCTGGTCCAGACCGGATTCTTGCCGCTGTTGTTGGCCCGCGCCCGCAGCACGAAGTTGACGATCTCGTTGCGGAAGTCCTTCGGATTCGAGATACCCGCGGGTTTTTCCACTTTCTCCAGTTCGTCGTTCAGCGCGTTGCGGTCGAGGATTTCACCGGTATTCGGATCGCGGTACTCCTGATCCTGGATCCACAGGTCGGCGAACACCACATAGCGGTCGAAGATGTTCTGGCCATACTCGGAATACGACTCCAGGTAAGCGGTCTGGATCTCCTTGCCGATGAACTCCACGAACGGCGTGGTCAGGTACTCCTTGATGTGCGACAGCAGCTTGGCTTCCTGCTCCGGCGGGAACTGCTCGCGCTCGATCTGCTGCTCAAGCACGTACAGCAGGTGCACCGGGTTGGCCGCCACTTCGGTGTTGTCGAAGTTGAAGACCTTGGACAGGACCTTGAACGCAAAGCGCGTCGACAACCCGTTCATGCCTTCGTCGATGCCGGCGTAGTCGCGGTATTCCTGGTACGACTTCGCTTTCGGATCCACGTCCTTCAGGCTCTCGCCGTCATAGACGCGCATCTTCGAGAAGACATTGGAGTTCTCGGGCTCCTTGATGCGCGTGAGCACCGCGAACTGCGCCATCATCTTCAGCGTGTTGGGCGCGCACGGCGCGGCCGACAGCGAACTGCTGCGCAAGAGCTTGTCGTAGATCTTCACCTCGTCGGACACGCGCAGCACGTACGGCACCTTGACGATATAGATCCGGTCCAGGAAAGCCTCGTTGTTCTTGTCCGACTTGAAGGTCGTCCACTCAGCCTCATTCGAGTGCGCAAGGATGATGCCGTCGAACGGGATCGCGCCGAAGCCTTCGGTGCCCTTGTAGTTGCCTTCCTGCGTTGCCGTCAGCAGCGGGTGCAGGACCTTGATGGGCGCCTTGAACATTTCAACGAACTCAAGCAGGCCGCGGTTGGCCAGGCAGAGCCCGCCGGAATAGGAGTAAGCGTCCGGATCATCCTGCGGAAAATCTTCCAGCTTGCGAATGTCGACCTTGCCGACCAGCGAGGAAATATCCTGGTTGTTTTCGTCGCCAGGCTCCGTCTTCGAGATCGCAATCTGCGACAGTACCGAAGGGCGCAGCTTGACCACCCGGAACCTGGTGATATCGCCGTTGAACTCGTGCAGGCGCTTGACCGCCCAGGGCGAGGCAATGGTGTTCAGATACCGGATCGGAATGCCGTAGTCCTCTTCCAGGATCTTGCCGTCTTCCTCTGGTGCGAACAGCCCAAGCGGCGACTCATGGATCGGCGATCCCTTGAGCGCGTAGATGGGGATCTCCTCCATCAGCGCCTTGAGCTTTTCAGCGAGCGAGGACTTGCCACCACCCGGGGGCCCGAGCAGGTAGAGGATCTGCTTGCGCTCTTCCAGGCCCTGCGCCGCGTGCTTGAAGAACGAGACGATCTGCTCGATCGTGTCCTCCATGCCGTAGAAGTCGCGGAAGGCCGGATAGATGCGGATGACCTTGTTGAAGAACAGGCGGGACAGCCTGGGGTCGTGGTGGGTGTCCACCAACTCAGGCTGGCCGATTGCGGCAAGCATGCGTTCGGCAGCAGTCGCGTAGGCAGTCGGATCCTTCTTGCAGATCTCCAGGTACTCCTGGATGCTGTATTCCTCTTCCTTGCGAGCTTCGAAGCGCGTAGCGTAATGGCCAAAAATGTCCATACCTCACTCCCGTCAGAGTTCACGTCCGAGGCGTAGGTAGTGCTACCCCTAAGGCTTCGCGCAACGTTCGCGGTACACCACCCCGGCCTGGCGACCTGTCATGTTGCGAAGTCTTTACTTCATCATAGTCAAATAACGTCGATGGTGGAGTCCGAGTTGACGAATCTTGCATCGATGCAACGCTTGTTTCGTTGCTGCATTTCTGCCGGATTTCGTGTCAGCCTTTGGCTGATTTCCCGCTCGGCTTCGCCCCCGCACGTGACGGGCCATTGACCATGCTTGTGACACACCTTACACCTTTCCCGCCAACCGTGCACATGCGGTTTTGTAACCATACGCACGAAAGCCGGCGCTTGTGCCGGCTTTCGTTTTTCCGCATTTTCTTAAGCGTTTCGGCGCACCAGCACGCGGACACTGCTGCTAGCGGACGCCTCACGCGCAGGCGCCACGCATGCGTCAGAGCGTGCGCGCCACCAGCTCCTTCATGATCTCGTTGGAGCCGCCGAAGATCTTGCTCACGCGTGCGTTCGCATACATACGTGCGATCGGGTATTCGAGCATGTAGCCGTAGCCGCCGTGCAACTGCAGGCACTCGTCAATGATCTGGCAGTTCTGCTGCGTGCACCACCACTTGGCCATGGCCGCCGTGGCAGCGTCGAGCTCGCCGTCCATCAGGCGCAGCATGCAATCGTCCACGAACGTCGCGGCAATGGTGGCGACTGTCTTGCACTCCGCCAGCTTGAAGCGCGTGTTCTGCAGGTCGGCCAGCGGCTGGCCGAACACCTTGCGCTGGCGCACATATTCGGTGGTCAGCTCGATGGCGCGCTGCATGGTCGCCACGGCCCCGAGCGCAATGATCATGCGCTCCTGCGGCAGCTGCTGCATAAGCTGGTAGAAACCCTGCCCCTCCTGCGTGCCCAGCAGGTTGGCGCACGGCACCAGCACGTCGTCGAAGAAGAGTTCGGCGGTGTCCTGCCCTTTCTGCCCGATCTTTTCGAGAATGCGGCCGCGGCGGAAGCCAGGCAGGTCGCGCGTCTCCACCATGATCAGCGACACGCCGCGCGAACCGGCTTCCGGGTCGGTCTTGGCCACCACGCAGACCAGGTCGGCGTGATACCCGTTCGTGATGAAGGTCTTTGCACCGTTTATGCGATAGCAGTCTCCGTTTTCGGTCTGTTCGCGCACCGAGCGGGTGCGTATCGCTTTGAGGTCAGAACCGGCGCCAGGTTCCGACATGGCAATGGCCGCCACCATTTCGCCGCTGGCCATTTGCGGCAGCCATTTCTTCTTCTGCTCTTCCGTGCCGTAGTTGAGCAGGTAATGTGCCACGATGCCGCTGTGCACGTTATTGCCAAGGCTGGTGACGACCGCACGCGACATCTCCTGGGTGATGACGGCCTCGTGGGCAAAGGTGCCGCCACCGCCGCCGTATTCCTCGGGGATGCTGGCGCACAGCAGTCCGATCTCGCCGGCACGGCGCCAGACCTCGCGGTCGATATAGCCCTGGTCGGCCCAGCGGGCCTCGTTGGGCGCCAGTTCGCGCTCGATGAAGCGGCGCACGGTTTCCTGGAACATTGCCAGTTCTTCGGTCATCCAGGGGGTCTTGCGTACGGCGGGCGCCGCGTGCTGGTCGTGGGATCCCATATGGTGTGCTGAAATAAGGGTAAACGAGAAAAAGAGCAGGCGACTGGTACCGTCCGGCCAGCGCCCGCCTGTATACGTAAACGACGGCCTGGCGAGGCAGCCGGATGCTGCGTCGCAGCATGACCGGCGGCGCCGCTCAGTCCGGCCAGCGGTAGCGCAGCGGCTGCTTGGCCATGAAACGGTCGGCAGCCTCGCGGCGATAGGCGGTCGAGAAGGCAATGCCCTGCCCGTCCGCTTCCATTGCCAGCATGGTGTGCAGGTCCTGGTTGAGCGAGGCATTCAGCGCCTGCTTGGTCAGGCCTACCGCCACCGGCGATGCTTCAGTGAAGGCCTGCGCCAGCGCCCGCGCGCGTTCCTGCAGGCTGTCCGCCGGCACGATTTCCATGACGACGCCAAGGTCTTGCGCGGCCTGGGCGTTCAGCTCGCGCATCGAGAACATCAGCGCCTTGGCCCGCTGCAGGCCGATCATCCGCGGCAGCGTGTAGAACACGCCACAGTCGGGGACCAGCCCCATGCGCAGGAACGGCAGCCCGAAGCGCGCGCGCGGCGTGGCCAGGATGATGTCGGCCGTCAGCGCCAGGCTGAAGCCCGCGCCATAGGCCGCGCCGTCCACCGCGGCGATGACCGGCACGTCGAGCTGGATCAGGTCTTCCAGCCAGCCGTGCACCTTCTGCAGGCGCTTTCGGCCCTGCTCGGCATTGATCTCGACCTGCATCGAGCTGATATCGCCGCCCGACGAGAAATCGGTGCCGGCAGCGGTCAGGATCAGCGCGCGCACGCTGTCATCGGCGCGTACCCGGCGAATCACTTCGCCGATCTCCTCGCGCATCGGCAAGGACAGCGCGTTCTTGCGCGCCGGCGAGTCCAGCGTCAGGGTGGCGACGCCGTCCTCGACGGCAAAGCGGATAGTTTCCATCGGTTGGCTCCGTTGCGGTCTCAGTCCAGCTGGATGTTGGCGTCGCGCACGATCTTGGCCCATTTGGGCGTGTCGCCGGCCACCACGGCGGCCAGCTCCTGCGGCGCGGACCCGACCGGCTGCAGGCCCATGCCGGCCAGCTTTTGCGTCACTTCGGGCAGCCGCACGATGCGCGCGGTCTCTGCCGCCAGCTTCGCCGTCACATCCTTGGGCGCATTGGCAGGCAGGAACAGCGCGAACCAGCCATTGGGCTCGAACCCCGCCAGGCCGAGTTCGGAAAAAGTCGGCACATTGGGCAGCGCCTTGTAGCGCTGGGTCCCGGTGATGCCGAGGATCTTGAACTTGTTGCTGCCCAGGTAGGGATTGGCCGAGGTCACGTCGACAAAGGCGCTGTCCACCTGGCCGCCGAGCAGGTCGCTCATCAGCGGCGCCGCGCCCTTGTACGGGATATGCGCGATCTCGATGCCGGCTTGCTGCTTGAGCAGTTCGCCGTGCAGGTGCGACGAGGTGCCGTTGCCGTACGAGCCATAGCTGAGCTTGCCGGCCTTGGCCAGTGCCAGGAATTCGCGCATGTTGCTGGCCGGCACGCGGTTGGGCACCACGAACAGGTCGGACGACTTGGCAATCAGCGAGACCGGGGTGAAATCCCTGGCCACATCGTACGGCGTGCGCTTGTACAGGGCCGGCGACTGGATCAGCGCGGTGATCGCCAGCAGGATGGTGTAGCCGTCCGCCGGCGCCTTGGCGACGGTGTCGTTGCCCAGCATGCCGCTGGCGCCGGGCTTGTTTTCCACCACCACGGGCTGGCCGAGGCTTTCGGCCAGGCGCTGGCCGATCAGGCGGCCCACGGTGTCGGTGCCGCCGCCGGCCGGGTACGGCACGATCATGCGGATCGGCTTGCCGGGATACGGTTGCTGCGCGAAGGCGCTGCCCGCGCCGCCGAGGATGGCCGCGCCGGCCAGGGTGCCGGCCTGTGCCAGCCAGTTGCGTCTGCTTTGCTGCATGCTGTCTCTCTCTTTCCTGATTTGCCCGCTGGCGTCAGGCGCGCGGGTTGTCCGCCTGCATCTCGCGCTCCTGCAAGGCGCGCCACAGGATCTTGCCGGTGGCCGACTTGGGCAGCGCATCGACCACGTCGACAATGCGCGGCACCTTGTACGCGGCCATATGCTCGCGGCACCAGGCCATGATGCGTTCGGGGTCGGCTTCAGCCGTGCCGCGTGCTTCCGGGCGCAGCGCCACCACGGCCTTGACGGTCTCGCCGCGGCGCTCGTCGCGGGCGGCGATCACGCAGGCTTCGTGGATGGCCGGGTGCCCGTACAGCAGGTTCTCCACCTCGGCCGGCCAGACCTTGTAGCCGGACGCGTTGATCATCCGCTTGAGGCGGTCGCGCATGAAGAAGTAGCCTTCTTCATCCATGAAGCCAAGGTCGCCGGTGCGCAGGAAGCGCTTGCCGCCGAGCTCGATGAAGGTGGCCGCGTTGGCTTCCGGGTTGTGCCAGTAGCCCTGCATCACCTGCCCGCCGTGGACCACGATCTCGCCGGTCTCGCCGTAAGGCAGTTCCTGCAGCGTCTCGGGATCGACCACGCGCGCGTCAACGCCGAAGGTGGCGATGCCCAGGCATTCGCGCTTGGGCTGGTTGCGCGGGTTGGACAAGATGAAGGCGGCGGTCTCGGTCATGCCGTAGGCCTCGACGTAGGGCAGGCCGAAACGCTCCTGCAGCATATTGGCCACCGCTTCGGGCATGGCCGCGCCGCCGCCGCCCACGTAGGCCAGGCTCGACAGGTCGCGCGCATCGATGCCCGGCTGCGAGAAGAAGTCCACCATCATCGCCGGCGGCGCACCCCAGACCGAGACGCGGTAGCGCTCGATCAGGTCCGCGGCCAAGGCGCGGTCCCAGCGCGGCATCAGCACCACGGTGGCGCCCAGGTAGAGCGGCGAGTTCATGCAGTTCTGCATGCCCAGCAGATGGAACATCGGCGCCACGGCCAGCACCACGGATTCGGGCGTAGCGCCACGCCAGATCACCGATCCGGCCGCCGCGGTCATCAGCGTGCCGTGGCTATGCATGCAGCCCTTGGGATGGCCGGTGGTGCCGGACGTATAGGCCAGCATGCACAGCGTGTCGTAGCCGGCCTGGTGCGGCAGCGGCCGGTGCCCGGCGGCGCTGGCCGCGTCCCAGGCCACCGGCATCGCGCCGGAGGGCGCAGCCTGCGGCGCGGGCGGCGGTTCGCGCAGCCAGGCCGGCACGGCCAGGCCGCCGTCGTCGCACAGCATGCCGGCATAGTCGTGCAGGATCACATGGCGCAACGCCGGGCCGTGCAGCGGTGCCACGCGCTGGTACAGCTCGCTGCCGGCAAAGGCGGCCACCGCGCCGCTGTCCTGCACCACATGGGCAAGTTCGGCTTCCAGCCACATCGGGTTGGCCGGGACCACCACGCCTTCGGCGCGCAGGATCGCGTAGTAGGCAATGATGAACTGCGGGCAGTTCTGGCTGAACAGCAGCACCCGGTCGCCCGGCTGGATGCCGCAGGCCTGCTGCAGGTAGCCCGCCATCCGTTCGATCTCGTCCTGCAGCTGGCCGTAGGAAATCGCGGTGCCGAAATACTGGATCGCGGTCTTGTCCGGATAGCGGTGCGCCGCCGCCTCGACGTTGTAAAACAAGCTGGTGCGAGGCGTATGCAGCGTGGCCGGCAGGCCGGGCGGCCAGGCGGGGGAACGGAACGGCTGATTGGTATTTGTAGCAGGCTTCATTTGCAGCAATCGATACGGGTCAGTCGGGAAGAACTCAGTCCAGGCGGATGTTGTTGGTGCGGATGACCTTGCCCCAGCGTGCGTAGTCAGCCTGGACGGTCTGCGCGAACGCATCCGGCGTGCTGCCGGTCAGGACGATGCCCATGTCGTTCATGCGCTTGCGAATGTCCGGCTGGGACAGGATGCGGTTGACGTCGGCCGAGTACTTGTCGACGATGGCCCGGGGCGTGGCGGCAGGCAGGAACAGGCCGAACCATCCCAACCCATCCATGCCGGCAACGCCCGCTTCGCGGAAGGTCGGCACATCCGGCAACTGCGGCGAGCGGCCGCCGCCGGTCACGGCCAGCGCGCGCAGGCGGCCCGAGGCGTTGTGCGGCTTGGCGCCCATCACCGAGATGATGGCGGCCGGCACCTGCCCGCCCAGCAGGTCGTTCAGCTCCGGTGCCTCACCCTTGTATGACACATGGACCATGTCCAGCTTGGCGGACTCCTTGAAGATCTCGCCGTACAGATGGCCGCTTGAGCCGGTGCCGTAGGAGCCGTAGGAGAACTGCCTGGGCTTGGCGCGGACGAGCTCGATGAATTCTTTCAGGCTGGTGGCCGGCACCGAGTTGTGCACGGCAAAGACCAGGTTGGTGGTGCCCAGCTCCGACACCGCGGCAAAGTCCTTGACCGGGTCCACCGGCGGCTTCGCATACAGGCTGGGCGCCTGCACGAGGGTGGTGATCGTCAGCAATGCGGTATGGCCGTCAGGCTCGGCGCGGGCCACGGCCTCGGAGCCGATCATGCTGCTCGCGCCGGGGCGGTTCTCCACCACCACCGGACGCGACCAGGCCTTGCCAAGCCCGTCGGCAATGGCACGCGCGAGCACATCGGTGGCGCCGCCGGCCGGGTATGGCACGACCAGCCGGACCGTCTTCGACGGGAACTGCCCCTGGGCGAAGGCGGCACCCCCACCCAGCACCCCGGCCACGGCCAGCAACCCGGCCCCAAAGCGCCACAACGCACTACGACGATCTGCCTGCATGTGTTGTCTCCATTGTCTTTTTCTGAGGCGGGAACGGGTCTTTGCCCCGTTTCTGGTCCCGTCCGGGCCGGTGCGCCGGCCTTGTATCGGTATTAGCCGCAGAGTGCGCGATGCTGCGGTGCGTGGACAATGACCAGACAGGCCAAAATGATTGGCCGAATCGCTCAGATGGAAGGCAGCCTTTGGCAAATCCCGATTGTGCGGTGCGGTCGCGGCTTGCTAAGGTGGCGGGACGATGCGGCGAAACGTCCGGGAACGCCCGCGGAACCAGCCGTTCCGCGGTGCTGGCGCCGACGCGTCACCGTGATGAGGAGACCCATGCATACCGCTGTCCTGTCATCGCTGCGCCCGCCCGTGCCGGGCAAACTGCACCTCTCCGGCAGCACACTGCCGCCGGCGCTCGTGCATGGCCATGCCGCCGGCTGTGCCGATGCCCTGGCCACCCCGGCGCAAGCCGCGCCACAGGCCTCGGCGCGCCACACCATTGCGATCCAGCATGTGGATCACATCCTGCTGGGCCCGCGCCGGCTGGGCCACGACATTGCCGCGCTGCTGCGCCGGGCCGGAATTTCACCGGCGCTGCTGGCCTCGCCCCATGCGCGCGTCACCCAGGGTCAGTACGCGGCGCTGATCCGCACGCTGCGCCGCGTCATGCGCGATGAACTGTGGGGCCTGCTGGACCGGCCCGTGACCCCGGGCGTGTTTGCGCAGGCGTGCCGCAACCTGATCCATTGCGCCACGCTGGAAGACGCCATCCGCGCGGGGCTGCGCCTGTACCGGCTGCATATCGATGCCTTTGCGCCACGCCTGCATGTCAGCGCCGACGGCAAGACCGCCTCCGTGGTGCTGCATCCGCGCACGCCGGCCTCGGCCTGCCGCAGCTTTGCCGAATCGACTTTCGTGTTCCATGCTTACGCGCTGCTCAGCTGGCTGGTCGCCGGCCATATCCCGCTGGCGCGGGTCGACCTGAGCGCCGCGCCGTCACAGGGCGGCCCGGAGACCGAGCGCGTCTTCAAGACCGCCGTGCATTACGGCCAGCCCGTCTCCGTGCTGCATTTCGATGCCGCCAGCCTGCGCCTGCCGGTGATGCAGGACGCCGCCAGCCTGCGCGAGTTCCTGCGCGAGACGCCGCGCAACCTGCTGATCCGCTACCGCGACAACAGCTGCCTGGCCGAGCGTATCCGGCAGCACTTGCGCTCCCATCTGGATGACGAACTGCCGTCGCTGGAACAGATGGCGCAGATGCTGCGGCTTACGCCCCAGACGCTGCGCCGCCGGCTGCGCGACGAGGGCAGCGGCTACCAGAGCATCAAGGACAGCCTGCGCCGCGACGTGGCCATCGGCATGATGGAGCGCCCCGGCATGACGCTGCAGGACGTGGCGCTGCGGCTCGGGTTCTCGGAACCGAGCACGTTCCACCGGGCGTTCAAAAAGTGGACGGGTGTGGCGCCGGGGGAATACCGGATGCGGGGGATGCGGGGAGAGACTGCGCCGGTTGCGTAGCCGGTATGGCACGCTTACTCAAGCTGGATTTCACCCTCGAAGCGCGCCTGGAGCTTGACGCCCGCCAGTTCCAGGGTCATCGACACCGGCAAGTGCTCGGTGCCGGCAATGGTGCCGTCGGCCAGTGCCTTCGCAATCGCCTGCTCGATCTCGCGCTGGGAACTGACGCCAACCACCTTCAGGAACTTGCGGATGCTGAGGTTGAAGGTTTCTTCATTCATGGCTGTCTCCTCGGAGCCGGCTTTGCGACCGCTATCCAGACAGCCTAGGCGATGGGGGAGGCGATGGGGAGACTTTGTGACGGTGCCTGTCGGCCCGGACCAGGTGAATTGACCACCGGTGCCCGGCAGTTCCCCGCCAGGCACCAGCCACGTCAGACCACGCCTTGCTCGCGCAGCCTGGTGATGCGCTCGGCCGACAAACCCAGCACCGTTTCCAGCACGTGCGCGGTATGCTCGCCCAGCCTGGGCGGCGGCGCATCGTATTGCACCGGGGTCGCCGACAGCCGCAGCGGGCTCTTGACGGTCGGGCACAGGCTGCCATCGTCGCGCACCAGGTCGACCTGCAGCTCGCGATGCCGCACCTGCGGGTCGTCCAGCACCTGCCCGTAGTCGTTGATTGGCCCGCACGGGATGCCCTGCGCTTCCAGCGCCTGCACCCAGTGCGCCGTCGGCCGCGTGCGCATATGCGCCTCAAGCAGCGGCACCAGCGTGTCGCGATGGATGATGCGGCCGGGGCCGGTGGCAAAGCGCTCGTCGGCGGCCAGGTCGGGACGCTCGACGCCGCGGCAATACGCCTGCCACTGC
Organism: Cupriavidus sp. UYPR2.512; assembly: GCF_000379565.1. Lineage (NCBI taxonomy): Bacteria > Pseudomonadati > Pseudomonadota > Betaproteobacteria > Burkholderiales > Burkholderiaceae > Cupriavidus > Cupriavidus sp. UYPR2.512. The sequence continues at coordinate 20,733 of NZ_KB903009.1, read as the reverse complement.
CCGTCGTTGCCGGCCGCCACGATCATGTAGCCGTCGGCGGTGGCGAACACATGGTAGGGCACCATATTGGCGTGCGCATTGCCGTAGCGCGGCATGGCCTTGCCGGTCACGCGCTGGGCGATGATCGGCGTGGCGCCGACCGCCACCACCGCGTCGAGCAGCGCCATGTCGATATGCTGGCCCTCGCCGGTGCGTTCGGCATGGCGCAAGGCGGCCAGCACGGCCACAGTGGCGTACATGCCGGTAAGCATGTCGACCACCGCCACGCCCACCTTCTGTGGCCCGCCCCCGGGCAGGTCGTCGCGCTCGCCGGTGACGCTCATCAGGCCGCCCAGGCCCTGGAAGATGAAGTCATAGCCGGGCTTGTGCGCGCTCGGCCCGGTCTGGCCGTAGCCCGTGATCGAGCAATAGACGATGGACGGGTTGATTGCCTTGAGGCTTTCATAGTCCAGCCCGTAGCGCTTCAGGTCGCCGACCTTGTAGTTCTCCAGCACGATCTGCGACTTCGCGGCCAGCTCGCGCACGATCTCCTGTCCCTGCGGGCTGGCGATGTCCAGCGTCACCGACTGCTTGCCGCGGTTGGCGCCGGCAAAGTAGGTGGCATCGCGCGAGGGCTGCCCGTCCGCGCCAGGCAGCCAGGGCGGCCCCCACGAACGGGTGTCGTCGCCCGCGCCGGGCCGCTCCACCTTGATGACCTCGGCGCCCAGGTCCGCCAGGTTCTGCGCGCACCAAGGGCCGGCCAGGATGCGCGACAGGTCGAGCACCCGCACGCCGGCAAGCGCGCCGTGCGTCGGGGCCTGGCTGCCCGCCATCAGATCGGATCCCAGCTGATCACGTCGGGGGAGCGCTCCAGCTTGAAGAAGCTGTTGCGCATGGCCGGCATGGCGATCTCGCCCACCGTTTCAGGAGTCCAGCCCTCGCTCATATGCACCGAGCGCACCGGGCGCGGCTGGCTCATCAGGATGATCTCGTTGGCGCGCACCGCGAAGATCTGGCCGTTGACTTCGCTGGCGGCCGGGCTGGCAAGGTAGACCGCCACCGGCGCGATCTTGCCGGCTTCCATCTTCTGCAGCTTGGCCACGCGTGCCTTCTCTTCCGGCGTTTCGGCCGGGATCGAACTGGTCATGCGGCTCCAGGCGAACGGCGCGATGCAGTTCGAGCGCACGTTGAAGCGCTGCATGTCCAGCGCGATCGACTTGGACAGCGCGGCAATGCCCAGCTTGGCCGCCGAGTAGTTGGCCTGGCCCAGGTTGCCGATCAGGCCGGAGGTGGAGGTCATGTGCACGTAGGCGCCGCTCTCCTGGTCCTTGAAGTAGCTGGCCGCGGCGCGGCTGACGAAGAAGGTGCCGTGCAGGTGCACGTCGATCACCGAGCGCCATTCTTCTTCATTCATCTTGAAGAACATGCGGTCGCGCAGGTTGCCGGCATTGTTGACCACGGCGTCGATGCGGCCGAAGTTGTCCAGCGCGCATTGCACGATGGCATTGGCGCCGTTCCAGGTCGACACGCTGTCGGTATTGGCCACGGCCTCGCCGCCGGCGGCACGGATTTCCTCCACCACGCGCTGAGCGGGGCCCGCGTCGCCGCCCTCGCCGGTCATCGACACGCCGAGGTCATTGACCACCACCCTGGCGCCGGCGGCGGCCAGCGCCAGCGCGATGCCGCGCCCGATTCCACCACCTGCGCCCGTCACCAGCGCGACCTTGCCTGCCATCAAACCGCTCATTGCGTTGCTCCTCTGAATACTTTTTGTGCGGTCACCGACCGCAAATCCGGCGAAACACCCCTGCGCCGCGGGCATCGCCCGCCGATGCGGTCAATCCGGATGTCCACGCAGCAGTGGATACGATAAATTGACGGCCGAGACTTTGGAATTCACGAATCACAAAACTGGCCTTTGGCCTGACGGAAGCCCATGCATTACGACCTGACCGACCTCCGCCTCTTCCTGAATGTTGGCGAGACGGAGAACCTGACCCGCGCGGCCGAACGCAGCTTCCTGTCGCTGCCCGCGGCCAGCACCCGGATCAAGCAGCTGGAAGAGGCGTTCCAGACACAATTGCTGATCCGCCAGGTCAAGGGCGTGCGCCTGACGCCGGCGGGCGATGCGCTGCTGCGCCACGCGCGCGAGGTCTTCCGCGAACTGGAATGCCTGCACGCCGACCTGCGGCCCTATGCCAAGGGGGTCAAAGGCCGCGTGCGGCTGCTGGCCAACACCACCGCCACCAACTCGTTCCTGGCCACCGGCGTATCGCGCTTCCTGAGCGAGAACCCGGACGTGGACATCGAGCTGGAAGAGCACCTGTCGCAGGAAATCGTCTCGGCCATCAGCGCCGGCGCCGCCGACCTGGGCATCGTGGCCGGTGAAGTCGCCACCCAGGACCTGGACGCGATGCACCTGTGCAGCGATGAGCTGATCGTGATCGCACCGGTCAACCACCCGCTGCCGGCCTTCAAGCGGCTGCATTTCGCCGACCTGCTCGATACCTGCCGCTTTGTCGGCCTGAACCAGTTCAGCGCGATCCAGTCCTTCCTGGACCGCATCGCCGGCGGCATGGGCAAGCGCATCAGCCTGCGCATCCAGGTGGGCAGCTTCGATGCCGTATGCCGCATGGTCGAGGCCGGCGCGGGCATCGCCATCGTGCCCAACAGCTGCGCGCGCCGCTACGCCAGCCGCAAGGTGCTGCGCTTTATCCAGCTGGAAGACGAATGGGCCAAGCGCGAGCTGCGCCTGGTGCGCCGCCCGGGGCGCGAACTGCCCCAGTTTGCCGAAGCGCTGATCCAGTACCTGGTCGACGCGGCGCGCGAGCCGGTGTAAGTCGGGTAAGCCGTCGACCGTTCAGCCGGCGGCCAGCCCGCCGCCCTGCACCACCAGCCCCGCCAGCGGGCTCAGCGACACCGCCATCACCACCAGCAGCAGGCCCATGGCGAACACACCGGGCCAACTTGTGCGGCCACAGCGCGCCAGCGAGTCGTACACCAGTTCCGGTGAAAAATGGTACTCGCGCAGGTGCCGGATGGTCGCCTCGGCATGCCAGCGGTAGACCTGGTTGCCATACATGCCGAGCAACAGCGCCATGGCATACAGCATTGGCCGGACTGCCAGCGGCATCTTCAGCCCGAACAGCGCGTGCAGCACCGGCTCGGCGCAGACGATCAGGGCATAGACCCCCACCTGCCAGTACATGCGCCGGTAGGCCATCCAGAACGGTCCCAGCAGGCACGCCGCCCAGTTCCACGACATGCCGCCGCGCGCCTCGGCCAGGGACCAGCGCTGGCTGTAGTACGCATAGCGCGGCCCCACGAATGCGGCCAGCGCCGCGTCGTCACGGATCGATGATTTCATGCCAACCTCCCCCCTGCTCTGCCGCGGCTGCGTCATTAAATCGCGGCGCAACCTGTGCCACAGCATAGGCCGCGCGGCGCGCTGGCTGCGTGCGCTGGCGCGCATTGCGGCGGCAAATGGCGGAAATTGGCGGGCAAGCGAACAGACCGGCGCACGCCGGGGCGGCGGGGGTGCCGCATGCGCCAGGCACCGGCGCGCTATTCCCAGCGCAGCAGGATCTGCAGGATGACCAGCGTGAAGACGGTGGCGATCACCGCGGTGACAGGGCGCCCCAGGCCGGCAGCCACGCCGATGGCGGCGACCATCCAGATGCTGGCCGCGGTGGTCAGGCCCTGGATGTGGGCTTCGTCGCTGTGCTTCAGGATCGCGCCGGCGCCAAGGAAGCCGATGCCGGCAATCAGCCCCTGCAGCACGCGGCTTATGTCGCCCAGCGGCACCCCGGCCTGCAGCGGCACCAGCACGAACAGCGCCGAGCCCAGCGCCACCAGCATATGGGTGCGCAGCCCCGCTGCCTTGCCGGAGGCCTGGCGCTGATAGCCGATCAGGCCGCCCAGCAGCATCGCCATGAACAGTCGCGCCAGGATGCGGGTGGCCTCGCCAGCGTCCGGCACATCGGCGAACTCGGCGCGCAAGGCACCGTAAATTTCGGACCAGACCCCCTCCATGGCTCGCCTCCGGATGCTTTGGTGCACGCCTGAGCGTAGCACGGGACGCCCGGCGGCAAGGCGCCGGCGCCACATCGCGCAGGCGGCCCGGCGCGTGCGGCAGTGTCCTACATGGCAAGCGGAAGCTCCCCGACAGTCCCGGCATTGCCGCGTTCCTATATTGGAAGCACCAATACGCGTCTTCAACAGGAGCAACACCATGCCCTACATCCTCGCCTGGCTGCTTGGTGTCCCGGCCTTCGTCCTGATCCTGATCTGGCTGTTCGTCCACTGACCCGCACGCTGGGCCGCGGCACTGGCCCTGCCGCCACCCCGCACCACACTGAGACGCCCGGCCCTGCCGGGCGTTTTGCATGCCCCTCTTGGGCTGACTAAAGTTAGGGAGAATTTGCACAAATGGCCTAGTATTGAGGGATGGAGTGGTCTGACGATCCCAACCGCTATCCCCCATACCTGAGAACGCGCATCAAGCAGCACCGTGGGGTAGGCTCAGGTGTTGCCTACAAGCCATGGCTGACAGTGCCAGAGGTGCCGTCCAAGGGTAGTTCTACGGTTACTCCCGGCATTCTCATCCGTCGAAAATACCATCTGCTCTCTTTATTAGAGGTCGCATACTTCTACATTCGCGAGCGCGATTCAGACGTCGTTGACATTCAAGAGCAGTGGCCGATCCTAGATATAAGTGCAACCGAAGCACTTTGCGTCAAGTACGGCGCGCGTCACCCTAATCGAGGCATATATCCAGAGCCAATCACGATCGATTTCGTGATTACCCGGCAATCATCATCTGGAAAATTGTACAGCGCCCATAGTATAAAAACCAAGAAAGATCGTGACGATCCCGATGTGAAGCGTCGGCTTGCTGTTGAATACGAATGGTGCAGCAAAAATGGTATTCCATGGTGGGTAGTCGACACATCGTTATTCGACCCATCAAAAGACTCAACCGTTCTCGATACGCTGACGTTCATGAGAGCGTGGTTTTTAAATCGATATACCCCAATTGCCGAAATAAAACACTACGTCAGCGCATTTCATGAGGCCTACGACTCCGCCATTACGCTGAATGAGATAACAAAAATCATTTCTCGAAGGTTATCGATATCCACCCAATTATCGCAAGATACGTTCCGATACTGCGCATGGTATAAAATTATCACTGTCTCACTTTTGCATTCATTGCAACTTAATATGCCAGTTGTATTGGATGGGAAAGATGTTTGAATTTATCAAAATATCCCACCCTGATTACACCGTGGGACGCGCGATTGTCACATCAGATGAAAGATACCTGCGGATCACGCACGTCTTTAGCGACTGTATCTACGCAATCTGGGTACGAGAACCGGAGTATGCTAGATACGCCCGACGCCCCCAAAGGTTCAGCTATTCTCAAATTGAGAAACTACTCAAGGAGACTGGAGCTGCATGGGGCAAGATTTCACTTCCCTCCGCCCTGCTTCTGGTGCCGGAGAAAGGCTCAATTGAACAAATAGCTTACGATAGCACCTGGGCAGTTTTAAAGCCATTAATTTCAACATTAGAAATTCAGCGCAATCTTGACCGCGACCGTTACACCTATTTGATTCAACGATACGCCGAAGTCACCAAGCATAAATTCATCACGTTGCATCGACTGGTAATCCGATATTATTACTTTGGCTGCGACAAACGCGCGTTACTGCACCTACCCCCTGGCACGAGGCCAGCCACAGACAACACTTCGCCAACCATAAAAACAGCGAACCGCAGAGGTCGCCAGCCGGCCATCTCGAAAATTAGAGGTCCTAATAAATTTGTAATCACTGAAGACGATATCGCCGATATAAAAAAGGCCGCGAAGCGTTGCACTCGAGGAGGCCCGACGTTTATAAGTGAAATTCATATCAACTATCTCTCACATGAATTCCGCAAAAGACATCCAAAAATTTACGCCGCGTATGAGAAAGAACAAATCCCCGAACCGATAACTCTGCGCCAGGTCCGATACTATCTGAAACTTCAAGTCGACCTCGAGGAAGTCGAGTTGGAGAATATTCCCAAAAAAAGAAAAAGCAGCCCTGGCTATTCAGCAGCTCACCATGCATTGGGACCAGGTGCCATTTATGAACTAGACGCATCAGGAGGCCGAATGCACATTCGGTCGAGCGACATCGAAGCGACTCTTTTGGGAACAGCCATAATTTACCTCATAATCGATCGATGGAGTCGATTCTGCGTTTCTGCCTATATTTCCTTAAAACCTGCCTCATATGAGGAACTGAAATATGCCCTGCTCATAGCATTCACCTCAAGGGTACCTCGATTCCCGATACTAGGCATCAATGTTGACGACGAAATTTGGCCGCGAGGCGTTCTATGTGCGTCTATTGGCACAGATCGCGGATCGGAACTAATTTCCCAAGCAATGATGGAAGCCGTCACCGATTCGCTTCGAATACCGGTTATGTATATGCCTCCGTACAATCCGGATGCCAAAGCCATCATTGAAAGATTTATCGGAGCTGTTAAAAATCGACAGGCCTCCGCCGGCGTACCTGGAAGCTTTATGGACCGACCGCTAGACCCGAAATCACGTCAGAGGTTTGAGAAGGCCAAAGTCGCGTCGGTTAATAGACTGGTGGACGCATATCGAGAACTCATAAAGATAATCACTGAGCACAATAACGCGCCGCACCGCAGTCTACGCAAAATGGCCACCCAAGCCGGCGTCTTGCCAACACCGCAGGCGATGTATCTCTGGGGACTGGAAAACGTCACAGGACTACGAACTTGTGCATATTCAGACAATGATATCTACAAGCTACTTCTGGAGAGCACCACAGGTAGCATTGGTCAAGGTATCGTCCGCTACAAGGAAATGCACTATGAGCCTTTCAATAAGGTCGCTCAGCGGCTGGCAAGGAAGAGTACGCATAAGTTTCGGGCAATAAAGCTGCGCATAGATAAGACCGAACCTAGTATTGCTTACATTCCACAGAGAGGATCTAAGTGGGCGGAATTTTCGATCACTCGCGGAAGCCTGGATAAACTACGAGGAACCACACTTGCTGAACAGGAATCGTTGGCTAACCAATCTCTCCTATTATGGTCAATAGCTGACCAAGATAGTCGCTTGGAGCGCGTCAGGGATGCGCGTATTCGTGCCGAACACCGGACGGCCCCTCCACCACTTCCCGAACACTCGGATCAAGATCAGGTGAAGCAGAAGCGTCAACGCGACACGCAAGGCGTGAAAGCTGCGCTAAAGGGCCGGCCGACACAGTCCGGCAACACGACAACGCAGCCCGACGACGATACCGTCCCTCCTCGTAACGAACGCGAAGACGTGCTCATCAAGCTTATTGACGAGCAGGTTCAGCAGCATCTCGAAGGCAAGAAATGATAAATCGAGGCATTTGGATGAAGGCCGATTACACGATGAGCCGTGTGTCCCGCTACGCTGAGCATCCGTTCATCGAAGCACAACCGCCGCTGCCGCCTAAGATCGTCGACATCGTTCTGAGCCTGAAACACTACCCTCCTAAGCCGTCTGCGGCTATATGGGAAGCTGACGAAGTAACGCGAGTGCTGGAACTCCAGTGCTTGAGCGACGTCGTCTACCCATTCCCATTCTATGAGCAAGTTGCCTTGGCTTTTGCCACAATGATGCGAGAATCGTACGTCGCTCGACATCCTTTCGATCCCATTGATCAGCAACGCCGGCACGCCATTGCTTCAGCGGAAGAAGACGGCGTCCCCTTCCCCCCTGGCTGGAAATCATCAGGGCAGGGATTTAGCCTTATCGCCTTAAGCGGGATGAGCAAAACCACACTCATAAACTCATTTTTCATGCATTACCCACAGATAATAGAACATAGCGACTATAAAAACCACTCTCTTAGTTGCCTTCAGCTTCTATATTTGATTTTAAGGGTTCCGCATGACGCGACTCTTCGCGGATTTTGTCTAAATTTCTTCTCCGAAGTGGATTCGTTGATTGGCACCAAATATCACGGGCAGGCTGAAAGCATTCGCACCATCGCACCAATGGTATCTCTAATGAGGACTGTCGCCACAGCCTGCTCAACCGGCATTATTATTGTCGACGAGGTGCAGAATGTTAGACTTGCCACACGACCCGGGGCAAGCATGATGCTTAATTTATTTTCAGAGCTTATCGAAACCATTGGATTAAGTCTCGTAATAGTAGGCACGCCGGCAGTAGGAAGAACTCTTAGACGGAATGCACTTAATGCACGGAAGCTTGCATCGGCAGGCTCCCGGGATTTTCCACTTCTTGACTCACAGTCACCCATCTGGAAGTCATTTTGCAAGCTCATTTGGGCATATCGATACACGAAAGTATATGTTCCACTGACCCCGAAAATCATGAACGTCTGGCACTACCACTGCGCCGGAAATATCGCATTTGCCGTGCTCCTCTATTGGCTTGCACAAAGAGAATCTATTGGCGGCACCGAAAGGGTCGACGAGCACACGTTCGAGCTTGTTTCAAAGACCGCAATGGCAACACTCCAACCTGCAATTTCGTATCTTCGCTCCCGTAAAACTGAAAGTAAGTCCGAATTCGAAGATCTCCTTTTTGCCACAGATTATGATCAACTGTTTTCCCAGTTTGGAGGTACGACGGCATATCCAAGCAAACCACACGATTACGACGAAGAGGAATTTGAAGACTACGGCGAACCAAATGATTCTTCTGACCAGACAAAAAGGGGACGGCCACGCGTACATGCGTCGACCGCTCCGCCTGAACTACCAGTGGAACAGCCTATTCATCGAAAGTGAGCCATGACAGACCACACGCGGGGATCAACATACCTCTGAGCGCTCATCGTGGAGCTAGACGATGCAGAATGTGCGGGCGATTCCCTATGTTCCGGCGCCCTATCCAGATGAGTGGTTTGGACATTGGATAGCCCGAGTGAGGTTCTACGTGGGCGCGGGGGCGTGGCGCCCCCTTCTTCTTGAGACCGGAAACGCTGAGCGGTTGCAGTCCACGACGCTGGACATGTTTTCGTTCAGCCTACGAATTGAAGCACTCCTTACTGCCCTCAATACCTCTTATGACGACGCGCTAGCCAAGCTTACGACGTTCCCCTATTGGCACACCTTTCATTCTGCTGGTCCGAGTAGCGAACTGCTGCCTGGCAGCAGAAAGTTTCATCTGCTGACCGCAAAAAGAGGTCATATAGCAACCACGACCCTCGTGGCGATCGGCGTGTCCCGATCGACTGGCGGGGCGGCGCGCAAGGCCAATTTCTGTAGCGCTTGTATTGCTCAAGACCTGGAAGATAGAGGCGAACCGTATCTCCATAGATCGCACCAACTTCCAAACATCGGCTATTGCGACGAGCATAGGATACCCCTTTCATCAGAGTGTCCCAAGTGTGGGAGTAGCCCTCTCGGTGGCAACACTATTGAAACCGCTCTTCTACGGCGACGATGTAGATGCGGATTCGACCTTGCCGAGATCGTAGACGCATCTCTTCCATCGGAGTCCCGTTCACTACTCATCGACAACAGCATGCTGGCTTTGAGAAATATTGAAGCCAACTGGAGCAGAGAACAAATCGTGGCTTGGACGAATCGCACGCTCAGCGAAAGGGGAAAATCGGCGCGGACAATATTGATTCAAGAATTTTTGTCCGAGGGAGATTGCCGCGAAGAGCCAGTAGCTTACCGCAACTCCCGGTTTCCAAAACTATCCCTTAGACAATACCCAAGCAACTTCTCGGCACCCGACCTTTGTGCGCTACTTGCAGCAATGCAGATACCCCTGATCGATGTCCTAGACGAATTTTCGAAGGAGGAAGTGGAGCCTCCAAAAGATTTGTCAGGGCGGCTTCCCACTTTGGCCGCAGCCAAGGCAAGGTTGATACGAGAACGCAATGGCTCAGGTCGCCTTTCCAGCGGATCGCTGGCTCGATGCTATTGGATTGTCCGCCTGAGGGACGAGGCGTGGTTGAGGCAGTTTCCTACTAGCCGATGGGCTGGCAACGTCCCCTCAATTCCAGAGGATCGGAAGGCTATCTTACGATACCTGCGCGATCCAAACCGTGCGAAAAAAACAAAGTTGTCTGTTTGGACAGGTGCGCGTATCAGAGCGAGAATCCGCGACGGCGCGTGGTTCGATCATGCGCTCGAGACCTATCTTGTTCCGATTTCGCCGAGGAGGAGTCGCGTAATAATAAAAGCCGAAGAACTACGGCTTCGAGTCGCCTCAGTTGATGCGGCACTTCAGCGACTCTTATCGCAGGAGAAAATGCCGCGACGTCTCCAATATAAGGATTTGGCTTTGGCAGCAAATCTTTCAAAGAGTCAATTTCGCGTTACCTTAAGGAGGTGTCCCGATCTACGGAACCGAATAGATAATGTAAACGCCGATTGGCCTCGCAGGCGGCTGATCCGGGCTGCGGACGAACTCCATTCGAAGGGTGAATCGCTGAGCATATGGAAGCTATGCGTGAAAGCTAGCCTTCCAATGTCTGCGGAATTGATGCCGATGATTCGCCGGACTTTTCGTGCTCTCAGTAGACGTTGATCCCATCTCCGCGTGTGCGGCATCTAGAAGTACGTGCGGAAGCATTGAATGTTCGCGAGAACCGCGCACGCGGAACGATAGCCATTGAGGTCCAAGTTCCCTTCTATCATGGTTTGTAGCTGACCAAGAGGCAGCGAAACGGGCTGTTGGTGGCCTTTCCCCCCCGCAGAGCGAAGATTAGTAAGGCGGTAACCCTGTATGCAACTATGCTACGTGCCACAGCCGCTTCCAGACGAGCTTCTTTACTCATATCTCGGGCGGCTCTCTGCGCTTAACGCCTTGGGTTCGCCCCAAGCAGCCATGGAAGCACTTTATGGAAGCAGAGGCGTAACGCCTGGCGTGGACCTTCCTACGCACCTTAGGGACCTAGTCGACCGTATCGGAACTCAATTGCCGTTCTCCTTGCCGGCGTCGGAATTGATGTCGATGAGCCTCTACCCATACTATCGCTTCTTTCTGCCACGGGAGCGGGACCAGCTCGCATGTCGAACAATGTTGTCGAGAGACGCGCGAGGCCTCAAGACTTGTCTCGGTCTGGTCGCCAATGGATTTGGTGCCGTTGTTCAACTTCGCTTCTGCCGATCGTGTAATCGTGCCGACTTGCGCAACTTCGGGACGAGCTACTGGCACCGCGAGCAGCAACTTCCAGGAGTGACTCAATGCATTCCTCACCGTGAAGCACTGGAAGCTGTAAAAGAACACAACAGAAGAGGCTATAAACAAAAGGTGATTCTTGCCCCCTGCATCACTCGAGAAGATTCGTCACCTGCCTCCGCGGACACTCGCACACTAGTGTTTGCAACGCTGTCAGCCGATTTACTGCGTTCCAGCAAATACACGGAGTTTTCGCCAAAGGTCATACGTTCAGCATATCTGCACGCCATTTGCAAGCAAGGCATAACGCTCCGTCATGAGCACGTGGATTTGATGGAACTTTCACGTGCTCTTCTGAAGTTATTCGATGATTTTCTAATTTTTCCATTTGCAACACGCGTAAATTCGATGTCTCGTTCCGGCCTGCCGTGGTTACGGCCACTACTGTTCACACCGGACCGGTGCTGCCACCCAATTTGTCATATCCTGCTAATACAGTATCTTTTCGGAACGCTACCCGCGTTTGAACAAGCCTGCAATGAAGTTCTCAATGAAAACTCCATCATCAATGAGTTCCCAACAGTAACGCGACATATACCGTCGCTCCGAGAGCCTACAATAGATGAATTCAAGGATACATCTTTGTTATGCTCCGACATCGCATTGCGGAGTGGAATGTCAATACAAGACGTTGCAGCTAGAAGAAGGCAACTCGGCATTGCGGTACATTGCAGACGCCCGAGGATTTCCCCCTCAGTACGGGCCACCATTGAGGCTATGTTTGAACGCGGAAATTCAGCGTCAGAAATCGCCAATGAATTCAGAATTTCACTTTCCAGCGCCTATCAGATTCGATCAAAGCTGCGAGAAGTCGCCGACAATCGCAAAGGCCCTCAACGCAAGAAGCGGCCATCACGCATCGATTGGGCACTGCGAGATCAACTCCTTTCGACCCGCATCTACGCAACATACCGGACGTTGTGCGCAGCGCCTCGGCGGGGGCGCGTCAGCCGCTGTTTCCTGCTACAAGGCATCAATAATCCAATGGTGGAAGCGCATGAAACAGAGCTTCCGAAAGTCCATAGTTTGCTTTTTTACCTGGAAGAATCCCATCTTGCCTTTCAGCTAAGGCGACTAGCGACAATCTGTCGTCAACGGTGTTGTGTCGTCGACGCCACAAGCCTCGGCCGACTACAAAGTGCCGCGCGGATCAAGGTATGGTCAGAGTACAGATTTTGCCAGTCACGGGTGTATATGAATAAGGCGTAGCGTGCAACCGCTACCGTACTTTATGTCGCCCTGTCCGTTCAACGTCGACCGGCCGGGGCCCCCTGGGGTCGCGGGCCGGGACCGCCGTACAGATGGCCTCAGGCTTTCTGGGGGAAAAATAGGAATAGCAAAGTCGCCGGGTTTCGAGCGGGAGCCGTGCGTACCGGTCGCCGTCCTGTCGCGGGGAACTGGGCAGCAAAAAGCGGTCTCATTCTGCGTTCAGGAGGCCGTCTCCCGCCGTACACTGCGTGGACAGTCCTGCTACCGCCCGCATCGCCGCTTTCGGTGAGCGCGGGCGCCTTTTTGTATGAGCGGGATTTAGCCGCGTTGCATGCGCGATGACCAACGCTACCATGTCGCCGGGCGTCAGCTTGCCGGCACGTGTCAGCGCGACCAGCCGATCATCCAGCAGCCTTGCGATGGCCATCGCCCATTCATCCCCATAGGTCGCTGAAGATGCGATGCCTCCCGTCGCTCCAACTCAGCGACATAACGCTCCGTCTCGATCTCAAAAAGCCATCCGGGTGACCGGAGCGACACTCTCCGTTGCGCAGCCTCACCGCTGGTTCGGGGCGGTTCGGATGCTCTGGGAGTTTAGGAACGGCAACAGTAAGCGCGCGGTGATCCCGTCTTGACGACAGCGCCGCTCAGGGCTGCGGGAGCTGCCAGTGATGGGGCAGAAGCTCCTCGAGGCGACTTGCGGGCTGCGTTGGCAGTCGTGCGAGAACGTCTTTGAGATAGGCGTAGGGATCGTGACCGTTCAGCCTCGCTGACTGAAGGAGGCTCATGGCCGCAGCAGCGCGACGGCCTGCCCGAAGCGATCCCGCAAAGAGCCAATTGCTCCGGCCGAGAGCAACCGGACGGATCTGGTTTTCGCACCAGTTGTTATCGATCGGGACTTGCGGATCCTCGAGGTACCGCGTCAGGGCAGTCCATCGCCGCAAACTGTAGTCCAGCGCTTTGGCGATAGCGGATCCCTCGCTCACGCGAGCGCGTTGCCCGGTCATCCAGGCGTGGAGCGCATCGGCAATCGGCCGGGCGCGTTGTTGCCGGATTTCCAGCCGCAATTGTGCAGCAACCTGCTGCACTTCCCGCTCGATCTCGTAGAGCTCACCTATGTACTGCAGAGCATCCTGTGCGATCTGACTTTTGCTCGCTGCGTGGAGGTCGTAAAACTTACGTCTCGCGTGCGCCATGCAACCTAACTCGGTAATGCCCTGGGCAAACAGCGCCTTATAACCGGTGAAGTCGTCGCAGACGAGCTGGCCTTTCCAGTTGCCAAGGAAGTTTCTCGCATGCTCGCCCGCGCGACTGTCGGCGAAGTCGTACACCACTGCGCGCAGATCCTCGAAGGCCCCGGGGCAATACGTCCACAGGTAGGCGCGTTGCGTCTTGCCCTTACCGGGACTGAGCATGGCCACCGGCGTCTCGTCGGCATGCAGCACTCGATGTTGCAGAATCTGCTCCTTGAGCGCGTCCACCAGTGGCTGTAGTTGCACGCCGCACATGCCGACCCATTGCGCGAGCGTGGACCGCGGAATGGCCAGGCCTGCGCGCTCGAAGATGCGTTCCTGCCGATATAGAGGCAAGTGATCGTTGTATTTGGCTACCAGCACCTGCGCAAGCAATCCGGCGGTAGGGATTCCCTTGTCGATCACCTGGGCCGGCACCGGGGCCTGCGTCAGCGTTTCGCACTGCGCGCACACCCATTTGCCGCGCACATGACGCTCGACGGTGAACACGCCGGGCGTATAGTCCAGCTTCTCGCTGACGTCTTCGCCAATGCGCTTGAGCTGACAGCCGCAACCACACGTGGTCGACGTCGGTTCATGGCGAACTTCGACACGCGGCAGATTCGGCGGCAGCGGCGCACGGCGCGGTTTGTTCGGCAGGGGCTCGTTCTTCGGTTTGCTGGCGAGCTGTTCGAGCTCGTGCTCGATGGCGATCAGGTCTGCGTCGATGGCTTCGTCAAGCAAGCTCTGTTGCTCGGTTGGAAGCTTCTCGCTACGGGCGGCGAACTTCCACCGTTTCAACACAGCCATCTCATGCGTGAGCTGAGCGATGCGGGTATCTTTAAGGCGCAACTCACTATCCCGCGCCCGCACTTCTGACATCAAATCCATGGCCAGCGCCCGCAGTTGGTCTGCGTTCATGCCCTGGAGTTGTGCGGTGTCGATCATGCCGGCCATTGTGCCGTGCCCGGCATTCCACGAACATCGGCACGCGCACCGATTGCAATCGCGGACGTTACACGACTCGGATCACTCCATCCTGACCGATGCGCTGCCATGGCAATCCAAGCACCAGGCCGGCCAATTGTTCGTGCGTCAGCGGGTATTGCTTTGGTTCGCTGGAACGCGGCCACGCGAACTGCCCTTGATTTAACCGGCGTGCTGCCAACCAGATGCCGATGCCGTCGTGAACCAGAACCTTCATACGGTTGGCCCGGCGATTGGCAAACAGGTAGGCATGGTGCGGATGCGCGGCCCCGAACACCGTGACCACCCTGGCCAGCGCCGTGTCGAAGCCGGCCCGCATGTCCAGCGGATCGACCGCCAGCCAAACCTCGTCAATGCGGATCACGCCAGCCACTCGCGCAGCCAGGCAACGCATTGCGCTGCTTCGGATGTCGGCCAGCTTACCGTGATCGACTGGTCTGCGCGACGCACTTCGATGCGGATCTCGGTTGGACGCACGTTCCTCATCTCAAGCGGCACCGGCACGAATGCCGGCGTCGCAACCGGCTGGACTGCCACTTCGCCGCCGACGATCAGGGCCGGCACATTCCCTTCGGCCTGGTCAACCCAGCGCCTGAGCAGGTTAGCGTTGAGCTTGTGATGCAACGCAATTGCTGCAATCGAAACACCTGGTCCTTGGCATGCGGCAACCACCTGAGCCTTGAATTCGCGGCTGTAGCGGCGGCGCCGACGTCGTCCGGCCGGAGCCTCTTGTTCGATAGTGTTCACGTGTCCACCTATTCGTTAAGCGGACACGATGCTCCCAAGACCTTCACCCCAATTCAAGACGGGTTGCCCGGACGCTTACCGGCAACATGTGACATGGCTCCATATCCAGGTCTGCTCGTGAAACTGGGTCAACTTCCCCGGCCTCGGGCAGCGGGGTTTCCATGTATGAAAGAAATCTCCGGCTTCCACATGAAGACTCGGCAGGCAGCGGCTAGATAGCGTCACCGCCAGCACGGCCAAACTGCGACGGAAAGCGACGATTGGGATATCGGGGTTTCCGACGTCGATGCCGCCTGGCTACGTCAAACATTCGCCGGTGGGCGGCTTCATTGCACAGGGGCGGATCCGCTTACCCAAGCCTCGCGGCTGGGCTCCCCCCAGACAAGGGACAACGTTTGCGGCCGGATCGCGTCCGGTTCCCGAAGAAAAAGAGAACGTTGCCCGCGACTTCGGTGGTGGCTTTCGTGTCGCCGCTCGCTCACACCCTTGGGGAACGACGATCCTCCGTAGCGCCGCCGCTAGAGACGTACTGCGTCATCGCCAGCCGGCGTTCCTGGCTCGGTTACACCGCCTGCCCGCTCGCCGCCCTGGTGAAACAGTTCGAGTTGCACCACGTGGAGTGCTTCGGCGTTCAGTGACGTCACGCATTCGAACGCCGACGCTTGCCGCTGTTGGAGCGAGGCGTACAATTCCGCGCACCGGCTGATGTTCTCTCGTGCGTAGCGCCGATTGCCAAGGGACTTGAGATTCAGCTTGGTGATAAAGATGGCGGACTTCACTGCTGCAATTGCTGAGCTGATTGCCGCACCGGAGTCGCCGCGCACCGAGCCCCAGCCGACTTGGAAGACCGTGACCCCGTGATGGATTAACGGCATGCAGGCGTCGATCACGGCAAAAGCGTTGTCCGCGGCGGTTTCCAGCAAGTCATTGGCGCGTCGGGTGAAACGCGTCTTCTCGTCGGCGTTCGCAGCCTCGTCCCTTTCGATCCTCAGCCGTAACACCTCATCGAATTCACGGGCATCCTTTTCGAACAACTCAACCAGCTTTGGCTCAATGCGCGTCATCTGATCGAGCACATATTCGAGCGTGGCCGTCTTTACATTGCGTCTTCTCGAGGCTCTTTTTGCAGACGGTCCGGATCAGCTTGACCGCCAGCAACCCATCAGCGCCGCGGCGCTACCCATCCAGGCGAGGCCTTTCCGGCCCCGAAGTCGTCGAGCAGGCGGTTTGCCGGGCGAGTCAGATAGGCGTTTTCCACGATCGGGGCCATGTCGAGCAGGCTCATTTCGCAAGATGAACGACTTACAAACGACGATTCTACACCGGCGTATCGGGTTCGCCGGGACGAGACGAACCGCGCGTGGCATGCACTAAAACAGACGGCGCGTTTCGAACTGGCACGCGATTCTCCACAGCTTTTCGGCCAGCGGATGTCGTGACAGCAGGCACAGCCAATACATCGTCGACTCCTTGCTGTTCCGGACCGGGTACATCATGTCGCAAACCTGCAGCCCCGTCTGCTCGACCAGATGGATCCAATGCTGCACGAACGCGCTGCGCATGGCCTGTTTGGAGCTTTGGGCCCTGACGACATCGCGCCACCCCGGCGCAAAGTTATCCAGTGGCGATTGCTGAACCTGGAGACCCGACGCGATGTTGCGCTGAATATCCCCGGTGCTGAGGTGAACCACGATGTCGATGGATGGCAGCTTCGCCAGCTTTCTGATGATGGAGAAATGCAGGTGGCCGGCATTGAAGGGATCAAGCAGCGCCAGATGAAGCCCACTCTTCGAGAGCTGCGGCACAACCCAGTCGGCTGTGAGATCGGCCCGCCCAACGCAGGATCTGACAGGCGCCCCACACTTTCGCAAGCGCGCGTCGCAGGCGGCAAGGTAGCCGGGATGGGCGTCCGCGACAAAGAAATCCGAGAAGGCTCCGCGCTTTTGCTGCGCAATCCGCCACGCGGCAAGGGGGCCACCATCCAGAAATGTCTGGGTATGCTTGATTTTGACCCTGCCGGTTCCGGCAAACAGATCGATATAGGTGCGCTGGCTGTTGAATTTCTGACGGGCAGCCCAGGATGCATCAATGTAACGCTTGATAATTTGATGCTTCTCCTCGGTGACCCAACGCCCTACCACCATGGCCGGCAATCCATCGATGGGGTCCGGCACGATTTTATCCTTGGCTTTCACGCAGTAGTCTCGACCAATCTGTTTTTATGCGGAAACAATACGCCAGTATGGTGTCCATCGCAATTGACGGAAATCCGAGACATGGGATCCCCGAATTCAACGCCCTCTACCTTAGCCGAGATCAGATCAATCGGCTTACACCATGGGTCAGGGCAAAACGCTTCCCCGGATTTTGGCACGGTACAATGACGGCCAATCGGGACCAGGTTGGCTGCAATGGGAAAAGACTCTCGCATCGAATGGACGCACCATACCTTCAATCCTTGGTGGGGTTGCGTGAAGGTATCGGACGCGTGCGACCACTGTTATGCCGAGACCTGGGCAAAGCGCCTCGGCGAAGGGCTGTGGGGTCCTCACACTCCTCGCCGGTTCTTTAGCGATGCCCACTGGAAGGAGCCCCTGAAGTGGAACAAAGACGCCGCCCGCGAAAACGTTCGCCGACGCGTCTTCTGCGCCTCGATGGCGGACGTATTTGAGAATCGGCGGGATCTGGTTTCGGAACGCCTGCGCCTACTTGAACTCATTGCCCAGACTCCGCATCTGGACTGGTTGCTCCTGACGAAGCGGATTCATCTCGTGCGCAAGCAATTGCCAAAAGGGTATGAATTCCCAAAGAACGTCTGGCTTGGCACGACCGTGGAAGATCAGGCGACGGCAGGCAAGCGAATCAAGCACCTGCTCGAGTTCTCCTCCCCTTCGGTCCGATTTCTGTCGTGTGAGCCGTTGCTCGGAGCCCTCGATCTGACGGACTACCTGAAGCGCAACGACAAAGGCAATCGCGTCGACTGGGTGATCTCCGGCGGCGAGTCCGGCCCCCATTCTCGACCCATGGATCCGGCCTGGCCTGCTGCGTTGCAGCGGCAGTGCGCGAAGGCCAAGGTGCCCTTCCACTTCAAGCAATGGGGACACTGGGCGCCCGTCGAGCACGTAGCGAGCCTGCTGAAGAAATCCACGCCAATTCACGTCATACGCAAGGATGGGTCGGAGGTTTCGGTCGCGGCCATCGGAAAGGGAAAAGCGGGCAGAGTCTTAGCCGGCAAGCATTGGGATCAGTTTCCGCGCACCGCCGTGTAGTCGTCGTTCAAACCTTCTCGGGGTCTTCCCTTGGCAAAGCGTCACTACGATTGGAGCAATGGCCCGGCCGAAATCGCGCCGCACAGCCTCACGAAGCATCAGGTACTGGTCGACTATCTGATCCGCTACTTCCAGCAACGCCTGCTCAATGCCCGCGGTCGTGATCGGATCCGGATCACCCTCGTTGACGGCTTTTGTGGTGGCGGCCTCTATCAATTGGAGGACTCCGGTTCGCTCGTCGACGGGTCGCCGATCCGCATCCTCCAGGCCGTCGAGGAAGCATCGCTGCAGGTCAATCAGGATCGTCTGAAGCACGTCTTGTTCGATGTACAGTTTGTCTTCATCGACAAAGACAAGAAAGCCCTCAACCACCTTCGCGAAGTGTTGACACAACGCGGCTATGCACATGCGATCGGCACGACCATCCACATCTTGCATGCGGAATTCGGTGCTGCGGTCGAAGCCGTGCTGGACCGGATCGCCTCCCATACGCCTCGCTCGGGCACCGCGCTGTTCTTCCTCGATCAGTACGGCTACACCGAAGTCCCTCTGTCGCTGATCCGGCGTATCTTTGCGCGGGCCCGGGATGCCGAGATCGTCCTCACCTTCCATGTCTCGTCTTTTGCGACCTACACCAACGACGAACTGGCCCGGAAAATCTCATCCACCCTTCGGGTCGACATCTTCAAGCATCTGGGCGGGCGCACCATTGAGAACATCAAGCGCGACGAGGCGGATTGGCGCCGGTTCATTCAGGCCGCACTCTACGAGGCGCTCGTGGACGGCTGCGGCGCGCAGTTTTTCACACCGTTCTTCATCCGGGGGACGGGCGCCGGCCACGGTGAATACTGGCTCGTACATCTATCGCAGCATCCTCGCGCGCAGGACGTGATGAAACAGGTCCACTGGCGGCACAGCAATCACTTCATGCACTATGGTGGAGCCGGGTTGAACATGCTGGCACCCCAGACCATGGGATTTTTGCAGGAGTTCGACGGCGGATTCCGGTTTGATGACGTCGCCCGCACCAGGTCTGACAAGGAACTGGTCATTCAGCTCGCGCGCCGCATCGCGGATCAGACGGCCCCGAAATCATTCTCCCAACTTTTCGCGGAAACTTGCAACGGCACACCGGCCACAGCATCGATGTACAAGGACGCCCTTGCGACGCTAATCGCCGAAGGCGGCATCGCCGTCCGCTCCATTGACGGAAAAACACGCTACCGATCACGCTATATATCGGATGCCGACCTGGTGGACATGCCAAAACAGCTTCGCCTTCCGATGTCGTGAATGGTGGCCGGCAATCGCCCACCGTATTGTGGCGATTGCTTGAACACCCGGATCGGCCAACGCGGCATGCCGTCGAACTGCGCCATGCGCTTGGCAAGTCGGCAGGCCCCCGGTAGCTAATGTCGGTTGATCGCGCCTGTTATGGGAAGCATAACGGCGCGCGCCTTGGGGGCGCGATCCGGCACCCCAGGGCGTCGCGCACCCGGCGGAGGCCCGCCGCTGCCGGGATTTTTCCGGCCCCAAAAAGACCCGTTATCTTGGGGTCGCGCCCCGCAAAAATGGCGACACCAAGTCGCGCCGCGGCCACCCCTGCCCCGTGAAGTCGCGTCGACGGGCTCCGTGATGGGCCGGCCCCGCTCGGCGACGACCGCCGTTCCGGCTCAGGCGACACCGAACCGTTCAGGATCGGTGCCGATCGATAGGGACGACGGTGCAGATCTGGGCTGCGACCCTGGCAGAGCGGCTCGGCGCGGGCCGCCCGAGGCATCGCGATTGCCTTCGCTAGGAGACTGTCGGATTTTCGGGATCCCCGGTCGTCCGGCGGGACGGGTTGGGCGTTAATAAATTAACAAGTTTCTGAGAGAGTCCATAGGTGAGTCGCTTCGTGCCCGTTGATCGTCAGACCGACTATCTGTTGCCGCCGTCAGTGGAGGACTGGTTGCCCGAAGGTCATCTGGCGCGGTTCGTGGTGGAAGTCATCGAGCAGATGGACCTGTCGGAGCTGAGCGGGGCGTACGCGGGTCGCGGCATGGCGGCGCATCACCCTGAGGTGCTACTGGGCTTG
>NZ_KB903008.1:0-2522 GCF_000379565.1 Cupriavidus sp. UYPR2.512 | reverse complement strand
CCTGCACACTTCGATCGACTTCCTTACGCCGGTCGACTACGAAGCCCTGCGCATGGCTGCATGAGTTGCTGTACGTGAAAGCGAGGCAGGGTCAGGTTGCTCGTTTACGGCAGCCCTGGCACCTCGTCCGTGGGCCGGAGGCTTCCGGATGGCGCCGCAGGCAGACGCGCTGATGCAGGCTATGCAGGACACATTACCGCCACGTTACGCGGGACCGATCGATTTCCCGATGAAGACCGTGGCGCAAGCTTGCCGCCATGTCTTGCTGCGCATCGCCGGCGGCGCTGACATCGACATGGCGACCTCGGCCGAGGCCTGGCGGACCGCCGTCGAGAATTGCGGGCATGGCATGCTGATGACGCTGGTGTCTGCAACCGCGGCCCTGCATCACGCCGCCCCCGGGCAGTCCTCACATGGCTGACACGCGCCTGACCTGGCATGTCGGCAGCGTGCTGCCCTATGCGTCGCTCTGGCATACGGTCCTGCGCGCGTGCGCGCTTAGTGCGCTCCACCCACACGAGTTGCCCTGCCGTGGGGCGCACCCACCTGCGACCGTGGAATTGCTCGAGCGTGCCGGCGGCGTGGATATCTCAGCGTTCGCACGCTTGCTCGGCGAGCCACCAGAGGCATTTCGTTGGTCGACGCTAGGCGCGCTGCCGTCCTCGCTGAGCGCGGCGCTGGCGGTGCCCCGGCCGCGCCTCTGCTTCGCCTGTCTCGCTGCCGGCTACCACACGGCCCTATTTTCCATCGCGTTGCTTGACGCGTGCCCGATCCACGGTACGCCGCTCCCGGACCGCTGTCACTGCGGCGCGCCGTTTCACGCGATGCTGCGCGCCCAGCGCCGACTACGCCGCGGCCGGCAGTTGCCGCTGTGGTCGTTTGCACTTTCTTACGCACGAAACCTGCCGTCGGCCGACGCTGGCGCCGGGCGCCACCCGTGTGCTCGATCCACTTGCCGCGTGGCGGGATGCCTTGTCCGGGCTCATCCGCTCCGCGCGGCTGGACGAAGCCTTGGGCCAAGCCGCTCCCGGCCGCCTGGAGTGGGTAATCACCGCCGCGCAAGTGCTCGGGCTCGCCTATCCCGCGTGCCTGCGGCCAATCAGTTTCGTGCCGGCTCAAATCCGCACCGTGTGGTGTCGCCCGCGCCCGCAGCAGACGCCGTCGCGAGATGGAGTGTCGCCACCACCGGGCCAACGCGAGAACAGGAAGCCGTCGTATTCGCCACCGACGCCCGCCACGGCGGTGTATCGGGCGCTCGCCCGCCATGTGCGCCGGCACCTGGCCCCTGACGGCGCGCGGTGGATCGCCCGGTTCATTGACTCGTGCGATCCGTTCGCCATCAGCGCGTGGATCGGCGGCAGTCCCCGTGCGCGGCAGGCGTTCATCGACATGCTGTGGGGACGTGCAGCCGAACCGGGCCTTGAACAGCGGCGTTGGCCCGATCGCCCACCGCTGACGAGGACCGCGGGCCAGTTGGCCGAACCGGTGCAAGCCGATTGTCAGGTACGCGGCGCAGATCATGCCGATGCCGCGACGCGGCACTGGTTCGCCTGCCATGCGGCGCGCGTGAGCCTGGGCGCGCTCTGGCGCGATGCGCAAGCGCGCGCGAACGCGGCCGCATGGTCGGGCGTCGCCGCTTGGGCCGACGCGGCACCCAGCACGTCGTGGCGTGACAGCGCCTGGTTGGCGCGCCTCATGCCCGGCGGGTTCGGCTTTGCGGCGTCGATTTTGGCAGACTGGACGGCAGCCGCGCATGCCAGCAAAGCGATGCGTCAGTTGGCAAACGCCGCCCGCCGACAGGCGCGCCGGGACACGATGTGGGCGGCCAGTCGGGGCGCGTGCCTGACCTGGTCGGAAGAGACCGGTTGGGAAGTGGTCGAGGCGATCGAACCGGCCGATGCCGATGTGCGGCGTCGCCACTTGCTCGGTCTGAAGGACGGGAGTCCGTGGTGCTGGCTCTATCGCGCGGCCGATGGTCGCTTTGTCGCGCGCTGGAATCAGGCACCGTTGCAGGTAGCCGCCGCGACACCGGGCGCGGCGCTTGCGGGCCTGCGGCGCGGTGCGCGCGACTACCAGCGGATGGGCCGGGTCGCGTTACCGTTTCCCACCTCGGCGGGCGCGGTGACGCCCGAGCCGATCGCGACGCGGGCGGCGGCGGACTACCAGTTCTTTGTGGCCGTCGTCCGCCACCGACAAGGGTTCTGGCAGGAGGCGCGGGACCTGACCGAGGCGGCCCGCTGCTACCAGCGGGCGCACGCGTTGCCGGATGTCGCCGGGCGCTAATCTGGCCCTTCTCTTTCTGGCCCGCGCGACCCAATATATAGACAGCCCCGGCGCGGGTCTGAAGCGGAGCCCCAAACGACCGTCGGGCAACTTTAGTTGTGTGAGCGACGACGGCCATGATGTGACCCGAACGGTGCATTTATAACTTACCTGATAGGCGACATTATCAGGTTTGAATTTTTCCACAATATAGGGGGTTTAGCAGGCTGCACTTGGGGAAATTGGGGACGGCGGAGGTG
>NZ_KB903007.1:0-2536 GCF_000379565.1 Cupriavidus sp. UYPR2.512 | reverse complement strand
CAAGCACGTCAATAACCATGGTTGCCCCGGGGTGGCACAGATGACCAACATACTATCGGTAGAGGGCTTGGGAGACAACCGGATAAGCATGGTTTGAGCGTTCAGCTCGCGCGACAAATGAGGAGCGAGTCAGCGGATTTCATCGGGGCCAGCAGCGTATGCTGCAGAAAGGCCGCATATAAAGCTGCAACCTATCCTGTCGAATCGGAACACAAGAAAACCTAGCGCATCGGGGGCGTTCATATAAACTACCTTAACACACGCCGCCTTCCCGGTCAAATGTGAAACTTCCCGGCTCGAAGCTCCTACCTGCAGCGGGTGTTGCAAGTGTCGCCCAGTAAGCAGCACTGGACCTGACTGCGTGCGGGCGAGATAAGAGACGTGGCCTTCCGTAAGTCCAGGCGTCAGGATTGGAAACAACGAACCGTCGCCGAAGACGTCGACCACACGGTCGAATTTGCCATCCGGGTTCTTTCATGAACTGGAACTCTTGGAGGGCAGGCCTGCCTGCCATCGAAGAAGCGATCTTCCATTCCCTGAACGAAAAGAGGTTCTCGGACTTCGATTCCGCAGCCCTAACCGGGGCGGGGGTAGAACTGAACATCCTTTGGGATGTCTGGCATCCCGGAAATGTGATCGAGATGGAGATGGGTCATAAAGACCCCTTTGAGGGAAGCCCCTTCCGATCTGATCGCCGACGAAGCGTTTGTGTGGGCCTCCCTCTTCTCAGTCTTCGCGAAGTTTCTCACGACCCATCCGGCTCCTCGGATCTTCAACAAACCGCTTTGAAATTCGTGGGTCGATCATGAAGAGTCCCTGTGTGGGATGCTGCAAGAGATGTGTGTATATCTGGATCGGTTCCTCATGATCCATGGGCCCCGCTTGTATGACCTTTGGATCATTCAAATTAAGCAGTCCGGAAAGACCGTCAACCCAGGCTGCGCTGGCGATCGTCTGGACCTGGATTGGTCCCGGCTGGTCCGGGAGCTGAGAGAAGCCACACTTCAAACCGACTTGGGGAGCCGAGCTGTAGAACACCGAAAATGCGTCAATGACTGCGACGTCAGCACGACCTGCGCATATGCACTCGCATTCGCCACCCGCCCCCCCGTTCGAGCCGGAGCAAGACCTCGGCTCACTCCTGCGATGGTCCCTTGCCGCGCTTCGAGTTGCGCACCGATTCCGTGGTGGTGCGTCTGGTCAGAATGACCGTGAAGAAAACTCGGGAAGCGCTGCTTGCCGAGGTCCAACGCTCGCACGGTCTGAGAGAGGGCCAACTAAGGGTAGTGGTTGGCCGCTCTGCGCCCAAGGGACGGCGCTGCGATCGCTGCCCAATTAGCCGAAAGGCGGCATGCGCAAGGTCTATTTGGCCGACGCCATTGCGCTTTGATGACCCTAGCGTTTGAGAAATGTCAGGGCTGCAGCACCCTATGCCGCTCATTGTTACAAACAAATCTTAAAATCACCCTTTCCGATTTCAAGGAACCAGCAGTCGTCAGACCACCCCTCCATTTCCGTAGCGAATGCGGACATAGCGCCCCCAAGAACAGTCGCAGACATTAAACCCACGAACACCACATTCTTAATAATCTTCCGCATGGCAATCTCCATAAATCGAAAATAATTTTCTAACACTTCGATATGAGCCGAGAAAAGCGGAACGGCTTCAGTTAATACAGTACGAATGCATAGCGTAATCTATCAATACTGATATGACGTCCCATTCCCTTGCTAACATCTCCTAGAGTGGTAAAGGCTAGTTTATCTATCAGGTATGCTAAGGCAAGGTCCATCTGCTTCAACTTTCCTTCGCTTGATCTAAATCAAGATCTAGTGAGACGCGCAAAGACGAGCGGCCTCAAACACAGCCTAGTTCGGCCCACCTACAGGCGCTAAACTTGCAGCGCAACAAACGATGGACATCGAGGAAGCACATCGCTCAGTAATCCGTGCTGCCTGGTCCAATTGTGCCGTCGCCGTTCCCGCTAGCCTCGCTTCGCCGTTGAATCCAACCGTGCAGGTCCGACGGTGCCAGCGAGGTGCACGGGTCATCGAACAGATGCGCGATGATGTTGCGGTGCGGTATGAGCTTCTTGGCGGAAGATATCGCGCCTTGCCGCCATGGCCGGTCCGCCGGCGCGGCCATGGATCACGAAGGCGCGCAAAACCTGGAGCGGAAGCGGCTGCATCGGTGCCGGGACAGTTATGCCGACGCTTCTCCGCTGGTTCGCCACGGTGGACAAGGGAGGCGGCGGTGGATTTGGCACGAGCATCTCAGCCGCGAACGCGCGCCTTAGGCTTGGAAGCGCACGTAGTGGCGCTGCCGCACACGCATCCCGGCCTCGGGCGTGGCGCCAGATCAGCCACTTGCTGCCCAATCTCGGACATGACGAGGTGCCTGCGTCTCAGCGCAGTAACCTCGTAAGCGCGAAATTGACCCCACCTAGTGTAGCGTTCTGTTCTTGATGGAACTTATATGAATTCGGCGTCTCCAATGCCCACACTGCGACACAGCGTGGAGAGAGTGAGTGCGAGT
>NZ_KB903006.1:0-2589 GCF_000379565.1 Cupriavidus sp. UYPR2.512 | reverse complement strand
GTGATGTCGATGCCGTTGAAAAGGATGGTGCCGGTGGTCGGCTCCAGGAACTTGGTGAGCAGGTTGAAGCAGGTCGTCTTGCCGGCGCCGTTGGGCCCGATCAACGCATGGATCGACCCGCGGCGCACCCGCAGGCTGACGTCGCTCACCGCCGTGAACCCCTTGAACTCCTTGGTGAGGTTCCGCGTTTCCAGGATGGTTTCCTGCTGGTTCATGTCTCCTGCCCGCCCTCTTGCTGAACTGCCGGGGTGATGCCCGGCACTGACAATGGTCCGAACCGGCCTGGTAGGCCCTTGCTGCCGCTTGTTCCGTCAGGCTGGCCGTGGTTGCGGCCCTGCTGCGGCTTTCTGTTCAGGTGCGGGGCGGCTCCCGCGCAGGTTGCGGCGATGGCGTTGATGTGCTGCCGACGCACCCTGTGAGGCGTCTATTGTGTGCGCCTGTTGCATCGCAAAACATCGGGGTTTGCACTATGAAACATGAACCAAGTGTCAGTTTTTTTGCAAGCGCACATGAGCAGGCCGCGCCACTTGGTCACGGCCCCGCCCGCGACCAAGTGGCGCGCTCATGTCAGGCGCCTGCGGCGGCTGCAGCCGGCGCCGGCTGCACCCATACTTCCGCCGCCGCCAGGCCCTGCCGGCGGTCTTCGCGGATCAGGTCGCTGGCGCGCTCGGCAATCATGATGGTCGGCGAATTGGTGTTGCCCGACGTGATCAGCGGCATCACCGAGGCATCGACCACGCGCAGGCCGTCGATGCCCAGCACGCGCAGGCGATGGTCGACCACGGCCATCGGGTCGTCGGCGCGGCCCATCTTGCAGGTGCCCACCGGGTGGAAGATGGTGGTGCCGATATTGCCGGCCGCTTCGGCCAGTTGTTCGTCGGTCTGGAATGCCGGACCCGGCAGCCATTCCTCGGGCCGGTACGGCGCCAGCGCCGGCGATGCCACGATACGGCGCGTGAGCCGGATGGAGTCCGCCGCGACTTTCCGATCCTCGTCGGTCGCCAGGTAATTCGGCGCGATCACCGGCGCCTGGCGGAAATCCGCGCTGCCGGCATGCACGCTGCCGCGCGATGTCGGCCGCAGGTTGCAGGCACTCGCGGTAAAGGCATTGAACGCATGCAGCGGGTCGCCGAACTTGTCCAGCGACAAGGGCTGCACGTGGTACTCCACGTTCGGCCGCGCCTGCGACGGGTCCGAGCGCGCAAAGGCGCCCAGCTGCGACGGCGCCATGCTCATCGGCCCGCTCTGGTTGAAGGCGTACTGCACGCCGATGCAGAACTTGCCCCACAGGCTCGCGGCGCGCGTGTTGAGCGTGCGCACGCCGCTGACCTTCACCACGGAGCGCAGCTGCAGGTGGTCCTGCAGGTTCTCGCCCACGCCGGGCAGCGCATGGCGCACCGGGATACCCAGCGCCTGCAGGCGCTCGGCCTGGCCGATGCCCGACAGCTCCAGCAGCTGCGGCGTATTGACCGCGCCCGCGGCCAGGATCACTTCCTGCGTGGCCGCCGCCGTGTGCGGCCGGCCGCCGCCGATATAGTTCACGCCGGTGCAGCGGCGCCCGTCGAAGGTCAGCCCGCTCACCTGCGCCCCGGTGACAACGGTCAGGTTGGGACGCTCCGACGCACGCCGCAGGAAGGCCTTGGCCGTGTTCCAGCGGATGCCGCGGCGCTGGTTCACTTCGAAATAGCCCACGCCGAAGTTGTCGCCGCGGTTGAAATCCTCCGTGCGCGGAATCCCCGCCTCTTCAGCGGCATCGGCAAAGCGTTCCAGGATGTCCCAGCGCAGCCGCTGGCCTTCCACGCGCCATTCGCCGCCGGCGCCATGGAATTCGCTCGGGCCGCGGTGGTGGTCCTCGCTGCGCTTGAACAGCGGCAGCACATTGTCCCAGCGCCAGCCATCGTCGCCGGTCAGCCGCGCCCACTCGTCATAATCCTCGCGCTGGCCACGCATATAGATCATGCCGTTGATCGACGAGCAACCGCCCAGCACGCGCCCGCGCGGATAGCCCAGCGAACGGCCGTTCAGCCCCGCCTCGGCCTCGGTGCGATAGAGCCAGTCGGTGCGCGGGTTGCCGATGCAGTACAGGTAGCCCACCGGAATATGGATCCAGTGGTAGTCGTCCTTGCCGCCGGCCTCCAGCAGCAGCACGTTGACGTCCGCATCCTGCGTCAGGCGGTTCGCCAGGACACAGCCGGCCGAACCGGCCCCCACGATGATGTAGTCGAATGTCTCTGTCGCTGTTCTTGTCATCATCGTTGCCGGTTATTTCGCCACCGGCATGGTGAACTCAGCGCCCTTGGCGATCGAATCCGGCCAGCGCTGCATCACGCTCTTGTAGCGCGTGTAGAAACGCACGCCCTCTTCGCCATAGGCATGGTGGTCGCCGAACAGCGAGCGCTTCCACCCGCCGAACGAATGCCACGCCATTGGCACCGGAATGGGCACGTTGATGCCGACCATGCCGATCTGGATCTGCCGCGCGAACGCACGCGCGATGCCGCCGTCGCTGGTGTAGCACGACACGCCGTTGCCGTACTCGTGCGCATTGATCAGCGCCACCGCTTCGGCAAAGTCATGCACGCGCACCAC
>NZ_KB903005.1:0-2570 GCF_000379565.1 Cupriavidus sp. UYPR2.512 | reverse complement strand
ATAACGCGCGAAAGCAGCAAGAGTTGTCCGAAACGAGTCCGATGCGGCAACTCTCACCGGCGGGGTATCAGCGGCTGCGTATTCCGCGCCAAACTGGACACCCATTCCACGGCAAACTGGACACTGATTCCACGGCAATCTGGACGGCGATTCCAGCGCAAACTGGACACTGATTCCGCCTCAAACTGGACAGTTTAAGGCGGCCAAGAAGGGCGTAGCACCGCGGGATAACCGTGGCACTCTGGCAGATTTTTCCGGGGTGTCAGTTGGCTAACAAGAGGTTATCCATGCGTAAAATCCAAGAAGTGTTGCGGCTGTATTTCGGCCACAGCCGATCGAAGCGGGAAATCGCCCGCATCATCGGCGCCTCGCCGACCACCGTGTCCGATTACTTGGCACGTGCCAAGTTGGCGGGCCTGAGCTATCCGCTGCCGCCGGAGTTGGACGAACCGTCCCTGGAACGGCTGCTGTTCCCGCCCAGCGAGCCGTCTTCGGTGCAGCGGCCAGCGCCGGACTGGCTGCGCGTCCACAACGAACTGCGCGGCAAGGGTGTGACACTGGAATTGCTGTGGCAGGAGTACAAGGCCGGACAGGAGGACGGCTTCCAGTACAGCGCCTTCTGCGACCACTACCGGCGCTGGCGCCAGCGGCTGTCGCTGTCGATGCGCCAGACCCACACGCCGGGAGAGAAACTGTTCATCGACTATGCCGGCCAGACGGTGGCCGTGACGGACGGTGCTACTGGCGAGATCAAGCAGGCCCAGATCTTCGTTGCTGTGCTGGGCGCGTCGAACTATACCTACATCGAGGCGACCTGGTCCCAACAACTGCCCGACTGGATCGCCAGCCATGTTCGTGCCCTGAACTTCTTCGGCGGTTGCACCGAGTTGTGGGTGCCGGACAATCTGCGCAGCGGCGTGACCAGGGCGTCGCGCTACGAGCCGGACCTTAACCCGACCTATCAGGACCTTGCCAGCCACTACGGCGTGGCTGTGTTGCCGGCCCGCGTACGCCGCCCCAAGGACAATGACCTGAGACGAATCCTGTAGCCAGTCGGAAAGTGAGTTCTCGTATCCTTGGAGTATGGAGAACTCGATGAAGAAGCGATTTACCGACGAACAGATCATCCGCATCCTGCGGGAAGCCGAAAGCCGGGAAGTGCCGACGAAGGATCTGTGCAAGCGCCACAACATCACGGAGCAGACGTTCTATCGCTGGCGCAACAAGTTCGGCGGCATGGACGTGGCCGAGGCACGCCGGCTCAAGGAACTGGAATCGGAGAACGAGCGGCTCAAGCGCCTGCTTGCCGAGCAGTTGTTGGTGATTGATGGCTTGAAGGAATTCAGTCGAAAAAAATGAACACCCCGACGGGCCGGCGCGAGGCGCTGGAAGTCCTGACTCGGCGGGGTCTCTCGCAACGCAAGGCATGTCGTTACCTGGGACTCAGCCGCCGGGTGGCGACCTATGTGCTCAAGCAGCCGGGGAAGGATCGGCGCCTGGGCGACCGGCTGCTCGCGGCATCGTCGGAGGTGCCGCGCTTTGGCTATCGTCGGATGGCGGCCTGGCTAGCAATGGGGGAATCGCGTGTGCGCCGGATGTGGCGCGCCCTGAAACTCAGCATCCCGAGACGGCGCCCTCGTCGGCGCCGTTGCGGCAGCGACATCCGCCTGCCAGGCGCGACGCAGCCCAACTCGGTCTGGAGCTACGACTTCGTCCATGACCAGTTGGTCGATGGCCGGGCGCTGAAGATGCTGTGTGTGATCGACGAATACACCCGCGAATGCCTGGCGATCGAGGTCGGCGCCAGCTTGCGCTCGCAGGACGTGATTCTGACGCTGTCGCGTCTGATGCGGCTGTACGGCAAGCCGGCCCACATTCGATCGGACAACGGCGCCGAATTCACGGCGGCCAAGGTCATGCGCTGGCTGCGTGATGCTGCGATCGGCCCGGCCTTCATCACTCCCGGCAGCCCATGGCAGAACGGCTTCGTCGAGAGCTTCAACGGCAAGCTGCGCGACGAATTGCTGAATCGCGAATGGTTTCGCAGCCGCGCCGAGGCTAAGGTGCTCATCGAGCGCTGGCGGCAGTTCTACAACGAGCGCCGACCGCACAGCGCCCATCGCTATCAACCTCCGGCCACGGTCCGTCGAGCCTGGCTGGATACTGCTAATATCGACAGCCGACTCACTGCCTGATTGGCTACAAAATCCCGCCGCAGGTCACACCAGTGTAGAGCGAAGCAATTGTGCCACCGGCTCGTCTTCGATGGTTGCGGGCTGTAGGCAATTTCGGTGGCACTTTTGCTTCCACTTGGATCGAATGCAAAAGTGCCATTTCGCACACAGTACGCCTGAAATTTGCCACCTCAAATCCTAGACTTCGAGACCTGTCCCTAAGGTCTTGATCTGATGGAAAATTCTCCGCAGTTCACGGAGCCGGTCGCGCTTGCCCGACCGCCTGGTGCACACCGGTTGGAAGCCTTCAGCCCGAAGCTGGGACGACGGTTGACGTTCTATCGGCGCGCCTTGCTTGACCTGTGGTTACTGTTCGAGGCGGACCCCAGCGTGATC
>NZ_KB903004.1:0-2596 GCF_000379565.1 Cupriavidus sp. UYPR2.512 | reverse complement strand
ACCATCTGGCAAGGCCTGCAGCGAGTGGTGGATTTCGCCGCCGGTCTCCGGTATGCCCGTGAACTTGACGACTGAGATGTGTGTAATCAAATGCCTTATGCCCCCTTCCACGCGCACCACCCAGTGCTCGTCGCCACGGTCAAGGCGGCCCGCGCCGTCGTTGCGATGATTCGTGTCCAGAGCCCGACGCAACTGCCCCAGTGTCACGCCGCGCGCGCGCAGGCGGGACGGATCGGGAATCACCTCGTAGCTTCGCACCTCGCCGCCGAGGGCGTTGACATCCGCTACGCCCGGCACAGTACGTAGGGCGGGTCGGATAACCCAATCGAGCACGCGGCGCCGCTCGGCAAGCGAGTAGCCATCGCCCTCGATGGTGAACATGAACATCTCGCCCAGCGGGGTGGTAATCGGCGCCAGGCCGCCCTCGGCGGTCGAAGGCAGATCCCGCGCCAGGCCGGCGAGCCGCTCCGAGACCTGCTGGCGCGCCCAGTAGACGTCCACGCCTTCCTCGAAATCCATCGTCACGTCGCTGATGCCATACTTGGACACCGAGCGAACGATAGTCTTGTGCGGGATGCCGAGCAGTTCCTGCTCGATCGGCGTCGAGACGCGCTGCTCGACTTCCTCCGGCGTCATACCCGGCACCTTGAGCACCACCTTGACCTGGGTCGGGGAGATATCGGGAAAGGCGTCGATCGGAAGGTTCACATAAGCCCACACGCCCGCAGCGGCCAGCGCGCTCGCAGCAATCAGGACCAGCACGCGCTGGCGCAAGGAAAACTCGATCAGGCGGGCAAGCATCACTGGTCTCCCGCCAACAGGCCCTTCAGCGCGCCGATGCCCGCGACAGCCACGCGCCCCCCCGCCGGCAGGTTGCCGCGGACCACGGCATTGGCTTCGTCCAAGCCCTCCAGCGTAATGGGCTGGAATCGGAAACCTTTATCCGTAGCGACGAACACGCCTGGTGCCCCATGCCAGTAGGCCACCGCGGCCGCCGGCACGCGCACCCGCCCGGACGTGCCCTTCCCTTCCCGGCTTTGCAACTTCAGTGTGACGTTGACGCTCTCGCCCGCGCGCAGGTCACCACGGCGGTCCAGCGAAGCGCGCACCCGCATCCCGGCCGTGCCATTGCCGGCCGGCGCAACGCCGACCACCGTGCCGGCCGCGTCGCGCCGTGCGACCTCCACCTGCTCACCAGGGTGACGGCACCGGTATATCCCGGCCAAGCAGGAGATCCAGTTCCAGCGCATCCGGATCGACGGTTCGGAACAGTGGTGCGGCGCCTTCCACCCGCGTGCCCGGCACGGCGTTGACCTCCGACACGATGCCTCGGTGGCTCGCCACTAGTTGCGCCTCCTCGCCCGCTCCAGAAAAGACGACGCCCGCCGAAGCCATTTCCGCACGCCGCGCCCGGGCCATGGCGGCAGCCTCGGTGGCCCGAGCCTGCGTTGCCTGCCAGCGGCTGGCAGCGATGATGCCGTCCTCGTAAAGCGACCGGTCGCGCACCAGGGCCTGCTGCGCGAGGCGGGCCTGCGAGTTCGCTTCCGCCAGCGCGCGCCTCGCATCGAAAAGTTGCGGACTCGGGAAGCTGGCCAGCGGCTGGCCCGGACGCACGGTCTGCCCGATTGCTACCAGCACACGCGGCACGATGCCCGGGTAGGGTGCCGCCACGACATACTGGGCATCTAGCTTGGATACGACCCTGGCGTGCGTGCCAACGTCGAGCGTTTCGGCGGCGGAGACAGCGCTGGTGCGCACCCCAAGGGCGCGCGCATGCTCGGCGGATAGCGGCACCGCCTGTGCCGCGACCTGCGCGACGGCGACGTGCGAGAACGACAAGTAGGTCAGTGCGATCCACGCACGGACTCTGTAAAGGTGTCTGAATGACATGCCTGACTCCAACATGCAGTTGAGAGCCCGCCCTCCATAGACGGAGCGCGTGCAGGAACACCGGCAAGGCGCCGGATGATGGGAATCAGGAGAACTGCGGGGGCGCCTGGGCGGGGGGCGGGTGCCTGAAGCAGCAGCGCCAGCGTGGGGCGGGGGCGGGATGGAAATAAGACCCTCGCGTGGAATCGCTGGCAAGGGCCGCCAGCAACACGAACGTCAAGATGGACAAACCGGGGAGTAACCCAGGCAGGATCAGCGCGGCCAACAACAGCGGTTCGATCCCGGATTCGACGTCAACTTCGAACGAGTCCCCGCTCGCCAGATATGAATCGGCATGGGCGTGATCCTCAAGCACGTCAGGCGCAGTAGTGCCCTTGAAAGAAGCTGCGGCGCGGAAATGGGAATTAGTTTCGGCAGGTAGTCCAGCGTGCATGTGCAGGCCAGTCTGTATCGGAGTTCCGAAATGGCCGTGCAGGAGCGGGGTCAGCAGTTGCGTCAGCACGAAGAGTACCAACACCGCGCCCCGAAGCGAGGCACTAGGGATTGCACGTGACATATGCGCATTGTAATTCAACAAGTGCGGCCTGGCCCGGTCCACGCGTTATAAATGAAGCTAGGGAATCGCTGAACAAAGCGTCAGCGCGCAGCGTTGCCAGTGTGATGCCGATTTTTTTTGTCAACCAACAGCAGATTTGACGGCTTGCCA
>NZ_KB903003.1:0-2599 GCF_000379565.1 Cupriavidus sp. UYPR2.512 | reverse complement strand
AACTCGCACTCACTCTCTCCACGCTGTGTCGCAGTGTGGGCATTGGAGACGCCGAATTCATATAAGTTCCATCAAGAACAGAACGCTACACTAGCTTGTGGAAATAGACCGCGTGTCCCAAAGCAGGCGCCACTAATTCGGCGTCCTTCTCTGGCTCGGGGTCGCACGAGTAGAAGAAGCCCGAGTCGTCCTTCGCCCAGGCGATGTTGGTGAAGCGGGCCCATTTGATCTCGTCGTCGAGAATTTCGCCGCTGCCGATGTCGAGGATGCGGATCATGCGCCAGTCCGTGCCCCCATTCCTGAATGGCGTAGGCAATGTGCGCTCCGTTTTCAGACGGCGCCCATTCCGCCAGAGCTGTGGCGCCATCCTCCGACCACTTGTTCGGATCGATGATGACGCGATCCGCGCCGCTCACGCCCTCGCGGAAGAAGAGGACGGTCTGGTTGTCGAGCCCGGAACTGCGCGTGAAGAAGTATCGCCCGCCCCGCTTCTCCGGCATGGTCAGTCGCTCGTAGTCAAACAGCGCAGTCAGGCGCTTGTGGTATATGTCTCGTCCCGCGAATCCAGCCAGATAAGGGGCGGAGATGGCGTTCTGCCC
This sequence comes from Cupriavidus sp. UYPR2.512, assembly GCF_000379565.1. Classification (NCBI taxonomy): domain Bacteria; kingdom Pseudomonadati; phylum Pseudomonadota; class Betaproteobacteria; order Burkholderiales; family Burkholderiaceae; genus Cupriavidus; species Cupriavidus sp. UYPR2.512. Next base: position 2,000 of record NZ_KB903003.1, on the reverse strand, counting down.
ATCGACCCAGGCGCGAATATCCGGATCGCGCCGAATATCGTTCTCCAGCCAGCGATAGGGATCGACGATCTTCTGGCCAAAATACTCGTCGATCGTATCTACCTGTTTGGTTTCGGGATATGTACGTTACGTCGAATCGGAGACGGTGTACGCTGGCTACGCCGTAGACACGCGCGCCGATCAGGACCGCTTGCTCAAGATGCTGCTCGAACCGGAACTGGTTGTGCTCGACGACTTGTTCCTGGCAAAACGCATCCCGGATGCCGCCGCCGAACTGCTGCGGACGTTGGTCCACCAGCGCTACAAATTGCGTCGCAGCATCATCGTCACATCCAACCGCGTCGTGCAGGACTGGGGGCGATACCTCGGCGACAACACCTGGCCACCACCATCCTCGACTGTCTGATGCACCCCCTTCAGTGCGACGCCCGAGGCGCTATAGCATGCGTTGGCATCAGTCATATAACATCTTGTCCAGCGCCGTACGAATCTTAGTTGCTCGCGATGTCTCAATAGAGGCGCTGTACGGCTTTTTTCCTTCTCTGTGAACCGCAAATGCGTCAAGACGCTCGCTTAACGACTCCGATTTTTGGGCACGCCTGCTTGAACTCATATCTTTGTCTTTGATGCCCGACTGGTGATCCGCCACCTCGTCGACTACGCCTTTTGAGTGTGAGTGCTTATAAAAAAGCGCTGGCAGGAACTGTTCGCCGTGGAACAGGTTGATCTGCGCAAACTCCAGCATTGCGTCGGGCGATGGCATGAATTGGCCGGAGTCATTCCCTTTATCGGCAATTGTTCCGTGCTGATGCAAGTTCTCATGCCAGTCGTCAAACGTGGATGACCGGTGGTGAGCTGCCAACGCGAAATTCATACCGAACATCACGCAGTCTGCTTCGGATTTCTGAGCACCTACACCGATGAACGCCCATTTCGGCTCTGGTCCGAGCCTCTGCAACGACTGTCGGCGAAGGTTCGTATAAGCGGTCACGAAAGTGTAAAGGCTGGCGGCTTCCATTACGATTACGCTGGGAGGTTCTCCGGCGCGCGTTCGAACGTCAGCGACGAAGTGATGCTTTCCCCCATCTTCAAGCCGGACGACCGCTCGCCATGAGATGTCCGATGAGCAATCGGCCAACGCGTTGAGAAACGCGGCAGGTGAGTCCATATGGCTGAGGTTGAGGCCGGGATAGCGGCTGTTATAGCCACCAGCCAAACGAGGAAAATTGTCGATATCAAGTGACAGAGTGTCTTCGTTTGGCTGCACGTTGTTCGCCAAGTCGTTCGCGATATGCTGACCATACTGCACCAAAGCAGGCGAAATCTCAGCTCGCCTCGCGCGTTGCAGGGCCTGCGTAAGCAGCTGGAGTTTCTCGGTCACGCGTACGGAGGGGGAAGGCCACGATGTGCTTCCGCTTGCAGCACGGCGGGGCGATTTCGGAAACTGCTGCCATTGGCTTTCAGATCCCGGACTTGATTGGCGGGACTCGGCCGCTGTGGACTCCGCATCTTGCGTGTATCCATAGCTGTGGTGGGTATCATGCTGTACGCTCGGGCGGGAGATGCAACACCCCATTTTTCGACTCCTGATTTCTGTAAAGGTACGGAGCAGTTGCGGACGACGTTCAATACTCGACCGAGGCGACAAAGGGGTCGAAGAGTCCGCGGGGCTCGACGCAGGCTGCTCGCTTGAAATCTCACGGCTTTTGAGATTAGCGCGTGTTTGGGCCATCTGTTTGCGGCCTGACGAAAGTTTGGCGTCAAACGCGAATACGATCCAAGACTTGGGGTGCAACGCCAATCTGTATTCGCTGATTGAGACCTACAAGGGGTAATAGCTGGCGCGACTTCACGTCGCACGCTTACGATTTCCGAATCCTGAAGCCACCTGGCTCGGGCCGCAAGGGCTAGTGCAATGTTCCATTCTGTTTGGAACTTAAGCGGCGGTTGGCACGAATGACCTTCTGTAGGATGTCGCGAGCGCTCTTGGTCCAGATGAA
>NZ_KB903002.1:0-2524 GCF_000379565.1 Cupriavidus sp. UYPR2.512 | reverse complement strand
CCGATTCGCCCCCGCGCTATTTGCACCAGAGCCATATCATGCACTTGGCAATCTTCCTGAGCCTTCGTCAACCCACACTTTTTCCTGACGAACCAAAGTTTTTGAGGTCCGGGCGTAGACCCGCGATTTGGATTTTTTGGGGGAGCGACAGGAATAGCCAGCTTCGTATATCCGAATGAAACTTCGCGCAACCGGAGTCAGCTTTGCAATATTGGCGTAACACTCAAACCAACATGCACAGCTTAGGGAAACGCTTATGTGGACGCCCCCCGGTGGATCGGGTGGTAGATTCGATTCGACTCATCGGTATGATTAACGGCAGCTACCCTGTCGAGCGAAGATTTTGAAAATAAGGAATTCAGATGAATATTTTACAAATACAGGATGAGAATCTGGAATAGCGAATCGTAGTTGCAAAATTGCCCAACTACAAATAAATATCTGCATCTGGAGGTGGCGTCCACAGGGCGCTTCTTCGAACCCGGAATCCAAAGCTCTCCGCTTGTTGCAGCGCCCCCGGGTGTCGTCGTGCGGATGCGCCTTGTTCGTGGGGAGTGTTGATGAATTATAAAATTTCTTTATGACGTGTTCTCGCAATCATCCGAAGAGTTCGCAGCATGCCGATTGCTTAGAATATTCTATAGCGAAGATGAGTAATATTATTTTAGTAAAAATTTCCTCCATCTGACATGAAAATAAACCACCTCACATCTGATACTTCGGAGCAAAGAAAAGATTGCTTGAGAGGTGGTGTAAGCGTGTTTGTTGGAGGTGGTACTTTAGCTATCAGGTGCGCCCAGCTCGCACTGCAAGCCGGATGTGAGATTTGTGCCGTGCTGAGTACAGACGATGTGTTCTCTAACTGGACTTTGCGGGAAGGAATACCACGTCTGAGCAGTATAGATGGGCTTACGGAACTGATCGGACAGAGGGACGTAGATCTTCTGTTCTCCATTGCGAATCCGTTGTTGTTGCCCATAGACTTGGTCCGCAAATTGCGCCGAGGAGCTTACAACTATCATGATGGCCCGTTACCAAGGTATGCAGGAGTGCACGCGACATCTTGGGCACTACTGGCTCATGAAAGGGAATTTGCAATTTCGTGGCACCTTGTGGAGGAGGGCATCGATACGGGTGATTTGGTCGTTCAAAAAGAAGTGTCGATTGAAACTTCCGATACGGCTTTGACACTCAACCTAAGATGCTATGAGTCTGCCATTGTTGGATTTATGGAGCTTCTTTCCATATTAAAAATGGGAAAGAGGGGTGGCATTCGTCAGAAATCAGAGGATAGGAGCTATTTCCCTAGATGGCGTCGGCCGGATGCTGCAGGTTGTTTGCGATGGGATAGACCTGCGCGAGATATTTCAGCAATGGCTCGAGCGCTAAGTTTCGGGGCATATCATGCAAATCCGCTTGGCTCGGCAAAAATCCTCACGGCTGATGGTTTTCTTACTGTTGAGTCAGCAAGAGTTCTTAATCAATGTTCCGAATTGCAATCGGGATCATTGATAGAAATCGATAGAGATTCTTGGCGTGTATCGACGAAAACGGAGGACATAGATGTATTTTTCGGAGATGTAGCTGGAAAGCGCGCGAACGCCATAGATATTGCCAAGCACTACCGCCTTAGCATCGGTGATCGTTTGCCTGTGATAGACGATGCTGCTGCGGCGGCGATTAGAGCGCAGATGGAGCGACTCGCACCCCGGGAAGAGTTCTGGAGGTGTAGGCTCGAGAAATTCAGAGCACCGGATATCAGCTGTTTTACTTCTTCGCGCAAGGAATCTGTACCGGAATGGCGAACCAGTCCGAAGTTCATCTTGGATGCGCTGAAATATTTCCCGTCGACCGAGCGTGTTGAGTCATTGATGACAGCTTGGCTGATCTATGTCGCTCGCGTAACGGGGGGCATAGATCTCCAGCTAGGTTGGGCGCCGATCACCAATGAGAAGCGAGGTGGTCCAGAAGGCATGAAGTCCCTCGTTAGCTCAGTTGTGCCGATGGAAGTTACGATTGATCCCGATAGCGAATTCGCGGATGTTCGTAAAGCAGTGGAGGATGAGTGCATTCGGTTGCAGAAGCACGATAGTTTTCCGCGAGATCTTGTCGCGCGCCATCCCACGCTCCAACAGGTTAAAGAGCTTGGGTTGGAGCAGCCTTGGCCGATCGGTATCGCGACCACTGGGGATTGCAGCGAAGATACACCGAGCATCCCGGCTGGTAATCGAGTTCGGCCCGGCAGAGTCCTGTCATTGGAGATTTGCACTCAGGATGCGAGCTTGTGCTGGCACTTTGATGCCAGTCGCATCGGAAATGAGCAAATTGAACGTATCACAAGGCATATAGAAAGTTTGCTTTCCGCTGCATTGGCCAACGCGCGGCAACCGGTGGGGAAATTTGAGCTGCTGTCGGCTAACGAGCGGTCATATCTGCTGGAGGAGTTGAACCGGACGCAGGCGGCGTATCCGTCGCAGCAGTGCATCCACACGTTGTTCGAGGCGCAGGTGCGCCGGGCACCGGA
>NZ_KB903001.1:0-2614 GCF_000379565.1 Cupriavidus sp. UYPR2.512 | reverse complement strand
GGCGCAAAGGCTTACGCATCAAGGCAGTCAGCGAACAACCTGACCTCTTCGAGCACGCTTCATGAACCAAAGGGCATTGCTATGTATGATCCAAGAATTTCTCGAGGTCGAGGTCTACCACCCAGCGATACCCTGCCTGGAGGTAGCCCTGCGCGCGCTCCACGGCCTGATGCGCCGAGCGTCCCGGACGGAAGCCGTAACTGGAATCCGAGAACGTCGGGTCCCACTGCCTTTGCAGCACCTGCAACACTGCCTGCTGGACGAACCTGTCGAGCGCAGAGGGGATGCCAAGCTTGCGCACGCCACCTCCATCTGGTTTCGGTATCTCGACCCGTCTCACAGGTTGTGGTTTGTATTTGCCTTCGAGCAGCGAGGCCCGTATCGTCGGCCAATGCTCCCGCAGGTACGCCGGTAATGCCTGAACCGTCATGCCGTCCACGCCCGGCGCACCCTTGTTCGCTTTCACACGCTTCAACGCCTGCTTCAGGTTCTCCCTTTCGCAGACTTCTTCCATCAGTCGGTCGTAAGCCGACGGGCTTTCAGGCTCGGGGTTCGCCGCCATAGGTTCAGCCCCTCGATCAGCAGCCATCGGGGCTTCACCCCTACCTCCGCCGTCAAGGACGCGACGCGTTTTCTGCTGCGCTCCCATGTCGAGTTCTCCGGCTTACTCGCCGCTCCTTTCCGTTCGGGCCTTCAGGCGTCACCGCCCTAATATGCCCTCTGCTGACTCCTGCACGGCGGTCAACGCCCCTTACGGGGCGCTCAGTCCTGATTCCAGGACGCTGCACAGGCCTCCCGAGGTAAGCACAACCGCCTTCACCACACACCTGCCAGATCTACCACCCCGGCCCTTGATGGTTGGGGACTTCGCGATCATTGGCTCGCTCGTCCGGCCGGGTAGGCCTCATATCTGGTTTCTGTTCGTCAGGTCGTGGCTTTGCTACACGCTTCCTTCAGACCCCGCCTCACGACGACGCCCTTGCGTTTCGCTAGTCCTTCGCCCCATCAGGCTGGACAGGGGACTTGCACCCCCAAGCTGTTGCGCATGCTCGGCACACCCAAAAAAAGCCCAGCAATCGCTGGGCTTCTTGTTAAGGGTTGACGCGCTCAATGCAGCGTCGGTGCAAGGCAGTAGTCGAGGGCGGAATCGAAAGACAGCAGCCGATCGAGGAACGTCATGCTCCCCGACGGCTCGCGGCGATACACATCAAAGAACTGCGCTTCCGACTGGCCGGCGTTGACGTCAGTCGCGGCCGAGCTGCGCATCGCGTGGATATGCAGCTTGTTGACGATGGCGGTGAATCCCTTCTGTGGCATTGTCAATCTCCTGAGAGAGCCTGCCACGGAGTGCTCCCCCCTGTGGGAAGGACCCACAGGGCAGAGGTAAAGTACGGCGCCACGAGAGGTGGCGGTTATGTCAGGCAGCGATCGCCTGGCGAGACATGCGGCGCAGCTGGTATTCGGTGCGCCATTGATCGCAGAAGTCAGTTCCCCGGACTTTGGGGCGATGCATCACGGTGCGCAGCCCGGCAGCGCGCAAGCGCTTGTCCAGCTTCAATGCGTCGGCCATGCCGGGCGATTTTCCAGTCGTTGGGTCAATCTGGTCGAAATCCGCAAAGATGTGGACCGTGTGAATGCCCAGGCCTGGGGGTACCTCGAACTGGCTAAGCAGCACGCGATTCAGACAATTCCAGGTCGGCACGCCAAAGAGCATGTAGGCGGCATACGCATTCTCCAGACCTTCGGCGACACCCACTTCGCCGGCGCGCGGCGACATTAGCCGCACCGCGCCACCGGAAACCGGCAGGGCCGACACATCGTTGCGCTTGGAAGGCAGGATTACTCCATCCTCCGCGACAATCAATGCCTTGGCAGGTGCCGAAGGGTCCAACGAGGTACGATGCACCGTTGCCATGCGCCCGTCCGGCAGCGTGAACTTCGCAAGGATTGTTGGATAGCGGCCGATGATCCGACCGTCATGCCAGTAATCCTGCACCGCAATACGCAGCGCGCTTGGCTTTGGTGCCCGCAGGCCTGGCACGCGTGCAGCGAGATACCGCATGGCATGATCCCCAGGCGACAGCTCGGTTGCCGTGTTCCACTTCCTGTCGATGCGGCGCAGCTTTGCTGCCGAGTCATTGATCTTGTGACGAGGCGCTGGACCTCGTATTGCTCCGGCCTCGATCGGAAGGGCACGCCCTCCGTTCAGTTCAAGCAGCAGCTGTCGATACGAAAGGCCGGTGAAGCAGCGTACGAGCTCCAGGCCGTCGCCAGCTTTCGGACTTCCTGCATTGCACTTGCGGCACACCCAGTCGCCGCGGCCGCGCTTGTTGTCATACGTAAAACGGTCGTGGCCACCACAGAGGGGGCAAGGACCAGGGCGGCCCTGCCAGAAGCTGTCCGTCAGGACTTCCGCTGGCAGATACCGCTTGAGCAGACCTTCCCATTGAGCGGGCGTCCAGCTTCCAACAATGTCACTCAGATGTTTCATGGGATGGCTCCGTAATGGGAGGATGGGTCGCAATCCACCCAAGATAAGGACATCAGCAAGCCTTATAGGCGGCATGTCGATGAGGTTTCTGGCGAGGCGGACGTGGTTTAGCGCGATCCGGTC
>NZ_KB903000.1:0-2627 GCF_000379565.1 Cupriavidus sp. UYPR2.512 | reverse complement strand
GCCGCTTCGTCTGGAAACATCCGCTGAAACTCCGGCAGCGAGCCCGGAAACGGCAGATCGCCTCGGTCAAGCACGTCAATAACCATGGTTGCCCCAGGGTGGCACAGATGACCAACATACTATCGGTAGAGGGCTTGGGAGACAACCGGATAAGCATGGCCTGTACCTTCGCAACCGCTGGTAGGGCAAGCGCCTTGAATTTCAACATAGGCCTGGCTCCACGTCGCACCTCATGGCTTCGAGCGTCGTCGTTCTGATGTGCGATGCCGGCACACCGAGCGAGGTCAGAGTCGCCGTCATGGCGTCGCGCTCGTGCTCTCGAAAGTAAGTCGCTGTCCATCGAACGCTGCGCATATCAACGTGCGTCGCGATCGCCTCGAAGTACTAATAGTCCACCTCGGCGAGCGAGTGACCCAGAACTATGACCTCGGACAAGGAGTGCAATTGAGCAAAGCGGTGGGCATTGTCACGAATGACCCGTTCCGAGGCTTTGAAGGTGTTCTCGAAGTATTCATCCAAGTGCCGGTAGCCGAGGTCTACCCAGAAGTCATAGTCCTCAGAATCGGTTGATGGATTGGTGGGCCGCCGGTCAGCAGCTTTCCATGCATGCCCCAAGACTATTTCTGTAGGCCGGCATGGAACCTTCCCGTGAACATGCCAAACCTGTGTTGCTGGAATCGAATACAGCCGGCTGAGCGTGTCCGTGTAGTTAAAGCTAAGAAAGAGCGATCGAGGATCCAGTGCAATGCGCTTACTTTGGTCAGGTATTTCCACGGTATGGATCCAAGCACTGAACGCGCGGCGCGGTCCCGTCGATAGTGCGTCAGCGACACGACCGACCTCGACCTCGAAATCGCCTGGCTTGAAATCATCCGCAGCATACGATGGCACAAAGATTCCGCAGTCATCCACTACGCCCTCGTAGTCCAGTTCCGCTAGCGCCGCCTCCAGATTCCACCAGTCCGCCCCCGCAGCCGGAAGGTAGCGTTCGACGGCATCGGCTACGTCGCGATGTTCGCGCTGCGCGTAGCGTGCAAAGTCCCCGAACGACGAACGGATACCGTGGTGTAGGTCAAAGCCATTGCCAATCACGTAGAGCTTCACGTCGCCGCCTATGGTTACAGCTCGTCGGCCTGCAACGCGTCCAGCCGCTGTCGCATGGCCTCGGCCCGCTCGCGCAGTTCCGTCATTTCGGGTTGCAGCAGCTTTTCCAGGGGTGTTCGACCGTCATGGCCACTACTGCCGAGCTGGCACGCGACAAAGTCAATCGCGGCCTCGGTCTGGGCAAGGCGGCGCCCATAGACCGGCTCGTGGTGGGCAATGCGGTTGCGGGTCTGGTAGATGGCCTCCAACTGCGTCGCAACGTTCGCTCGCGTCACGGACTTGTCAGGAAAGACATGCTTTAGCGCGGGCCTCCACAACGCGTGTTCGTAATCAGTCGAGAACAGCCGCTTCCAAAAATACATGGTGAGCTGCGCCACCACCTGGCCCATTGGCACGCCGATCGCGGAATGGCGGGCTTTCGAAACACGCTCATGCGACAGCCCCGCAGGAGGCGCGCCATTTCTGAAGGCGCGCTGGTCCAGTTGCCTCTTCTGTTCCTGGCTCAGCTTCGCGTAGGCCACTTTCTGTGCACTACCCTCGGCCTGTGCAATCTTGCCCTTCAGTTCGTCTTCCCAACGAAATGTCTGCGGCGGACTGCGCAGCCAGTCGGCCGTGCCAAAATGCTCCGTCAACCGATCGCACACCGCGTTACGCAACGCAATCTCAATCAGCGCAGTGACTGCCATCAGCGAGGCTCCGAGGCGGAGCATTTCCTGGTGCAGCGCAATTGCCCCGCGGTTGGAACCGGCGAGCCGCTCGAAGGTGCTTAATCGCTCACTTGAGAGAAGGACTGCTACGGCGGCCAGTTCTTCGTCGGACAGGTGGTCCATTGACTTGACGTGCAAAGATCTTTATAGTTGGCAATGAAAAGTCGGGATCAGTGTTGGCAGCTGCCTGAGAGGGTGGGCGGACCCCCGACTTCCTGCATTGGGGGCGCTCTGCGGAGCGCCCTTTTCATTTTGGCGCCCGTCACGACAGACCAAGATAGCCGGCGATCGCCTTGGCGATCCCGGCCGCCGCGACCTCCGCGGCACCATTTACGGCTTTGCTACAGAGTTTGCCGAACCACGTAGACGGCTTGCCCACCATCCCGGCCTCCTGCGAGCGCGCGCCATCGAGATCCGCCCGCAATCCGACCAAGTCGGAGTCCTGCAGTCCAAGCGAATGCAGGTAATGCCGCAGCGCCTCCCAGTCCCCAGCGCCAACGTTCACCGTCATCTGCTGAGAGACCCCGTTGCCACCGTTGGCCACGTTGCCAGCGATATGGGTGTTAAAGATCTGGGTCAATTTGTGGTTCTGTCGCGATAAGGAATTAGGGGCGACCGAGGGTGGCGAGAGCGCCGCGGTCATATGGCCAAGGAATAGAAGTGCTCGGCGGCCGACGGACTGCTCCCCTTGGGGATATCCATCTGCCCTTTGCGGATCATCCGCATGGTCTCGATGCCACCGAGGATGATGCGAGCGCAGCGAAAATTCTGGAACCCCAACATCGGCCTGACCCGGCGTTTGATGCCACGGTGGTC
>NZ_KB902999.1:0-2610 GCF_000379565.1 Cupriavidus sp. UYPR2.512 | reverse complement strand
CTTGAGGTGGCAGCGCAGCGCGCGGGCCGCCTCCTCGCGGCGCGCGCCGGTGCACCCCAACAGCAGCACGGCGGCGCGCGCCAGGCGGTACTGCGCGCCCGGCGCGTCGGCGTCCTTCGCCGTCAGTGGCGCCCCCAGCGACGACACCGGCCACTTCGCGCAAAGCTGGTCGAGGATGCCATCGGGCCCCACGAGTGCCTTCCACAGCTGCCCGGGCAAGGCCTTCTCGACCGCGATTGGCACGTCACGGCGTGCCGTGACCGGATCGGGGACCAGCAGCCACGGGTTGCCGCCGAGGTAGCGCACGCCCACCAGCCAGGCAAAAAAACCTCTCAGCACCAGCACCGCGTAGCGCTGCGATTCCGCCTGGAGCACGCCCGCAAAGGGGCGCCAACGCGACGAGGTTCGAGGGACCTTAGGGCCGATCCAGGACGGATCCGGCTGCGCCAGGAAATCCTTGTAGCGCTCACAATCATCGGTGCCCACGCTGGATAGCGCGGTGCGGCGCACGCCCACGCACCAGAGCAGGAAACGCTCCAGTTCCTTCTGATAGGCACGGGCCGTCTTGTCCCGGTCGCGGAACCGGTAGAGGTAAGCCTGGATTGCCTCCAGATCATTGCGCGCGGCGATGAGGCAAAAGCCCGGCGCGCGATTGCGGCCCTGGCTGCCGTCGAGCGCAGGCACCACCCGTCCAACCTGCTCCAGCGGCACCAGATTGCGAGCGAGATCCGGGTCCAGTTCGACCAACGCTGTTTGCGGTGTGTCGTCAGCGACCACGAGCGGGCCAAGGGTGGCCGCGTGGCCCTGTAGCCAGCGCTCAATGGCGCGCGCCTTGCCCACCCCAAGCCTCGGGATCGGCAGATACCAATGCTTGCCCCGCAGCGCAATATAGGCATGCAGCTGCGCGAGCGTCTGGATCTGTTCCTGGCGCAGCGTCCGGAAGACGATAGGCCGCAGCCATGCTGACACCGGATCGTCCGGTTGCGGCCGCGAGAAATCTTGATCGGCGGCCCGCACCAGGTAATCGACCGCCGTTTTCGGCCAGCGATTGAAGCGGCGCGCGTCGGCCAAACTTTCCGACAGGTACGGATTGGCTAGACACACGCGCTCGACCAAATGGTCACGCATGGCGTCGAGCCACGCCTCCAATTGCGCCGGCGTTTCGATGCCTGCGGCTTGCAGCGCCTCCTCGTCATAGACGCGCGACAGGATGTGCGCGGTAGGGATGCGGTTGAGGCGGAAGCGTAGCGCCGTGAAGTCGGCGCGGGTATAACGCGGATTGGCAGCGGCGACGTTGTTATGCTGGGCCATAATGGGCGGGGTGAACTATTGGTTGCATCTTACCTGATAACAATAACGAAGCTTGCCGACCTTTGTGCGGCTTGAATCCTTGTGGCAACTTTCCTCAAGGGATATGGGTTATGCAAAGAGTGTGGCGGGACACGCATTTTGTGGCTACACTGCCTCTATTGCTTCTCAGCTTCCCCGTCCGGTAAGGCTGGGAACGCCTCTTAAACGGCCATCCAGCGTCGTTGCCGCCACCCCCAAAATTCCCCCGCGAACCCAAGTGCAGCCTGCTAAACCCCCTATATTGTGGAAAAATTCAAACCTGATAATACCAGCTATCAGGTAAGCGAAAGAGCCGCTTCGGTTAGCGCCCATTCCGCCCGTCCGGCCTTACATCCTAAAGTTGTCACCCGTGCACCTAATGTTGTTGCTGTTCACGGCCATGAGGGCATGGTCAGGCAACCTCATACCGGGCCATAGCGTGGGCAGACCATAATCCCATAGCTGATCGGGGGATTCGCCCACGGCCTGAATTCGTCCATCGCACAGGCGCGCGACAAACGCGCCGCCGCCTTCCCGGTAAATGCAGGACCTCGCGCCGCCCTCTGGCTCGCCGAGCAGGCGCCGCCTGCGATATCGGCACTGGCGGGGCGAGGGCGGCTGCGACCGGCCAGCCGCTCTCCTCCGAGTACGTCAGCCGGACCCTTGACCTTGCCATTGCGCCACAATGGCACGGCGGCGGCGTTGGCGTGCCGCATCGCGCGATAGCAGCGCGCTGTCTTGCCGGAAAAGATGGGCCCCCACGCCTCGCCGCCGGCAATGACAGGTTCGACCAGGCCGGTGACTTTTGACGCCACCCCGCCCCAGATGGAGCAGCGTGCAGAGGCAGCGCGCGGCGTGCAGGCGCTCGCGCTCGGTGCCGGTTGGCATCTCCGCGACGGCGTCTTTCACGGTCGCGCCATGGCTCGTGTGGTGCGTGATGCGCCGCGGGCGCGCACCCGCGGCGGGGCAGCGCGAGCGGCTTCCCGGCCAAATAGCCGGCTTCGGTCAGCCAGGCGAAGAGAGTATTCAGGATGACCATCGCCTGGTACCCGCTGATGCGAGATACAACGGCCGGTCAAAGGGGCGCCAGTCCGCGGCTGCGCGCAAGCTTCTGGCTCCCTGCCAGGACCCGGCGAGCGGCCGGTCGCGGATCGGCCAGGAAGTGCTTGTAGGTCAGCAGATAATCGGGTTCGTCAGGAAAAAGTGTGGGTTGACGAAGGCTCAGGAAGATTGCCAAGCGCATGATATAGCGCGATTTCCGTCGCCCTGAAGGTTCGGAAT